>JAJDAH010000275.1 GCA_029261965.1 Polyangiaceae bacterium
CGCGGGCGAGATCGTCGAGCTGGGTGATGCCGTAGGCACCCGGTAGACCGACGACGTAGGTCTCGATGCCTCGAGAATGGAGGTTAGCGACAGTCGGGACCTCGGTGTTGTCTTGGCATGTCCAGTGACCGTCCGTGAAGATGACGACGACCGTCTTGCCGGCGGGTGGGTTCAATAGCGCGGCGCTGGCTTCGTGCAGCGCCTTGTTGAGCGGCGTGCCGAGCACGGTGGTCCAGGGCGGCGCGAAGTGCTGACCCCACATCGTGACGAACGTCCCTCCTTGGGACAGCGGGATCTGGCCGGGCCCGCCGAGGGGGGCGACGCCGGCGGGGCAGAGATCGAAAACCCCCGGAGCCGGGACCGTGGGAAAGAAGATGGCGCCAGCGCTAATCTGGTGCTGCAGCGGGGCTATTGCCTTGATGAGCGCGTCACCAGCGACGAAGTGCTTCGGACCCGAAACGCCGGTAGCTGGATCCGACCAGATTTCCCCCATCGTCCACGACTGGTCGAACAGCACCACCACGTTGCCAGGCTCGGTTCGCGGCTCGGCTTGAAGCGCGTATCCGCCGCAGTCGTTCGTGGCGGGCCCCGTTGGCGGTGGCTCGATGCCGACGCCGAGGCCTCCGCTTCCGCCAGGTCCGCCAGGTCCGTCAGGCGGTGGGGGTGAGACGGTGCTCATGCCTCCCGAGCCAGCAAAGCTACCGCCTCCAAACCCTCCGCGGGGCGTCCCCGAATCCGCGCCTCCGCAGCCCTGGAGGGGGCCGGCGACGGCCAGGCCGAGCCCTAGAGAAAGCCGGCGAAGCAGTGGGTGACTAGTCATATGTACGCAATAGTACATATAATCCTCTCCATCAAGATGTCGAAAGGTCGGTCGGGCGCGGGTTCTTCCCGGGTGGAAAAATTCCACGCGGGGCGCTGCCCCGGAAAAGCCGTGGCCGTACATACCGAGCAACCCTAAGGTCCTGACCGTCGTTCGCCGTTCCTCCGGGAGGATGCTCGCGCAAGAGACTTTGGAGCCCGGGCAGCTGCCGGTGAGCCCGCGGGCGGTGCTGCTCAGCAAGATTCGCGAGGGGCGCCTGGCCGTTCCGGTTCTCCCGGCGGTCGCCCACCGCCTACTCTCGCTCGCTGCTCGCGACGACTGCGATCTCGGCCAGCTCGCCGACATCGTGGGATCGGATCCCACGGTTGCCGGGCGCTTGCTCGAGGTCGCCAACTCGGCGGCGCTCCGGGCGCGTTCGAAGATCACGTCCCTCCATCACGCGGTCAACCGTTTGGGGGCGACGACGTTTCGTCAGGTGGCCCTGGCGATCTCGTGCAAGAGCGCTGCGTTCACCGCGCGAGGCGCTGAACCCATTCTTCGTGAGGTGTTTCGGCACTCGGTCGCGACCGCTCTTTGCGCCCAGGCCGTCGCTCGGGTGAGAGGCGTGGCCCAAGAGGAGGCGTTTCTCTACGGGCTTCTGCACGACGTGGGTCGTCCCGTGCTGTTGCAAGCGATTTCGAAGGTGCACCGCCAGTCGATCCGCGTCCCGCTTCATCGGTCGGTCTCGTCGTTCATCGACGAGCAGCACACTATCGTCGGGGCGCAACTTGCGCGCCGCTGGCAGCTGAGTCTGCGCGCGCAGGGGGCGATTCGATGGCATCACGCGGCGGCGAGCGGAGGGCAGCGCGACGCGCCGTCGACCGTGGCGTTTGCCGAGGCGCTGGTGCGGGTGTTCTTCGAAGAGGTCGACGAGAGGACACTCGGCGAAGAGCTTTCGCTCTGCGCGCTCGCCCTCGAGCCCGCCGACCTCGCGCGGATCCTGGGCAAGCGTGAGGCGATCGTCGAGACCGTCGAGGCGTTTGCGTGAGGGCTAGGCGGCCTGTCTCAAGAGTAACGATCCAGGGGACTAGGGGCAGGTTCTTGCGCAGCCCGTGTTCGAGATCGCCGCGTCGAAGGTGATGGCCAGCTCCTGAACCAACTTGCCGGGGAAGCTACCGAGGCCGCCGTTCTTTTCGATCACGTCGCCGCAATCGATGAGGCAGCTGAAAGTGTCGGTGGCGAGGCAACCGGTTTCGATCGCACACTGAACGATTTCGCGGCACCCACATACGTCGTCGCAGGTGACGAGCAGATCGCGCACTGCGGCGTCTCCATCGCACAAACAGCCCATGAATTCTTCGCAGAACGGGCCGTAGCGGCCGGTCTCGAACCGCGCTCGACAGTCGAGCGTCTCGTTGCCGTCGCGACAGCCGAAGAGCGGCGTCGGCTCGCTCGGCGCGTCGCCGCCCCCGGATGCCGATGGGGCGCCGCCGTCGTTGCAGAACTCGATTTTCGCGACGTCCGGGTCCTGAATCGAGTTGATGATCGGGCCGAGGAAAGCGCAATCGAGGAAAACCGTGCCGCTGTTCGTGCCGAAGGGCACGTTGTCCGCCGGGTCGGGAGCCCCGGCGCCGAACGGTAGAAACTCCGGCACGAAGCCACGCTCGGCAACAGGGCCACCGAGATCGGGGTTGCCCGTGATCGGGTGCGGCTCCTTGTAAATCGAGTTCCTGACCACCACGAGGTCGAGGCTCGGGATGACGAAGATCCGCTGATCGTCCTGGCCCTCGGCCGCGTAGATGTCGGCCGGCAGCGTCGTGCCGTTCTGCCTACCCGGCAGCCACCACTGGTAGCCGTAGGATTTGCTTCCGGCGGCTGCGTCGGTTGTCGCCATCTCGACCCATTGCTTGGACACGACTTGCTGGCCGTCCCATTCGCCGTCGCGCAGGAACAGCAGACCGAACTTGGCAAAGTTGCGGCTCGTGGTGTCCAGACAGCAGTAGCCGAGAGTATTTCCAGGAACGTCCTCCCACCAAGTCAGTGGATTGTTGTGCATTCCGATCTTGTTGAAGAGCACCTCTCGGGCGAATTCGGTGGCGTTGCGGTAGGGCAGGTTGTTCGCCTCGGCAACCCGACGAACGGCGCCGGCGAGAAGCAATGTGTCGCCGCTCGAGTAGTACCAAGTCTCTCCAGTAGTCCGTGCCGGATCGAGGCCGCGTTCTTGCGCGAGCATGTAGCTGAGCTGATCCGCCTGGAACCCCATCTCGAGTACTTCCGAGCACAACATGTCGCCGGTCATCGTGATGCAGTCGGTGTCGGTATAGGACTCCGAGAAATCGATGCCCGACTGCATCTGCAGCACATCGCGAAGGGTGATTTCGGAGAAACCGGGTCGCCCCGCCCACTCCGGGTAGAACGTGGTCATCGGAACGTTGACGCTTTCAATCAGCCCCTGATCGATCAGGATTCCGATGAGTGTGCTCGAAAAGCTCTTGGCCATCGACCAGCTCGCCGCGATCGAATCCTTGTCCTTCTGCGCCATGTTTCGCGGATCGGGGGCGTAGCGCTCCGCGACGATCGCTCCGCCACGGATCACGATGACACTCTGCGTGAACGTGTCGCCGAACGGGAACACCTCGGGGTCGCCGGGGTTGCGCAGGGACGGTGGGTTGACGTTGTTGAACGCGTAATCCATCGCCTCTTCGATGAGGGCGGCGTCCATTCCCATGTCGGCCGGTGTTTTCACCGTCCACTCTTCGGTGGGCCAGGGGACCTGTTGACCGATCGCTCCGGGGCCGTCGTCGTCGCTGCTGTCGCCATCACCGTTGCCGCTGCCGCAGCCGGCGGCGAGGGCGAACACGCCTAAGGAGGATGCCAGCAGTACCGAGAGAGTCTTCGTCTTCATGGGGGATCCGTGGGCTAGGAAAAGGACGAGAAATGCTGAGCAATGCTCAGGTTCAGAATATGAACAATGCTCATGTTTAAGTCAAGAGAGTCCGCCCTGACGTACCGGCTCTTCGGGCGCCGCTGCGGTCAGGCACTCGAGTCGGGACAGGCGCGTCTCGTTTCGTTTCGTTCACCGTGTTTCATTCGCGCAGCATCGCCTTGGCGATCTTCATTCGCTGGATCTCGCTCGTGCCTTCGACGATCCGGAACATTCTGAGGTACCGGTAGAGCCGCTCGACACCACCCTCGATCGTGTAGCCGTAGCCGCCGTGCAACTGAATCATTCGGTCGGCGATGTCGCATGCCTTTTCGGAGGCGAACAGCTTGAGCATGCTGGCCTCGCGCGAAATGTCGTCGCCGCGGGCATGTCGGTCGCAAGCGTCGAGCAGCATCGTGCTCGCGGCGTAGATCTCCACCGCGCTGTCAGCGAGCATCCATTGGATCCCCTGAAAGTCGCCGATTCGTTTGCCGAACGCACGACGGGTCATCGCATACTGTCGCCCCGCTTCGACTGCGCGCTCCGCGATGCCAATCGCGGAGGCCGACAGCGATACGCGGCCTTCGTCGAGTGTCTGCATGGCGACACGGAAACCCTGACCTTCTGGTCCGAGCTGGGCGTTTGCCGGGATCTTGCATCCCTCGAAGATCACTTCGCTCTGGTGTTGCGCGACCCCACCCATCGTGGCTTGCACCGGCGCCACTTCGAGGCCCGGCGTTTCTCGATCGACGACGAAAGCAGTGATGCCGCCGCGGGAGCCCTTTTCGGGGTCGGTCACGGCGATGACCGTGAAGACGTTCGCGAACGGCGCGTTCGTGATGTAGTGCTTCGTGCCGTCGATCACCCACCCCTCGTCGGTCTTTTCCGCGCGAGTGCTGATGTTGGCGGCGTCGGAGCCGGCCCCGGGCTCGGTCAGGCAAAACGAGGCGATCCACTCGCCGGCGGCGAGCTTGGTCAGATACTTCTCCTTTTGCTCGTCGGTGCCGTAGTTTTTGATGCCACTCGAGCCGAGCCCGTTGTTGATGTTCATGTACGTGCGAACGACAGGATTGGTCCACGCCAGCTCGCGCAGGACGAACGAGAACATCTTCAGGTCGAGTGCCAGGCCGCCGTACTCTTCGGGAAGCGTGAGGCCGAACAGGCCGAGCTCCCGCATCTTCCCTAGAAGGTCGTCGGGCGGATGACCGGTTTTCTCCATGTCCTCATCTCGCGGCGAGCAGTCGTCGCGAACGAATCTTCGGATCTGCTGGAGGAACTCGCGGTGTTCTTCGGGAAGTTGCTCGATGGCCTTGTCGATGGGTGAGGTCATGGGCGAATCCATAGCCGCCGCGGACAGACGCCGTCCACCGTGCAAATGCCGGCGTGCGCTGCGGCGAAGCGCGGTCGCCGCCGCGGCGTCGGTGCTACTGAACGCGTGCTCCCGCGATGAGCAGCCGCCCGAGCCGGCGCCGTCGGCCACGGTCGCTCCGGTGGTCGCGGCGAGTCAGGATTTGCCCAAGCTGCTCTACTTGCCCGACGGAAACATTTCGGCGCCGCCTTCGGCCCCGAGCGTCGAACGGCCGCCATCGGCCGTCGGGCGTTGTCCGCCCGACATGGTTTCCGTCCGACACTTCTGTATCGATCGCTTCGAAGCCCAACTGGTGTCCGCTGAGAGCGGCGCACTGCTGTCGCCTTACTACCCACCGAGCCGTCGGGCGGCGATCCGCAGTCGCGACATCTGGGGCAACAAGCGCCATCGTGTGGGCGACACGCGCGCGCGGATGATGCCGATCCCCGAGCTACCGTCTCACCAGACCGAGGCGGATTTTTCTCCGCTCGCCAAGTCCGTGCGTGCCGTAGTTCCACACGGCTACGTGAGCGGTGATGCGGCGGAAGTGGCTTGCGAGAATGCCGGGAAGCGTCTTTGCACCGAGAAGGAGTGGGAGACGGCGTGTCGCGGCGAGAACGACCAGCAGTTCCCCTACGGGGCAGAGTACGAAGCAGGTCGTTGCAACGTTTTCCGCCCGGCTCATCCCGCCATGGTCCTCCACGACAATCCGTCGATTGGTCATTCGGATCCGAGACTCAACCTCGTCAAGTACCGTGGCAAGCCGCTACTCAGGAAAACTGGCGCTACCGAGTCGTGCGCGAGCCGTTGGGGGGACGATGCGGTCTACGACATGGTGGGTAATCTCGACGAATGGGTGGACGATCCGAAGGGAGTTTTCCGGGGCGGGTTCTTCTCGCGGAGCTCGAAGGTCGGGTGCGACAAGCGGGTGTCGGCGCACACTCGGAACTACAACGACTACAGCACCGGGGTCAGGTGCTGTCGCTGAAGCGAGCGCTCTGTGCGGCGACGCTCGCGATCGGTTGCGGCACCGCCGCGCCAGCGAGCCCGGTGGCCGTTCCGGTTCCCTCGGTTTCAGGTTCGTTACCCGACGAGGAGACCCCGCCTGTCCGACGGGCGCCGATCGTCGAGCTGGGGTTTCCGCTCGTCGAATTTCTGAAAGACGTGGACGAGGGCGAGGACAGTTGGTCGAAGCTCACGGTGTACGTCAAAGCCGTCCGCCAAACGACGGATACCCGCGATCGCATCGAGCTCGAGCTGCGTGGAGACGACGCACGGGTGATGTCGAAGTCCGTTGGGGAGAACGCATCGAGCGCGCGGCTACAGATCGGGTCGTCGAAACCATTTCAAGAGCTGCTCCGAGCGTGCGCCGCGGGTATTGCGGCGGGGTGTCCAGAGCCGACCCTGTCCGAGCTCGAGGAGCCGTGGGGTGAGTTCGAGCTCACCGTCGGTTTTTCGCACCCCGATCGTGGTGACTTCGCGGCCGGCACGGATCTCGGCCTCCGGTTCGCCCCACTCATCGAGAAATTGTTCCGCGCGCCGGCGGAGTGAGCTGCTTATCGAAGTCGCAAAATGTAGTCAGATGTAGGATAATATCCTACCATTCGATCCGATGACGCGCGGCTCGGTATTTTCGGTGTTGGTGTTGGTGACGGCGCTCGGGGGCTGCAGCCGGCCCGTCGATGGAAAGCTCGAGGGGCGCTGGTACGGCGAGAGTGTCGAAAACGTCGGCGCCGAAAGCATCGCGGTGGCGACGGGGTGGGCGCGGGGCACCAGCATGGAGTTTGCGGGTAACTCGTTGACCGTGAGCGTGCCAGCCGAGGAACCAAAAACCGCCGAGTTCGACGTCGCGAGCGTGAAGGGGAAGAAGGTCACGCTGCGCGTGAAACGGCCAGACGGTGAGGTCGACGAAGCGCGGTTCTGGATCGACGGCGAAAAGAGCATGCGGTGGGATATCGGCGATGGGCGCGCCATCGTCATGCGTCGCGAGCTCTGAGTTCGCCGGTTTCAGCGCTCGAAGGTGACGCGGCGTTGGAGCGTCGTGCCCGCACGGGACTTGGACACGCTCACTGAGCCGATGACACCATCACTGCAGCCGCGAACCGCTGGGGCGAGCGGGGGGTTGAAGACGAGGCCCGCCACCTTGCCCGTCGGGTGGACTTCGATGGTCAGCTCCGTCTCGGCACTCACCCGAAGGCCCGTCTGCGGTGGCGTGTGCTTCTTGAAGCAGCGGCTCACGCCGGCGACGATCCGGTCGACGGCGCTGCGGAGCTCTTTTTCAGGCGGGGTCTCGTCGAACACGGCGCTCGAACTCGGCGGCGGCGCGCCGCTAGGCGCGGGCGTGTCGGCCCTCTTCGCGGCTTCCGTCGCGGATGAGACCTCGCCGCGGCCGGTGACCTCTCCTGTGCTGCCGTCGAGCGCGAAGCTCCCGTTCGATGGGGCGGGCAGCATCCATCGCCGCGTCTGGCCACGATCGTCACGATGGCCGACTCCCACCGTCCCTTCGCTCACCTGGACCATCACCTGATCGCCGCGGCGCTCGACGCGAAACCGTGTTCCGTGAACGGCGACCCGAACGTCGCCGGCTTCGATGGCAAAGGTTTCCGCCTGCTCGCTCTCGACGACTTCGGCGCTGATCCAACCCTGCTCGAGCTCGACCGTCAGAAACCGCCCAGTGACGGCAATCTTCGCCTCCCCACCGGGGGCGAGAGTCCAGGTCGCAACTCCGGCGTGCTGCACGCGTCGAGCCGAGTCCGCTGCGACGATCGGGGCGCCGACCGCGAGCGAAGCTCCGTCAATGGTATCGGGGACCGTTTGCACGGGCCCAGCGCTCGGCTTGGCGACGGGGTCGTCGTCGCTTCCCATCAACACGACGCCGCCTCCGGCTAACAGCGCCACTGCCGCGGCAGCGGCCAGCGGCAACCAGGACGAGCGCGCTGGGGGCGCGTCGAAACGTGGGCGCTGTCCAGCCGCGGCGGCTTCGAGCACTTCGTTCTCGATCCTGTCCCAATCGGAATCGGGGGTAGCGGCTCCCTTGGTCTCCTCGATCACTTGGTCGAGTGAATCTCGGTCGGCCTGTTTCATGCGTTTTCCCCCCGGTCGCCGGGTGCGGTCCCACGCTTCACGGACCCGCCGCGTCTTGCGGTCGCGCGTTCACGATCCGCATCGAGCTGATCGGCCAGCGCCGCGAGGGTGGGTTCCTCGCGCAGCATCGCCTCGAGATCCCGTCGTGCATAAAAGAGTCGCGTCCTCACGGTCAGCACTGGCGAGCCGACAATTTTCGCGATCTCGGCGGGAGTCACACCCTCGAGCTCGTGCAGGATGAACACGGTTCGCTTCTTTTCGCTCAGACGATCGAGCAACCGAGCGAGGGCTTGGATTCGCGCGTTTCGCGCCACCTGTTCGTCTGGCATCGGGTCGACGTCCAACGGCGCGTCCCCGGCGGGTTCCTCCACCAAGATGGGGCGGCTTCGCGCTGCGCGCCGATACATCAGCACCACGTTGACTGTAACGCGATAGAGCCAAGTGGAAAATCGGGCCTGACCCCGAAAGTCCTTCAGGCTGCGGTGGACCTGCAGGAACACTTCCTGAATCACGTCCTCCTGGTCGGCGGACGAGCCGATCATTCTGAAAACGAGTCGCCCAACGTCGTCCCGGTGTGTTCGCATGAGGTGGCGGAACGCTTCGGGATCTCCCGATTTCGCCCGCTCGACTACCTGGTCGTCCACCCGCGGAGCCTTAGCGCGGTGTGCTTCGGGACGGGCGGTGACTCGTCGGCTGGCGGCCCAAAGACCAAGCTCTGCTGCGGAAGCGCTCAACTTGGGGGGTCAGATGCCGCCGAGGCATCCAACGTTCATCCCGCACGATGTGGGTGCTTTCCCTACTCGTGCGCCAGAGTCGCCGAGTCAGTAGAGATCGGCCAGAGCCACGGCCTTCTGCTTCTTCTGCTCGAGGATGTGATTCACCGCTCGAAGAGTCCGGTTTTTTGCCGCGCCGGATACCTTGTTTCCCTGTTGGGCGTTTTCCAGCAGGCACTTCGTCACCGGGCGGCCCGACCTCGGCTTGACCGTCTCCTCGCCCTCTTTCTTGTCGTCACCGTCACCCTTGCGGGCGGCGCGCTGCTTCAGCCGGACGGCG
This sequence comes from Polyangiaceae bacterium, assembly GCA_029261965.1. Lineage (GTDB taxonomy): Bacteria > Myxococcota_A > Polyangia > Polyangiales > Polyangiaceae > JAJDAH01. The sequence goes on from JAJDAH010000275.1 coordinate 9,208, forward strand.
CGATCCTCGGGGCGCAACCTCTCGATCCGCTTGGACGCGGCGAGTAGCCGTCGCTCGTCGATCTTGTTCTTTTCCAGAAACTCCGCGAACTTGCTTGCCATGACGCTCCGATTGCGAGGCCGCAGACAATAGCAATGACCGAACCGGAGTCAAACGCCGATCTCGCCCAAGCAAGTGCCGCGGTGCGGGCCGCCAACGGCGTCACCCCAGCCGTTGGCGTGGTCCTCGGCTCGGGCCTCGGCGCCTTTGCCGACACCCTCGGATCATTGGTCAAAGTTCCGTATTCGCGCATCCCCGGCATGCCGGTGCCGGGCGTCGTTGGCCACGCGGGTAACCTCTGTCTCGGTGAGGTCGGGGGAGCAGCAGTGGCGTGCCTGCAGGGCCGGGTCCACGCCTACGAGGGTTTGCCTCTCGAGCGGATCGTGTTTGCGGCAAGGCTGCTCGCCGAGCTCGGTTGTCGCGCCGTCCTTTTGACCAACGCCGCCGGCGGCATCCGTGCCGATCTCACTCCGGGGAGCCTGATGCTGATCACGGACCACATCAATCTCATGGGACGAAACCCGCTGGTTGGTCCGAACGACCCCGTCGGCCCCCGTTTTCCCGACATGAGCGAAGCGTACGACCCAGCACTGCGCGCCGCTGCGCACGACGCTGCGCAGGCCACCGGTGCCGAGCTGGCGGAGGGGGTCTACGCGGCGCTGCTCGGCCCGACGTACGAGACTCCGGCGGAGATTCGCATGCTGCGCACGATCGGTGCGGATGCCGTCGGCATGAGCACCGTGCCCGAGGTCATCGCGCTCCGCCACCGCGGGGTAGGCGTCGGTGCGGTCAGCTGCATCACCAACCTCGCTGCCGGGATCGGTGACGCGCCGCTCGATCATTCGGAGGTGGAAGAAACCGCCGGTCTGACCCGCGGCCGGTTCACGGCTCTCCTGGCCAAATGGGTCGAGCTCGTGGGGGCGCGAGTCGAATGACCGCGAGCGACGACGATCTCGTGGCGGCGGCCGAGCTCGCACAAAAAAACGCGTACGCGCCATACTCCCGCTTCCGTGTCGGCGCCGCGTTGTGCGTCGGGGAACGCGTCTTCGTCGGCTGCAATGTCGAGAACGCCAGCTACGGCGCCACGATCTGCGCCGAACGAGGCGCGATCATGGCCATGGTCGTGGCGGGCCAAGCGGCACCGGACAAGATCGCTATCTTCACCGACGGAGACGAGCCCGCCATGCCCTGCGGCCTGTGTCGTCAGGTGCTCATCGAGCACAACCTGAAGATGGTGGTGCTCACCGCCACGCCGTCCTCTCGCCGTTCGATGAAGTTGAGCGATCTCGTGCCCGAGCCGTTCGTTCTGAAGCGCTGACTAATCGAAAGAGCGATTCTCGGCGTCTTCGATTTGACCTAGGGCGGCGGCGAGAGCGTCCTTGGCTTTCTCGAGGGACTGTTTGTCCTCGTTCCACTTGCTGCGCGCCTTCTCGACTTTGCTGAGCTCGGCGTCGAGCGCTTCCTTCGTCTCCGTGTAATCGGCCTTCACGGATGCGACTTCGGCTTCGAGCGACGCTACCGCACCGTCGCGTTGCTCGATCGTTTCCCGGGCGCTGCTGAGCTCGTCCTTGGTGGACGCCAGCTCGGCCTCCACCGAAGCGATCTTCTCGTCGCGCGTGGCGATTTCGGAGGTCGCTTCGTCCCGTGCCTTGATGGCTTCGGCGAGGTTCTCTTCGAGCTCGGCGAGCTTCGCGTCGCGGCTAGCTTCGCCCTCTTCTTTGGCCGCGCGGGTTTCAGTGAGGCTCTGCTCGGTTTCTTGGAGGGTGGCCTTCGTGGCTTCGTGCGCGCTTTCCGCCGCTTCCATCGCTGCGGCGTGCTCGGCGCCGAGCTCGGCCTCTCGCACTGCGAGCTTCTCTGTCGCCGCTTCTTCGGCCTCGGTCAGCGATTGCTCGTGCTCGGCCTTGAGCTTGTTGGTCGCTTCGCCGTTGGCGCGATGTAGAGCGGCGAGCTTCGAGTCGGTCTCCTTTTTGAGCTCGGCTTCGCGAGCCGCGATGGCTTCGGACTGAGCTTCGGTGGCTTTGGCGGTCGCCTCTTCGAGCTCGACCTGCAGCTCGCTTTGAGCTTGCTCTTTGGCTTCCGCGAGTGCGGCCTCGGTTGCTGCATGGCCACGTTCCTCGGCCTCGGCGATTGCTGCGGCCTTGTCGCTCTCCGCCTTTTCCAGCGCCTCCTGATGGTCGGCCCGGAGAGCGGCCTCGCTTGCGTCGCGAGTGGCCAACTCCTCCTCGTGTTTGTCCCTGAGCTCCTGGATTTCCTGTCCACGAGCGTCGAGGTCGGCTTTGGTCTTTTCGAATTTCTTCTTGAAGTCGTCCGCGCGCTTTGCGGCCTGCTCCTTGTCGGCCGCGGCGCTCTCGAGCTGGTGTTTCGTGTCGTGGATCTCTTTTTCGAGGGCGATGATCTTGTCGTCGAGATCCGCTTTTTCGCGCTCGAAGCTGAGGGAGCTGTCCTTCGTGCTGAGTAGCTCTTTCTCTTTGTGAGTCAGCTCGTCGCGAAGGTCGAGGATCTCCTTGTCCTTCTTGTTGAGTGCCTCCCGCAGATCGAGAAATTCGCGAGCCGAGCCCCCGGCACCCTTGGTGGCCGCGGCCGCCTTGGCCTTGGCTTCGTCGAGCTCGCGCTGCAGTCGTTGGACCTCCGAGTCCTTGCCTGCGCCTCTCTTGAGATCGTCCTCGAGTTCGCCGATTTTCGCCTTGGCGTCGGCCAGCTCCTTCTCGGCGGCGTCGGCCCGTGCGCGGTGTCGTTCTGTTTCCTGCGTCCCCGGAGCGACGCTCGCCGGCCGAGGCGGGATTGAGGTTGGGGCTCGCGGGGGCGGCGGCAGGGGCTCGGGTTCTGGTTCCGGCTCGATGTCCAGGGGTTCCGCAGCCGCGGGTTCTGCGGATGCGGGTGCTGGTGTCGCGCTCGGCTCGGGTTCAGGCGCGGGACCGGGGGGATCCCCCGGGGCTTCGTCGAGCAGCTTGTCGAACGCATCTTCCGTGAAGCTGTCGACTTCGTCGTCCACGATGCTGGCGGGGCCGTCGTCGACGTCCGCGGCGCCAACCGTGCTGTCCTCTTCTTCGATCTCGTCGATGGGTTCGGCGTCTTCGAAGTCGATGTCGTCGTCGATGACGATGGCCTCTTCACTCATCGGCGCGGCTTCGAGAGATACATGCGCCTGAATTCGTTGAAGCAGCTCGCCAAACGAAATCGGCTTGTGCACGTAGTCTTCGGCGCGCGTGCGCAACCTGCGGTGCTGCTCGAACGTCTCGTCGGTGGAGTCGCTGCTCATGATGATGAGCGGGACGTCTTTGAGATTCTTGTCGCGCTTGAGCTTGTTGCAGACGCTGAACCCGTTCATCCGCGGCAACTCGATCGACAAGAGGATGAGATCGGGTTTGTCACCCGCCGCCGCCGTCAATCCAGCGTTGCCATCGTCGACGACCGTCGCCGTGCAGCCGAGCTTTTCGAGCTCGCTTTGAAGCTCAGAGGCGAACGCAGCGTCCGCCTCGAAAACCAGGACCTTTTGGGACATGTGCTCCGCCTGAGACCGCGGGATCTGCGAAGGGCTGATGCCGGGGGACGAGTACGGTATCGGGCAGCGCGAACGGGTTCAAGAGCGCGAAATATTTCCCCTTCGGGCGGGCGGGCTATGGCCGCCGCTTGGCTTTTTCCTCGTGTCCGCCCACCCCTGCTCGTGCGGCCAGGACTTCGATAACCGTCCGGAGGGGAACGTCCCGTCCCCGAAGGGCGACGAGCAGGTGATAGAGCAAGTCAGCCGCCTCGCTCGCGACCCTCTCCGGGCTTTCGTCGGCCACGGCCCGCGAAAGCTCCTCGGCTTCCTCCCGCAGCTTGGCACCGATCTTCGCCGGTCCGCCTTCGAGAAGGGACTTGGTGTAGCTCTTTTGGGCCGTGCTGGACTTCCGAGCTTCGAGCTCGCGGTCCAGCTCGGACAAGAACGCTTCGGCTTCGTGCTCGAGGTCCTTCACCGAGCCGTCCTTTTCTACGCGTCGGAAGAAACAGGCGGGCCGGCCCGTGTGGCAGGATGGGCCCTCGGGGTCGACGTGCAGGACGAGAGTGTCGGCGTCGCAGTCCGCGTAGACCGCGTGAACCCGCAGTTTGTTACCGCTGGTTTCACCTTTCTCCCAAAGGGCCTGGCGCGATCTGCTGTAGAACCACGCGAACCCGGAGCTGAGCGTTCGCTCGAGGGCCTCTCGGCTCATCCAGGCCACCATTCGGATCTGGCCAGTCAGGCGGTCTTGGGCAACCGCCGGAATCAGGCCCCTTTGGTCGAACTCGAGGTCAGTCACGCTGCGGCGAGCCTACCGCTCCCTTCGCCAGAGCGCGTGGCGACAGAATCCGCCGGTTTCCACGACCCACGGGGGCAACGCACCCCGACGCGGCCCCGTTGCGGGGGGAAAACACCCCAATCCCGCTCCACAACTATCTAAAATTGCTGTGAAAGCAGGTTGGCCTGGAACCTGCTTTTGGAGGACTGGCGCCATATTTGGGCACCGACACCTTCGAGGAGAACCACGATGACTGGACGTCGATTCCTGACAGCTCTTCCGCTGCTCGGCTTCCTCGCTTTCGGCTGCACCAACGATGCTCCGCAAGACGACGACCGAGGCTTCAGCAAGATTGTCTACGCGGTGCGCACGCACACCATCGTCGGTGAAGACGGATCGGTGTCGGTCGACGTGGCTGGAGGCATGGGGCAGGTGATGGACTACCTGCGCTACAACCCGGGTGCCCGCCTCGAGATTCGCGACCTCAACACCGGGGTCGTCGAAAACATCATCGACGGCGACCGGTACAAGAACGCCGACGTTTCGAGCTTCGACGTCAGTTTCGACGCGCAGAAGGTCGTCTTCAGCATGAAGCTGAGCGGCGACGACGACTATCACCTCTACACGGCGGACGTCACGCGGGGCGAAACCGAAAAGAACCCCTTCAACATCCACCAGCTCACCTTCGGGCCCCACGACGACATTCACCCGCAGTTCGTCTCCGGTGGGCGAATCGCCTTCGTGACGGCGCAGCCGTACACCGAAATGGGTACGCGCGCGGACGAGTACAACCACAGTCGCATCGTCACGCAGATCGGCACCATCACGGTGGAAGGTGGCGACGCGGATCGGAAGCTCTGCTCGCAGAACCTCTCGCACACCATCAACCTTCGAGCGCTGAGCGATGGTCGCGTCCTGTTCTCGCGTTGGGAGCATCTCGAGAACGTCAACGACGTCAAGCTCTTCAGCATGAACCCCGACTGCACCCAAATGGTCGCGATGGGCGGTCAGCACGGCAAGCCGGCCAACTCGCTCGTTCAGCTCGTCGAGACCAAGGACCCGAACGTGTTCGTCGGGGTGGCCACCTCGCGCGAGGACACGATCCAAGCCGGAGCGCTCGTGGAGATCAACGTGGGCGCGGAGCACGACGCCACCGTGGTCGACGAGGAGCGCGCGGTCATGACGGTCATCACCGACGGTGTTCCGACGGGCGAGGAACCCTCACCTGTCGGACGATATCGGGCGCCCGCCGTGTTGCCCGACGGTCGAATCCTGACCTCTTGGGCGGCGGGTTTCGTCAATGCCCTCGACGAGCTCGCGTTGAGCCCGCCGGACTTCGGCATCTACATCTACGACAAGAAGACGAAGACCAACGAGCTCGTCGTCAACTACGAGGGCAGCTGGGAGCTCTACGCGCTTCCGCTCACCCCGCGGGCCGAGCCACCGATCATCGGGTCGATTCAGAACTCCCAGGACCCGACGGTCCCGGTTCAGCTCGGCTCGATCGACGTGCGTTCGACTTCGCTCGCGTTCGTGCACGGAGAAACCGTCTCCGGCGCCCAGTTCGACGGAACGCCGACCGACGTGGCGCTTGCTTCCGCCGACCGGGTTCGCATCATCGAGGGCTTCTCGAGCGAGGCCGCCGCTGGCGTCAACATGTTCGGCCTCACGATGGCCGAGGGCGCAGCGATTCTCGGTGAAGCCAAGGTCGAGGAAGACGGTTCGTGGCTGGCGGAGATTCCTCCGTTCATCCCAGTCCACCTTCAGCCAATCGACGAGTTCGACTTGGCCATCCGGAACCAGACCACGTGGATTCAGGGCATGCCCGGCGAGTCGCGCGTTTGCGGCGGTTGTCACGAGGAGCGAGTCGGCGTGAACACCCCGACCAACCAGCAGCTGTCGATTGCCGCTGGTCGTGGTGCGCAGGACTTCATGGTCGCCGTCAACGATCGCATCGAATACCCCTGGATCAACGCGACCGCGGGTAACCCGAACGAGATTCAGGCCATCTTCAACGACAAGTGCGTGGCCTGTCACAACGGGACGACCAACGGCAGTCGCGCGCAGGAGTACTACACCGTCACCGTGACCGACGAGATCGCCGGGACAGCCGTGCCGTACCAGGTTCCTCGCTTGGACCTGACCGATACGCCCGTCACGGTCGAGTACGACATGGAGGTTCAGGATTGGCCGGCGTCTTACGTGTCAATCTTCTATCCGGCCGCCATGGAGATGGAAATGGACGATGCCATGGTCGCCGGCACCGTGCCGCCGATGTGGGGCATCCCCAGCGACGCTCGCAACAGCAAGCTCATCGAGAAGCTGAACGTGACGTCGGTCAACGACGCGGGCATCCACGCTTGGCCACTCGGCCAAGGCTTCACCGACGCGAACATCCAGGGCGCATCCCGAACCGATCACGCTGCGGAGGTCGGGCTGACTCGTGAAGAGATCGTGAAGCTCATTCGAGCCATCGACATGGGCGGTCAGTACTACGCCCGCCAGAACACGGACTTCGTCCCCTTCGACAACAATCCGCTCGGTCGGAATTACTAAGGAACCAAAGGCAAGAACATGAAGATTCGAAACGCCTTTATCGGAAGCCTCGTCGCTGCGGCCACGTCGCTACTCGTCACCGCCAGCGCGGCGGACGTGAGCCCGGAGAAAATCCACGTCGGGCGCTCGCACGTCTACAAGAACCTGTCCCCGGAATCTCTCGAGTCCACGAGCTCCCCCGAGCGAATCCGGCAAGTGACGGCGGGGAACACTGCGCCGACCGAGATCTGGACCGTGCTCGAGCACGGCGAACGTGTGGAATGTCTCGACTGCATTCCCGATGTCGCCAAGCTCATGTACGACGGCCACCCGAAGACCCGGGAGATCTCGGTCTGGTGGCTTCGTCGTCGCGTGTTCGGGGTCTTCAACCCGGGCGCGAACGGTAGCCCGAGCATCTATCGCCAGGTGGCCATGACCCTTCAGGACCAGTCGCAGCCCGAGTCTCGTCGCGCCTTTGCTGCCGAAGCGCTCGGTGAGTTTCTGGTCTCCGCGGGCGTGCCATTCGTCGCGGAAGCCGCGGTGAACGATCCGTCGCCGGTCGTGCGGTTGGCCTCGGTTGGAGCTCTGGAGCGACTCAACTACGAGGGCCCAGGCGGTGAGCTCGGGCAAGCGATGGCCGACGACAACGTCGACGTTCGGGTGCGCGCCTTGCGTGCGTCCACACGAATCAACGTGTTCACGGGTGTCGCCGACATCGTGCAGCGCATCGACGACGACTCTCCGCGGGTTCGTCTCAAGGCGGCTCAAGCGCTCGGCATGATGCGGGCGACCGATGCGGTTGTCGGTCTCGTGGCCCTCGCGTCGTCGAGCAACGAGTCTGACCCTGGTGTTCGTGCCGCAGCGGTTGCGGCACTCGGTCAAATCGCGGATCCCGGCGGCAAGGCGGCGGCGCAGGCCGCTCTCGAAGACCCGGACCACTTCGTCCAGGACGCCGCGCGCATCGCCCTGCGTCGGCTCTGAGCTTTTGGCAGGCCGTTTTTCAACGGCGTGCTGGACAGCGATTGCTCGCAGCGCCATATCTCGGTGTCGCGAGCGCTCGTTTTGGGTGTTCGTCGGCGAGCCGAAGCGATGCCCATTGTTTTTTCCTCAGCACGTCGATTCTGCCGAATCGATGCACTAAGCTAAGGAACGGACATGGGGCGAACGTCGATCGCGCTCATTCTTTCGCTCGGCAGCGCCGTTGCCGTTGCGGCGTGCAGCGCTGAAGAGCGCCAAGCGACGACGACGTTCTACGAGCGTCGCATTGCGCCGGTCGTCGAGGGATCTTGTCTCAAGAGCCCGTCGGGGTCCGGCTGCCACGTCACTGCCGACGACCGTGGAAACGCCCTCGGGAACCTGAGTGTCGAATCCTACGACGACCTCGTGCTTCGCCGGGATTTGCTCGTCGACTACGGCCCTTACGGGATGCCGAACCTCTTGCTCAAGGTCGCCGGACCGCTTCAGCTCCGACTCACGACGTGGGATAGCCCCGATCCGATTCTGATCACTACCGACATCCCTCACGCCGGCGGCGCGCTGATCGAGCCGGCGTCGAGCGGGTTCACGACCTTGCTTCGATGGATGGAAAACGGAGCGGCGGAAAACAACGCCACGGAGCCTCCGGAAGAGATCGAGCTCCGCCGCTGCACCACGAACCTCGGTGTCGATCCGCTCTTCGACCCCAATGTGGATCCCCCGGACGCCGATTTTCAGCGCTTCCGCGATGAGGTCAATCCGATTCTCTCGGGCACGTGCGCCGCGGGCAATTGTCACGGCACACCCGCGAACGCCCTGTATCTCACGTGCGGCGCGACCGACGAAGAGACGCGATGGAACTACTTTGCCGCGAGCGAATACGTTTCGGTGGATGTGAGCACGAGCGAAATTCTCCGGCGCACGCTCGACCCGGGGCAGGGCGGTACGTTCCACGAAGGCGGCACGATCTACGAGAGCACGAGCAACTCGGACTATCGAGCTATCGCCGACTGGGCCGAGGAGAAGGGTGGCCCGAGCAATCTCCCCGCCGAACGCGGGTTCGATTTCTTCGCTAAGCGCGTCCAACCCATGCTCGCCAAGAAGGGCTGCATGATCCTCGGCTGCCACTCGCCAGCGATGTTCCACGACTACCGTCTGCGTGGAGGCAGCGGTGGTCATTTCGGCTTGCCAGCGACGCGCACGAACTACGATCTCAGCCTCGAGCAGATCGCCCTCGAGTCGAGCGACCCCAACGCGTCGCGCCTGATTCGGAAGAACCTGCCCGCCACGGCGAGCGTCGGCGGGATCCGCCACCGCGGTGGCCCGCTCTTCGCTGGTGCCGGGACGACTCCGTGCGATCCGGTTGGAGCTGAAACTGGGCCTATCGACGATCAGGATCCGTACTGCGTGATCACTCGCTGGATCGAAATCGAGCGAGAGGAACGCATGCTGAATGTCGGCGCTGCCCCGCTCAGCGGCATCTTGTTCGTTCGACGCCCCCCGCGCGGAGGCGCCGCGACGCCTCAGGACTACGCCCAGTACGATCCCGGCGCCGACCTCGTCCTGGCGTCGGCTTCGATGGACGCCGCGGGCGTGGTGACCGCTGGTGGCGGTGAGACGAGCCTCACCGCGGCGTGTGGTCTCGACCCGACGTCAGCGGACATTCGCCGACCGGCGGTTTCGTGGGACGGCACCAGGCTCGCGTTTGCCGCCCGTTCGTCCGCGGGGGAGCCGTGGCGGGTTTTCACCGCGGCATCCGACGGCTCGGTGTGCGCACCGGAAGCGTCGATAAACGCACCAGCGGTCGACGAGGACGGCAACTCCGTCCCGGACAACGGTGAGCCCATCCACAACTTCGACCCGGCGTTCTCGCCTCGCGGGGAAATCGTCTTCGCGTCGACCCGAGGCAATACGAAGAATGTTGGCGCCTTCAGTTACCAGGGGCCGCAGCGCGCACCTGCGGATCCTTCGAAGCAGAACGCGAACCTCTACGTGCTCGAGAACGACGGAGGAGTCCGTCAGCTCACCTTCCTCTTGAACCAGGAGCTATTGCCGTCGTTCATGAGCGATGGGCGGGTCATCTTCACGACCGAAAAGCGTGCACCGGGGTTCTACCAGCTCGCGGGGCGTCGCCAGAATCTGGACGGCGGTGACTACCATCCGTTGTTCGGCCAACGAAGCACCATCGACTACGAGCAATTCACCGATGTCGTCGAGCTCAGCGACAAGAATCTCGCGGCGATCTTCAGCGACCGTGGCGCGACCCACGGTGCCGGCACCTTGGCGCTAATCAACCGCTCGATCGGAGTCGATCAAGCCAGCATCGACGAGGCGGACTATCTCGTCGACCCGGGGGCCATCGGGTTCCCCAATCCTAACTTCTACCAAAAGTCGATCACGATCGTGGACGGCGCGGCCACCGGCAAGCTGGGCGGTACGGCCGGCGCCTACAAGAACCCATCCCCGCTCCCCAATGGGGATCTCGTCGTGAGTTACGCGGCGAACGTGACTGACGTCGCGGCCGTCAGCGGTAACTTCGATATCGTCATGGTCGACACGGGTAACGGTTCGCGGACACCGATCGTCCAAGGCCCGCAAGACGAGATCTGGCCGGTGGCGGTCTACGCGCGGCTGAACCGAGGCGTCTTCCAATCGCGCTTCGACGAGCCGAACGGTCACACGCAAGTGTTCAACGACGATCGCCGAGATCGCTCAGAAATCACCGTCGTCGATGCGCCGCTCATCGTGAGCCTGCTTTTCCAGAACACGCGATCGGGGCGTCGCCTTCCAGAGCTCGACGAGCTTCGCGTCTACGAGAGTCTGCCGCCCGAGCCGGGAGTCGTGGATTTCGGTTCGGGGGGCTCGTTCGTCACCGGCGATGCGTTCGGCGATGTGTACGTGCGTCGGCGCCTACTCGGAAGCGCTGGTCTCGAGGACGACGGTTCGGTGAAATTCGAGATCCCCGGCGGAATGCCCATCGTGCTCGCGGCCAACGTGCAGCTGAACGGCGACAGCGCGCCGACGTTGCATCACCAGCGCGAAGAAATGCAGTTCTATCCCGGAGAGTTTGCGCGCCAGTCGTTCAAGTCCGAGCTGTTCAACGGGCTGTGCGGTGGTTGCCATGGCTCGGTGGCCGGCCTCGAAAACCACATCGCGGTCAATCCGGACATCTTGACCCGGGCATCCATCATTACCGCCCGCGACCGGGATCCGGTCAATTTGCGCGGTGGCGGCGGTGACATCGTGGGCCCGCCGTTCCCCTGAGGCAGACCGGGGCGTCGGAAGAGCCAACGCCGAGTCTCGGAAGGCCGAGCGCGACCCGAGCGAAAACACGATGCATGGCGGGGGCGTCGAGGGGGAGGCGCGGCCCTGGTGGCGCGAAGCGCCGCGCAGGAGACAAGGGTATGCTGCGCCGACGTGACCGCGCGCGCTCGATACCTCCAGGTCTATGCGGGAGTCGCGCTGTGTAGCGGAGCGGGCATAGCCGCCCAGGTGGCGTTCACACGAATTTTTTCGCTGACTCTGTGGCACCACTACGCGTTTCTCGTTTTAGGAGTCGCGCTGTCGGGCTTTGGCATCGCGGGAGCGTGGTTGACCGCCCGCGGTGGCGCGCTCCGCGAGGGTGACGGGGGTCTTCACGTCGCCCTCGGTCGTCGGGCGCGCCGCGCGGCCCTATTGAGCCTGGTGAGTCTCGCGCTCGTCGGCATCCTGCGGTTCAATTCGCTGCACCTGTTCACCGACCCATCGGTGGTCCTGGCGTTGTCGGTCGTCATCGCGGCTTCGGCGGTGCCCTTCATCGGCGTTGGTATCATCATCGGCACGGCGTTGGCGGCGAAGGAAACCCCGCCCAATAGAGTCTACGCCGCGGATCTGCTCGGGGCAGCGCTTGCCGCGGTGGCGATCAGTGCGCTGCTCAACGTTTTCGGCGCACCGCTGTCGTTGATTGGGGCCACGATTTTGATCGGCTTGGCGGGATGTGTGTTCGTCGCGGGGCACAACCGCGCCGAACTCAAGCGCAGCGCGTGGACTGTCGTGTTGCTGCTCGCGGCCGCGCTCGGCTACGGCAACGATGACCACTGGCTCTTGCCGGCGTTCACCAAGGAAATCTACCTGGTGCACAACCCGCTGATGGGCACGCACAACATCGAGTACCGCGAGTGGACGAGCCAGGGGCGAATCGACGTGTCGGCGGACTTCCAGGGTGTCCCGGGCCTCGGAGGAGAGGTGGCTACGCCGAGGCCGGTGCACACCCGTCTCGTCACGCAAGACGGCGCGGCGCCCACAGCTCTATTTCGTTTGCCGGGGGAACCGGCGGATCTCGACTTCTTGTTCCGGGCGACGACGTCGGCGGTCTGGCACTTGCGCGGCGCCGCGGCGCATCGGGGCCCGCCACCGCCGGAGGGCCCCGAGATGCTGGTGATCGGCCTCGGAGGAGGCGCCGACGCGTTGATGGGCCTGGCTTTCGGCGCGGGCGACGTGACCGGGGTCGATATCAACCACGCCATGTTGGGGCTGCACACCGACCGGTTTCGGGACTATTCGCGCCTCACGGAGCTGTCCGGCCTCTCGCTGGTGCGCGCAGACGGCCGCAGTTTTTTGATGTCCACTGACGCGCAGTACGACGTCATCCAGCTGTCCGGCGTCGACACGTTCACGGCTCTGTCGAGCGGCGCTTACAGTCTCGCGGAGGCGTACGTTTATACGGCAGAGGCGTTCAACGAATACTTCGCTCACCTGAAGCCTGGCGGTTGTTTGTCGATGTCGAGACTGATCCTCGATCCGCCTCGGGAAACGCTGCGGTTGGCAGCGACCGCCAGAGACGCACTGGCGGCGTGGGACGACGAGAACGCGCACCGGCACATCGCCATCCTCCGAGGCCGCACTTGGGCGACGATGGTGGCGTGTGCTCGCCCGATCGATGCGCTCGAGATGTCTCGTCTTCGCCGGTTCGCTGAACGACACCAGTTTCAGATCGCGTTCGATCCCGAGCGTCCCGCCGGTGACGCGTTCGGCCGCCTGTTGACGGGCACGCCGGCTGCGCGCGCAGACTTCATCCGGAACCATCCATATCGTGTCGAACCGGTCACGGACGAGAAGCCGTTTTTCTTCGACTTCTTTCGTCCCTCGCAGCTATTGGCCCTCGGCTCAGAGGCGAGCACCGACCACCCTTATGCGGCGCGATTGCCGGTGGGGCACGGGCTGATGCTGGCCTCGGTCTTTGTCACGCTCCTGTTGTCTGTTTTTGGGATTTGGTGGCCGTTGAGACGCGCCGGCATCGCGCTCGGGCCCGATGACCGAGTCGAGCTCCGATACTTTGCGGGCCTGGGCGCGGGATATCTTCTGGTCGAAGTAGGGCTGATCCAGCGGCTCTCCTTCCTCTTGGGCCATCCGACCTACGGGCTCACCGTCGTGCTCGGTAGTTTGCTCGGCGCCTCGGGCCTCGGGGCAGCGCTGACTCTCCGGCTCGGCCCGGCGCGGTTGCGCGGGCTGCCCTGGTTGGTCGGCATCGCGATTCTCGCAACCGCGGTAGCGAGCTATCTCTTCTTGCCGGGCTGGCTCAGCCTACCGTTCGGCACGCGTCTTGGCCTGTCCCTGCTCTTGACCGTTCCGTTGGGGTTCGTGCTTGGCATGCCGTTTCCACTCGGCATTGCTCGTCTGCGCGCCGCGAACCCGGCTATCGTGCCGTGGGCGTTCGGCACGAACGCTTTTTTCACGGTCGTTGCGAGCTCCGCAGCGCCACTATTGGCCATGGGGACGGGTTTCTCGGGGCTATTGGTCGTAGCGGCGCTGCTGTACGCCGTGGCGCTGGTGAGCTCGGTGCCCGCGGCTCCACAGACGGCGTCATGACATTTTCCGGCGCCATGCCACACCGGCGGTATCTCTATCTCGCGGCGGCGATCGTGCTCGTCGCCTTGGGCATGCGCTTTCCCGCGCTGCTGTTCGACTTTGCCGGAGACGACTACGCGCAAGTAGCGATGGTCGACGGCACTTTTCCGGTTTCACGACCCGCGTGGTCGCTGTTCACGTTTTCCGGTGGTGAGCCGACCGAGGTCGCTGAGCTTCGTCGAGAGGGGTATCTGCCATGGTGGTCGGCAGATGACGTTCGGCTTTCTGTCCTTCGGCCGCTTCCGAGCTTGCTCATCTGGTTGGACCGCACGACCTTCGGCGACTCGTCGCTGCCGTATCACCTGCATTCGCTCGTGTGGTGGCTCTGCCTCTGCGCTGCCGTGGCCAAGCTGCTGCATGCGCTTTTGCCGTCACGCGTTGCGCTGACCGCTCTCGCGGTGTTCACCTTCGACTCCTTGCACTCCGCCGTCTTGGGGTGGCTCGCCAATCGCAACGCGATTCTGGCCAGCCTGTTCGCCGTGATGGCGCTGCTCAGCCTGGTGAGCTTTCGACGAGGTCGTCGACGCCGGGATGCACTCTTCTCCGCGGCCTGGTTCGCGCTGGCGCTTTCATGCGGCGAGTATGCGTTGACCTTCATCGGCTACTTCGCTGCGCTCGTGTTGATCGATACCGAGGACCCGCTTCGCGATCGCATGTGGAGGCTCCTCCCCGTGGCATTGCCCGCGGTCGCGTATGTCGGGCTACGCACCGCGCTCGGTGCGGGGACGCGCGGCTCCGGCACCGCGCTCGACCCAATGGACCAGCCCCTAGAGTTCGTTCGTGCGCTGCCAGAGCGCGCCGGCGCGCTCTGGGCCGAGCTGATGTTCGAGGTTCCGGTCGACTTCTGGGCTTCGGTGTCGGTCTCCCTTCTTCAGACCGTCCTCTTGCTCGCTGGAGTCGGCGCGATCGCGCTTCTGGCGTTGACCGCCAAGCTCGGAGCGCGCGAGTCGGGTAAGGAGCTACGGGCGCTGCCCGCGGCCATGTTGGTGGGCGCTCTTTGGGCGACCATCCCTGTTTCTGCCACGTTGCCCGCGGGTCGTCATCTCCTGGCGGCTCAGTTGGGCGTCGCAACGGTCGTCGCGATCTTCCTCGCCCGGGTGCACCGCGTGGTGACCGATCGCTTGTCCGGCGAAAAGAAAGCTCCGCTGATGGCGGTGGTCGGTATGAGCGCGTTGGCCCTCTGGCTCGTTGGCACGCAACTGCTCGTCGCCCCCGCGAGGTCATACGTCGAAGCGTCGGTGCTGGCGGATTACAGCGAGAGCTCGCGGGCGAGCGTCTTGTCGCTCGGCGGGCTCGAGCGAAGTTCCCCCGATCAGCGCGTCTACATCGTGCGTGCGTCGGACCCGACGTTCATGCTCTACCCATCGCTGATTCGTTCGCAGCACGGGAGACCCCGTCACGCTGGTCAACCACCTATCTACACTTTGAGTGGCTCTCCGCATCCTATCGTCGTGAAACGAGACGGCCCGAAGAGCTTGCTGCTTTCGGCGCCCCAGGGCGGAGGGCTCCTGACTGGGCTCTTCGAGCGGATGTTCCGCAGCGACGCCGCGCCGTTTCGGTCAGGAGATGGAGTTGCGTTGAGCGGGCTCCACGTCGAGGTGGTCGAGGTCGATGACGGGAGACCAGCGCGTGTGAGATTCCTCTTCGAGAAGGATCTCGACGACCCTTCGATGGTGCTCTTGCTTCAAGTCGGCGCTGAGCTGATCACGTGGGCTCCGCCGGCGATTGGTCGGAGCAGCATCGTGTCGGCTCAGCCTAGCCTCGTCCCGGGTACCGAGCAGCACTACCGGAGGCTCAAAGAGCCCTCGTCGGAGGGGCTCGGCGTTTTCTACATGGGTCGCGAGATCGCGCAACCGGTCGACCACCGCGGCGCCGCATGGCTCGAACGCGGTGAGCGCGAAGCGGAAGAGCAGCCGGGCGTCTTGCTGGATCATCTCGGTCTGAAACCTGGCATGACAGTGGCTGACATCGGTGCCGGCACGGGCTACATCAGCTGGCGGATCGCCAAGCGCATCGCGCCGAATGGTGTCGTGCTCGCTGTGGACGTCGACCCGAAGTCACTCGAGATCCTTCGAGCTCGCATGAAGGCGGAGGGCGTCGGCAACGTCCGGCCCATTCTCGGTTCGGTTACCGACCCTCGCCTCGAACCCGGATCGGTCGACCTGGCGTTGATGGTGGACGTCTACCACGAGATGTCGAAACCCCATGAGATGCTCGCCGCCATCGCCGAATCACTGAAGCCCGATGGTCGGGTAGTTCTTGTCGAGTACCGCGGTGAAGACGAGGCGAGCACCGTGCGCCCCCTTCACAAGATGACGCGCGCCCAGGTGAAGAAGGAGGCCATCGTTCACAGGCTCGTTTGGCGACGCACGCTCGACGTGTTGCCGACGCAGCACGTGCTTTTTTTCGCTCGGAATTAGTCCGTCGGGTCCGAAATCGCCGGAAATTCCCCTCGACCAGACTTTTCGCCTTTGTGGTGGTGGGTCTGAGAGACTCGGCCCAACTCGAAGCTCGACAAGTCGGAGGCGACCAGTGAAAAAAGATGACACCGAGGAACACGACGAGGCCGACGACGAGGCTTCGAGGGACGACGACTCTGACGAGTCGGAAGACAGCGCCGCCGAAAACGACGACGAAGACGACGACGAAGACGACGAGGACGAGGACGAAGACGAAGACGAAGACGAAGAGGACGACGACGTGGCGGAAGCCGCCGAGGCCCGGCCGTCGAAGAGGGAAGAGTCGCCAAAGCGGCGCAAGCCGTCGAAGAGCTCGAGGTCGACCGCCAAGAGGGCGCGCCGACCGGCATCACCGCCCGAGCCCACGAGTGGGGCCCCCGCTCGAAACGTTCTGATCGCCGTGGTGGCCGTTGCCGTCGGAGCCGGCGCCGGTTGGTTTGCGCGCGATGCCAAGGCAAAAACCGACGTAGAAGCCGCCGAGACGGCGGCCGCCGCTAGCGCTGGGCCAGGGGGCACCTGTCAGGCGTGGGAGGACAAGCTCTGCGAGGGTGGTCCTGAAACGGCCAACTGCCTGCAGGCGAAGGCGGGCAAACCGCTCTTGACGGCTGCGGCGTGCGACGCGGCTTTGAAGGAAATGCCAGCCACACTCGAGAAGCTCAAGGCGGCTCGCGCGGTTTGCGATGAGCTCGTCACCAAGCTTTGCACCGACCTCGGCAAGGAAACGCCGACGTGCAAGCTGGTCGAATCCAAGACGAGCGGAATGCCCGTTGCTCGGTGCAAGGAAATGATGGAGGCCTATCCCGAGGTCATCGCGGGGTTGCGCGCGATGACTCAGCGCCAACCGATGCCAGGCGGAATGCCTGGTGGTCCCCCCGGCGCTCACCCAGGCATGCCTCGCGGGATGCCCCCCGGCATGCCGGCCGGCATGCCCCCGGGAGCGGTGCGGATCCCGACTCGCGGTGCTCCCCCCGGCGCGCCCGGCAGTAAGTAGGCCTAGCCGGAGGCCGCGGTGTTCAGCGGTTCTTCTTGATCGAAGTAGCTTCCCGGACCAGTCGCCCGAACTTGCGCCGTTCGAGGTGCTCGAGGTGACGGGCATACGAATCGTGTTTTCCCCGCTGCCGGCGCGCCTCGTTTTCGAGATCTCGATAGCTCTCGATGCGGTCGCGGGCGACCTCACCGCGTTCGACGGCTTCGAGCACCGCGCACCCGGGCTCCGTCTCGTGGGCGCAGTCGGCGAAGCGACAGTCCCTAGCCAACGCCTGAACGTCCTCGAACCCAGCTGCCGCATCGTCTGCGGCCAACGCGAATTCGCGCACTCCTGGGGTATCTACGAGAAGCGCGCCGCTCGGCAGCATCACTAGCTCGCGCCGTGTCGTCGTGTGCCGACCCTTAGTGTCGGTAGCTCGAACCTCGCCGACGTCTAGTCGTCGCTCGCCGAGCAGCGCGTTGATCAAGCTCGACTTTCCCACACCCGAAGCACCCACGAACGCCACGGTCTCGCCAAGCCCGAGCCACTCATGCAGTCGCTCGAGCCCGTCGCCTCCCTCGGCGCTCACGCAGGTGACCATCACGCCGCCGAGCCTCGTTTCGAGGTCTTTCCTGAGCACTTCGAGCTCCTCGGGGTCCCGATCCGCCAGGTCGACCTTGTTCAACACCACCACTGGAACCGAGCCACCGTCCTTCACGGCAGCGATGAAGCGATCGAGGCGCCGCGCTCGAATCGATCGCCGTTCGAGCTTTTGCGTTTCGGCAAACGCCGCCACGACAAAAACGGTGTCGAGGTTGGCGGCGATGAGCTGCTCTTGCCCCTCACGATGCACGGCGCCGCGCACGAGCCGCGTGACCCTTTCGAGGACCGCCGCTACCCGTGGCATGTCCGGGATCTCATCGAGCACGACCCAGTCGCCCACCGCGATTGCCCGGCCTTCGGAGCGCGCGCGCTGTTCGACGACGGCGCCGTCGTCATCGACGCCGACGACGGCGCACAGTCCTCGCTCGACCGTGACTACCCTCCACGGACGAGCCTCGCCGTGCTCCGCCAGGAGCTCGCTTGCGAAGGCGGGCTTGAGCCCGAGCTTCTGCATGTAGGTCGGAAGAAGTTGCGAGTCCATGCTCTGCCAAATGCCGTCACGCCGCGTTCGCGCTCGTCTCGTCGTCGAGCATGCGCTGGGCAAAAAACACCGCGAGACCCATGATGGTGGACTGTGGGTTCACGCCCAGGTTGGTTGGGATGACCGAGCCGTCCGCGACGTAGAGACCCGTACGGCCGTGCACACGACCGTTGCCGTCGCACACCGAGCGGGCGGGATCTGCGCCCATCACGCATCCGCCAAACAAGTGCGAAAGGATGGCGACGTAGGCGCGGGGGTCGAGTGGACCTTCGTTGATGAGGTGGATTTCGTCGGGTCCCAACCTGTAGGGGAGTCCCGTGATGCACGGCAGGACCGAGCGGGCGCCGGCCTCGATGTGTACCTGCGCTACGCGATACATGCCTTCGCGGAAGCGGTGCATGTCCTTGGTGTCCAGCGTGTAGCGAACGTTCGTACGGCCGAGCGCTCCAGGGCGCACCCGCCCCGCGGTTTCCGCTCGTGTTGCCTGCACGAAAATCGCCAAGTGGCGAAATTCCTCCAGCCGCTCCATCAAAAGGGCGCCAGCTCCGGGCAGTCGGCCCGCGACCATGTCGAGCGGTAGGCTCAGCGTTTCGAGCTTGAGACCAGGCTCGGTGCGATAGGCCATCGAAGCCCACCCCTGAGTTGCCCCACGGGACATGTCTACCGGGTCTTCGTAGGACCCGAAGATGGGCGCGCCGGGGTGGGCTCGAAATTTCTCGCCGAGGGCTTTGGATTCGACTCCGGAAGCGGCAAGCAGGTTCGGGCTGCGGGTCACCGACGCGGCAATGACGACTCCGCGTCGAGCCCGGACACGGAAGCTCCCCCCTCGGGCATGGTTCTGCGGATGCGAGAAGCGGCCTGAGACCCCCACCGCCCGAGCACCCTCGAACACGATTTTTTCGACTGGTGCGCACGAAAGTACGTGCCCCCCGCGTTCGAGCACTTCGGGGATCAGGTTGAGGTTCGTACTTTGCTTACGACCTGCCCGGCAGCCTTGGAGGCACTGACCGCGTCCTTCGCAATCCCGGACGTATCGAGTCATGTAGTGGCTGTCGATGCCGAGTCCGTCGCCGCCCTTCTTGGCCAAGATATTGTGACGACCGCGGGATTCTTCGGGGACGACGGATGCGTGCAGGTCACTTTCGATGGCCTCTTGGATTTCCCAGATCTCCCGGGCCATCTCGTCACCGCCGATGCCGTGCTCGAGCTTCCACTGTTCGAAGATGTCGCCAGGGGTTCGCACGCAGATGGCGGAGTTGATGACCGTCGTGCCCCCGACCAGTCGCGCTTGCACGATCGGCCAGAACGCACGCCCGCGCGTGAAGGTCGCCCCCCAGCTGTCCATCATGTCGCGCATCGTGCCGTACACGGAGCTTGGGTAGTCCTCCGGGTCGCGCCAGGGTCCCGCCTCGGCGATCAGCACCGACGAGCCGCCCCGAGCCAGGGTGACCGCCGCAGCGGCGCCGCCAGCACCGCTGCCGACGACGACGTAATCGACGTCGAGTTCGACGTTCTCGCCGCGCTCTTGAAAAGCGATGTGGTTTCGGCTCGGCACGTCAGTCGGTCCGGTAAGTGCCGGGGTCGTCGGGATATGCTGGCTGCGCGAGTGCTGATCGATTGTGGGCCGAGGCTCCCCAGCACATGCCGGCGTTGAGGCGGACGAGGAACACTGCCTGTTTAATCAGGTAGGACCGGTGGCCCACCACTCGCTCGGCGTGTCGGTCGAGCAGCCGAGCGGGCAACAGAAACGACGGGAGGGGGATGAGGAGGGTGATGATGGGTGTGATCGCGAACATCACCGCGCCCAGGCATAGCCCGAGCGAGTAGAGCCAATCGGACTCGGCCCGGACGCGTTGGGCATAGGCGTGCGCTTCTTCGGCGGTTAGCCCGGGCAGTGTGCCGCCGCCCGGCATCATGGCGCACATGGCGTGCCGAATCAGCCAGTTCATGGGGAGTCTCGCCGCATCGCGATGGCCCCATCCTACACTGAGCGGCGCCGTCGGCGACTTTTGCGGGACCACCCAGGGTCGCGAGACACGGTAAGCTCGTCCGCCGCATGAGCGAACGAGGTACACACGTCGTGGTTTCCCGGTTCGGCGAGACTCCCATGGAGGCGCTCGAGTCCGCGACTTCACTTCAGGCCCAAGTGCGACCGACCGACCTGAACGCGGAGGAAGTTCTCGTTGCCGTGCGAAGCTGCGCCGTCGGTTGGGTCGACCTCTTGATGATGAGTGGTCAGTACCAACACATGCCTGAGCCGCCCTACACGCCGGGGCTCGAGTACTCCGGCGAGGTCGTCGATGTCGGAGCGGCCGTCACCGGCTGCCAAGTTGGGGATCGGGTAATGGTCGATCCGTTCGTTGCTGGTCCTCGGACGTCGGGCACCTACAGCGCAAGCGGAGGGTTTGCAACCTGGGCCACGGTTCCCGAACGCGCGGTTCTGCCGATCCCGGGCAAGTTGAGCTTCGACCAGGCGTGCAACCTGCTGGGCAGCTACGAGACCGCCTACCATTGCCTCATCGCCCGAGGGCGGCTGCGGGCTGGAGAGAACGTGCTCGTGCACGGTGCGTCGGGGTCAACGGGCTTGGCGGCGGTCCACGTCGCCAAGTGCGTCGGGGCGCGGGTCATCGCGACCGGCCGTAGCGAGTCGAAGCTCGATGAGGTGAAGAGTCAGGGGGCGGACCACACGATTTCCACGGGCGGTGTCGACGGCAAAGGGGGAGTGAGCCGTTTTCGCGACGAGGTCAAGGCGTTGACTGACGGGCGCGGCGTCGATGTCGTCTACGACGGCGTCGGCGGACCCATCTCGCTAGAGAGTCTCCGGTGCGTTCGTTTTGGCGCGCGGTACTTGATCGTAGGTTGGGCGGCGACACCGTTCGTCGCGCGTGGGCGCGGTCAGCGTGGGGCACCGAACGCCAACATGCTTCCGACGAATCTGCTCATGATGAAGGGTCTCGACGTCTTGGGGTGTCCCACCGTGATCTCCACGCAGAACGACCCATCGATCCGGAAGGAGAGACTCGACACGGTTCTGCGCTGGGCACGCGACGGATCCGTCGTCCCGCACGTGTCTCATGGGTTCGCGCTGGAAGATTTCGAGGAGGCGATGCGAGCGAAGTGGCAGGGCGAGTTCGTGGGCGGCGGCGTCGTACGACCGGAACGCTAGTTCTGCTGAGCCGATTTCTGTAGGCTGCCCGCCCCTCCAACGCAGGAACCACACCGATGGCAGCATGCTTCATCGCCTCCTATGACATCACGGACGCGGACACCTACGCGAGGTACAACCCAGGCAGTCTCGAGGTCATCATCGAGACGATCGAGAAGCACGGCGGAAAAGTCCTCGCGGCCGGTCCAAACAACGAGTGGATCGCGGACAAGCGCACCATGGTCGTCATGCTCGAGTTTCCGAGTGTGGAGACGGCCAAGGCGTGGGAGAGCGACCCGGACTACGCGCCGGCCAGGCAGTTTCGCCACGACTCGACCGGCGCTCGGTTCGAGGTGATTGCGCCCGAGTTCGTTCCGCCGTCGGGCTGACATCGAGGCACCGCATGCACGAAGAACTAAAGAAGTCTCTCGACGGTCTCGGGATTACGCCCGGCAACTACCGCGTCTTGATGATGCTCCCCCTCGTCTACGTGGCGTGGGCTGATGGGAAGATGGAAGAGGTAGAGATCGCGCGCATCGACGACATCGCGCGACAGAAGCTCTACCTCGAGCTGAGCGGGCTCGAAATGCTGGACCAGTGGCTGCGGAAGCCGCCCGACGAGAAGTACTTCCAAGAGGGAATGAAGAGTCTGTTCCTACTTGCGCAGACCGAAGAAGGAGATCCGCTGATTCATGCGGACGAGCTCGGCGATCTGCTCAACCATGCCGAAGCGATTGCTCGCGCGACCGCAAACGAAATGGACGTGGCCACGGCGGTCACACCGGAAGAGGAAGACGCGCTGCACGAAATCGCCGAAGTGCTCCAGCTCGACAACGGCGTGAGTTGGCGTGAGCTGCTCGACGAGCTGGACGCGGGGCCGAAGTCGATCCTCGCAGGTCGACGAGCCCCGAAATGAGACCCCGGCGACGCGAGTTTGTCTGAAACGGCTCAGGGGCAGGCGCCGCTTGTCGAGAGCACTGGTGCTTCCGTAGACCTTTCGGTCTGACGGAATAGGCCGACGAATTTCATGCCTCACTCTGCGTTGGCTTGCGGGGGTCGTTTCGTTCCGACAGACTCGTTCGACGATGCCGCGACGCCAGAGAGCCGAACGATGGGCTGCGATTTTCCAAATGCTGGGCTTGGGGGCAGCGAGCGCCGTCCCGATCTTGTCGGCGTGTTCTGGCAACGCGATCGGAACGGCCGCCGAGTTCTGCGCCGTCGATGAAGCGCGAGCTTGCGTCGGCCCAGGACGCTGCGACGGCGTGCAGTCTTGCCGGGCGGACGGTCATTTCGGCGATTGCGATTGTGGGTCGGGGGCCGGTGGAACCGGCGGTGCGGGGGGCGCTGGTGGTTCCGGCGGCCTCGCTGGCGGAGGTTCCGGCGGCTTTTCTGGTGGCGGGTCGGGTGGATTCGGAGGGGGTGGTGGCTCCGGCGCCGGCGGGTCGGGTGGCGGCGGCGGTTTCGGCGCGGGCGGTTCGGGCGGTTTCGGCGGCGGCGGCGGTTTCGGCGCGGGCGGTTCAGGCGGCTTCGGCGGCGGGGGTCAGTGCCAGGTGGGTATTGGTGGTGGCGGTCCGGGGTGCGACCCGTGTGCTCGAGATCGATGCTGCGGCGAGCTCACCGAGTGCGCTTTCAATCCTGCCTGCCTGGACGTCGCTGACTGCCTCAGCAATCAACCGCCCGGCACGTGTCTCGACACGATCTTCGATGCGCCGTCCTTCGAGGCATGCACGCGAATGCTCTGCCCGGGAGCCGATGAAGGCATCAAGCCGTTCATCGACGTTCAGATCTGCGTCAGCAGTTTCTGTAGCGCGGAGTGCTAGCGGCGAGTCGCCCGAAAGTCAGGAGGCGTCGACGCCAGTCGTGTCGACGACGCCTTCTCGCAGCGCCAGCTGCTCTCGGCGGGTGGCCTCCATGGCGGCCATGTAGGGCTTGAGACTGCGAATGAGAAACGCCGTAGCGATGCCCATGACCCCAACGTCATCCAGCCAACCGAGGATTGGAATCAAGTCGGGGATCAAGTCCGCCGGCATGACGACGTAGGCGACCGTGGCCACCAGCATCAACTTCACGGCGATCGACGTCTTGCTGTCGAACAGGAATCGGAAGAATGCCTGGGCGTAGTTCAACGGACGGATCTCCCGTGGGTGGAAAGTAGGCGCCGACTGCCACCGGAAGTCGCGGGACGAAGCAGATGCGAGTCTGCTCGCGAGCCCCGCGTGTGGGATGGGGCGGGGGTGGGTGCGACACACTATGACTCCCGGTGGAGCCGACTAAACCTAAATGTAAGTCGGCTCCGCCAAGGCGCCAGTGGCATCCGTAGATTATTTTTAGGCCGAAAACGGGCGAAATTTGCCTGGGCAGCCGGTCTTTCGGTTTTCGCGTCGCGTCAAACGCGCTCGACGATGGTCGCGATGCCCATCCCGCCGCCGATGCACAGCGTGATGAGAGCCGTTTGTTTGTCGCGGCGCTCGAGCTCGTCGATTGCGGTGCCGAGTAGCATCGCTCCGGTCGCGCCGAGCGGGTGGCCCAAGGCGATGGCGCCACCGTTCACGTTCACACGCTCGGGGTCGATCTCGAGCCGTCGAATCGTGTTCATCGGTACGACGGCGAAGGCTTCGTTGATCTCCCAGAGATCGATGTCCTTGACGGTCATCCCCGCCTTCTCGAGTGCGCGCTGAGATGCCGGCGTCGGCGCCGTCAGCATGATCACCGGCTCCGCGCCGATGGTAGCCATCGCGCGGATCTTCGCACGGGGCTTCAGACCGTTCTTCTCGGCGTAGCGTTTCGACGCCAACACGACGACCGCGGCGCCGTCGACGATGCCTGACGAGTTGCCCGCATGGTGCACGTGGCTGATTTTGTTGACGTCCGGATAGCGTTGGAGGGCGAGCTGGTCGAGAGTTTCACCGTTCGGGCCCATCGGTGCCGCGCCCATCGCTTCGAACGATGCCTGAAGTTGCCCGAGCGCTTCCAGCGTGGTGCTGGGCCGAGGGTGCTCGTCCTTGTCCAGCAAGAGCTCGCCCTCGGGGCTCTTGACCGGGATCAGGCTTTTGGCAAATCGATTTTCCTCGAGCGCCTCAGCGCACTTCTTTTGGCTGTTCAACGCGAAGGCGTCGACTTCCTCGCGGGTGACGCCGTCGATCGTCGCGATCAGATCCGCGCTGATGCCCTGCGGCACTTGAAATACCTTCTTGCGGAGCTCGAAGTTCATGCCGTCCATTTGGGCGTCGTCGGAGCCCATCGGCACGCGCGACATGCTCTCGACGCCGCCGCCGACGGCGAGGTCTTGCTGTCCGCTCATGACGCCCATCGCCGCGAAGTTCACACCCTGAAGCCCCGACCCGCAGAAGCGGTTGAGGCTGACTCCGGTGACTTCGTCGGGCCAGCCCGCCGCCAAAATCGCGTTCCGCGCGACGCATGCGCCCTGCTCTTTCGCTTGGGAAACGCAACCGACGACGACGTCTTCGACGTCTTCTTTCTTGAGGTTGGTCCGGTCGGCGACGCCGTTGAGAACGGTAGCCAACAGCTCCTGCGGGTGGGTCCCGCTCAGCTTGCCCTTTCCGGGTTTGCCCCGGCCGCGGGGGGTTCGGACTGCGTCGATGATGAATGCGTCGCCCATGAGGGACTCCTTCAGTGTGCTGGGTCCTAGGCCGGTCGTGCTGTCGGGCGCCTCGATGGCCCGGGCTCGTCTCGGCGCTTACGGACGCTACCATATGTCGGATTTGCGCTGCGGAGCTGCAGGCCGAGCCTGCACGAAGCCAAATTGGGCTCAATCCTGCCGCCCGCGCTACGCTTCCATTCTTCGTGCGCGCGCTTTTTCATTTAGCTTTCGTGGCGCTTCTCGGGGCGTCGGCGCTCGGGTCGTCGGTGGCTCGCGCAATCTCGGGCCAGCTCAGCGCTGCGGCGAAACCCGGCCTCGCCGCGGCTCGAGGCATCACCCTCGCTGTCGGCCGTGCACTGGTGGATGCGCCCCCCAAACGCCGCTACGTCGTTGCCGCCATCGGCGACTCGCTCACGGACCCGCGTGTCGGGGGCGCGATCTACCTGAGCGAGCTCCGGCGGCGCTGCCCGGAGAGCCAGTTCGATGCTTACGGCGTCGGCGGCCAGC
This sequence comes from Polyangiaceae bacterium, assembly GCA_029261965.1. GTDB lineage: Bacteria > Myxococcota_A > Polyangia > Polyangiales > Polyangiaceae > JAJDAH01. The sequence continues at coordinate 34,722 of JAJDAH010000275.1, forward strand.
GTACGGGCCACATGAGGTGGCGAGCATCTCGCGATCTGTTCGGGCGCGCGGGTTCGAACAAACCGGCTTACTCGCACGTCGTCGTTCTCGGTGGAGTGAACGATCTCGCTGCGGGGTCGATCTTCGATGCCGGGATCGAGAGCGTGCAGAGGAATCTGAAATCGATCTACTTGCAAGCTCGGAGTCGCGGCATTCGGGTGGTGGCAATGACGCTGTCACCGTGGACCGGCCTCGCCGGGATTCGTGATCAACGGACCATCGCCACGCGTCACTTGAATCGTTGGATCATGGGCCAGGTCGACGAGGGCACCGTCGACCACGCCATAGACATCCACGAGCTGCTCGAATGCAGTGGCAAACTCTGCCCCCGGTACCGGCGGTTCGCCGACGACCTCGTTCATTGGAGCCCCTCGGGCCACGCAGTCGTCGCCGCAGCCATGCACGCCGAGGTTTTTTCGGACTGTAGCTAGCGAGTGAACTCGGTCAGCGTCGCGCTGAGCTCGGTCGATTGCTCGAGCATGATGTAGTGTCCTACGCCCTCGGGGACGGTTTGAAAATCCATCCGAGGGAAGGTGTTCGCCAAGAATTCGTCGTAGCCTTCCGGAATGTAGTCGTTCTGCGTGTAGATGCCGAGCGTACGTGCCGGGATCGTGGTCTCGTCGAGGATGTCGGGTGAGCTGGCCACTTCGAGCACCGAAATCCAGACGTGTCGGGGCACTGAGAGCATCATCTCTCGAACGAACGCGCGCACGTCGTCCGGGCTGTCGGCGCCGAACATGAACGTGTCGATGAAGGCGGTCGCCGCCTGTTCGAAGTCCTCGCCTCGAAACGGCTCCAGGGTGGCTTCGCGCGACTCCTCGGGCACCAACGGCACGAGGAGTCCGTCGACCAGCACGAGTTGGTCCACCTTCTCGGGGAAAGCCAGCGCGTAGTCGCGAACCACGACCGACCCGAGACTGTGGCCGACGAATGTCGCGGAGTCGACCCGAGCGTCGTCGAGCACGGCGTCGACGACGCGCACCAAGAGCTCCCGGGTGTATTCGATGCGGGGAGCATCGCTTCGACCGTGCCCCGGCAGGTCGATGGCAATCATCCGGCGTGTGTGGGCCATTTGCTCCATCTGATTGCGCCAGAGGCGGCCCTCGCCAAACGCGCCGTGCACGAACACGATCGGTGCGCCGCCGCGCCAGTCGTCGTAGTGCACCTCGATCCCGTCGACTTCGATGCTCTTCTCGCTGATGCGGGTCGAAGGTCCGATGGCGAGGTTCTCCTGCGGCACTGAACAGGCAGAGACCCCGAAGCTGAAAACCAAAGAGAGCAGGGCGAGCCCCGGCCCGCGATGGTGGGATCGCGTTTCGATCATGGCGTCCTCCCGAGACCGCGGTGTTTCCGGCCTCGGGGCATCCATTGCGCCGGATCGCCTGGTCGTCGATTACCCGAGACGTAGCTTCTCGCGTTTCAATCCTGCGCCAGTGCAGTGATCGTCGTCTCCGTCATGCGAAAGGTCGTCCAGGTGTCCATTGCGATGGCGCCTAGAGACTCGTAGAAGTCGATCGCGGGCTGGTTCCAGTCGAGCACGCTCCACTCCATTCGTGCACAGCCGCGCTCCTGCGCGAGGCTCGCTAGGTGGCGCAATAGCGCCAGACCGACGCCCTGACGGCGGAACCGTTCAGCCACGTAGATGTCTTCGATGTACAGCCCGCGCTTGCCCCTCCAGGTGGAGTAATTGTGAAAAAAGATGGCGTAACCTAGCGGCTCGCCACCACGCTCGGCGATCAGGCACTCGAAGGGCGGGGGACTCTCGGCGAGCTGCTCGCGGAAGGTGTCCGGACTCGCCTCGACCGCGTTGGGTTCCTTTTCGTACACCGCGAGCTCGGTGATGAGCGCGTGAATCGTTTCCGCGTCGTCGGGGCGGGCAAATCGGATCGCGACCGTCATTCACAGACCTTCGCGCCGTCGCACGGTTCGAGCAAGTGCTGGCGCCACGGCGATCCCGCCCCCCGCCGCCGCGAATCATTCGTTGGCGCGCGCCCCGCGAAGCAGGCGAAAAGCGCCCATCGCAAGGGCGGGAACGATCAAAGCACCAGCGAACGCGGCGAAGAATGCGTCAACGTCCGCCGCGTACGCACCGATGCCAGCATAAGTGAGCGAGATCCCGAGGTTGGACAGCCCCACGAGGAGCGAGAACTGGGCAAAGGGCATCCGTACGACGCCAGCGAAGATCACCGAAGCTTCCGCCATCACGGGCACCGCACGCAGTACGACGAGCGTCGTCGGCCCCACCCGCTGAGCTTCGCATTCGGCGCGCTCGAGATCGGCGCGGCTCACGAGACGGCTGGCACCCGCGCGGCCGGCGCGCGCCCCGAGCCAGTACGCGAACGCGCAACCGATCGTCATGCCCGACCACGAAACGAGCGCTCCGCCGGCGAAACCCAAAAGGGCACCGGAGCTCGTGCTGACGAAGCTCGATGGCACCGGCAAGAGCACGTCCAGAGCGAGCAGCCCACCCAGCACCGCCGCGGCGGTCCACCAGGGGGGATCGCCGCTGATGAATGCTTGCGCGTGCTGCTCGAGCTCGCTCCCGAAGAGCAAAAATGGGATCAGGATGAGCGCGAGGCCGCTCGCAGCGAGCACGACCCATCCGAGCGGCCTTTGCCCACCCGGTGGCACGTCAGTCGGTGCTCAGGCTTTTTTCGATCTCGCGTAGGCCGCCTTCAACGTCGCTCCCGAGGTGAACTCGAATGACCCGACGATCCCGTTTGCGAAGAACTTCGAGGTCGCCGAGGGCCTGGGCGTCTCGGAGCACGCCGAACGAGTACTTGCGCCCGGGAATGTCGACGTCGTCCGGGGCGTCCGCGGTGAGAACAATGAAGACTCCGTTGTTGCCGCCGCCTTTGTGTAGCTGTCCGGTGGAGTGCAGGAAACGAGGTCCGTAGCCCAAGGTCGTGGCCGCCCGGGTTCTGCGACGGATCTGCTCGCGAATTCGGGCACACGTCTCGGCACGCTCGTCCGTGCGCATCGCATAGAGCGACAGCACGACGTAGTCGCCCGAGCTGACTGAGTCGAGCAACTTCGCTACGTCCGCACCTCCCGGTTTCACCGAGGCGATGTCGGGCAGTTTGCCGCTCTTCTCGAACGCTTCGATGATCGCTCCGGTGGCGTTTTTGGCTTCGGTGACGTTGGGCTCGTCGAACGGGTTCACGCCGAGCACGCTGCCCATGACCGCCGTGGCCGTCTCCCAACGAAAGAACTCACCGCCGAGGTCGTGTTTCGCCAGCATGCCGATTTGAGCGACCGGGTGACCACGCCCGATCAGCGCATCGACCTTCTTGTCGAGAGCGCTCGGCTTCCGTCCGCCATATCGAACGTAAACGAACGCGCGATCGTCGCCGTAATCGTCTGGCGATCCGAGGGGCTCGAGATCGATGGGGACCACCCCTTTGCCCTGCTTGCCGGTCGATTCCGCGACGAGCTGTTCGATCCACGAGCCGAGCGTTTCGACTTCTGGCGAAGCGATGATGGTCAGCTTGTCGCGTCCGCTGCGGGCGAGGCCGCCGACGAATGCCCCCAAGCGAACGCCAGGGTTGTCGTCGGCCGGAACCACCGAGGCACAACCGACGGCCATACGCTCACCGTCGTCGACGAGGGCGTCGACGTCCGCGCCGATGAGCGCGGCGGGAACGAGGCCGAAGAACGAGATTGCCGAATACCGCCCGCCGATGTCTGCGGCGTTTTCGAAGACGCGCCGGTAGCCTTTCTCCGCGGCCATGGTGACGAGCGCGCTCCCCGGGTCGCTGATGGCCATGAAATGCGCGCCGGTTTCGTCGCCGAGCACGGCCCCCGCTTTCTCCCAGAAGAACGCTTCGAAGCACTGCACCTCGATGGTCGAACCGCTCTTGCTCGCTACGACGTAGGCTGTGGTCTTCGGGTCCGTCCATTCGAGGGCGTCACGAACCGCGGCCGGGTCGGTGCTATCGAGCACTCGCAACTCCAAGAACCCGGGTGTGGTCCCGTAGGTCGTGGCCAATACTTCCGGACACAGACTCGAGCCGCCCATACCCAGCAGAAGCGCCTTCCGGAACCCTTCCTTCGAGAGCTTGCGAGCAAACGCGGTCAGGTCGTCCACGTGATCCCGCATGACCTCGGGCGAATGCAGCCACCCGAGCCGGTTCTTGATCGACTCCTCGGCGTCCGGATCGGAGGTGAACAACGACGGATCAATGCTCCACAACCGGCGAGGAGCCTCTTTTTTTCCGAGTGACTTCAACGTGTCGAGCACCGGTGCGGCCGACGCCCCGAGCGAGATCCGCTGCCGCTCGGAGGTCTGTTCGAGCAGCGCTTCGCGGCGCGCCTCGATGACTCCGAGCAGCCGCTCCATCGAATCGGCGAACGACTTCAGTCCTTGCTCGAGCAACTCGCTGCAAATCGAGTCCAAGTCGATCCCGAGGGCTCCAAGGGCGTCGAGCTGTTGATTCGACTTCGGATGGCCCTGCTCGAGTGCCGGGGCCAGCTCCCCGTGGTCCTGGAATGCCACCAGCGTTCCGGGGGGCGTGGTGTTGACGGTTTCCTTGCCGATGAGCGCATCGACATAGAGCGTGTCCTTGTAGTTCGGATTCTTCGTGCTCGTCGACGCCCAAAGCAGCCTCTGAGGCCGTGCGCCGTGATCCCGGAGCTTGGCGAAACGCTCTCCACCGAAGATTTCTTCGTATTTTTGATAAGCAGCCTTGGCGTTTGCGATCGCAATCTGCCCGAGCAGCTTCTGCGCATCGGGTCCGCCTTTCTCCTCGAGGGCGCGGTCGACGGCGCTGTCGACGCGACTTACGAAAAAGCTTGCGACCGAGCTGACGCCGTCGAGGGGCTCACCCGCTTCGTCGAGTCGTTCGAGTCCGGCGATGTATGCTTCGGCCACTTTTTCATACTGAGCGATGCCGAAGATCAGCGTGACGTTGACGCTGATCGCCTGGCCGATGAGCTCGGTGATGGCAGCGCTTCCTTCCGACGTCGCGGGGACCTTGATCATCAAGTTGTCGCGTCCGATCGACTTGTGGAGCTTGAGCGCTTCGGAAACCGTACCCTTGGGGTCGCGGGCGAGCTTGGGGCTGACCTCGACGGAGATGTAGCCGTCTCCCCCCTCGGAGCTCTCGTAGGTCGACCGGAGCACGTCTGCACCTTCTCGGATGTCCTGCACCACGAGGTCGAAGTACACTTGCTCGACGCTTGCTGCTTCGGCGACGAGTCTCCGTAGGGCTTCGTCGTAGTCGGTCGACCCGCTGATCGCTTTCTCGAAGATCGTCGGGTTGCTGGTGACTCCGCGCACGCCCTCCCGGACGAGTCGAGCGAGCTCCCCGGACCGCAACAGGCCGCGACGGATGTTGTCGTACCAGATGCTCTGGCCGAAGCCCTCGTAGACTCGAATCGCGTTGGTTTCCATCGACTACTCCGTGGTTTGCTCGCGCAACCATTTCAAATAGCTGCCGGCGCCGGCCGTGATCGGAAGCGCCAGGACCTCCGGCACGTCGTAGGGGTGCGCGTTCTGGAGCCAGTCGTTCACCGCGTCGAATCGGCTCTCTCGCGTCTTGACGAACAGCTGCACTTCGTTGTCATCCTCGAGCTTGCCTTGCCAGGTGTAGAACGAACGGACACCGGGGATGAGATTGACGCACGCCGCGAGTCGCGCCTCGACGAGACCGCGGGCGAGCTCGGCGCCGACAGTTTCGTCCGGGGCGGTGCAGAGCACCAGGATCGCACGATCCTCCATGGTGCGATGTTACACGAACGCTACTACCAGAACCGGGTGCAGCGGCGATTCAGTTGATCACGACGGTTTTTCCAACCGTCTTGGCACCGCCGCTGAACGGAGGGATCCGGGCGCGACGCATGGTCGCGGCTATGCAACCGCCGGTCGGCGTGCCGGCGAATGGGGGTCCGCTGACGACTGCATTGGTCACGCGGCCTGACGGCGCGAAGGTGACGGTGACTCGAGCGCGTCCACTCGGGTCGCTGGCCTTGCGACAGCCTGACGCCTGCGCCGCTGCGCTCCCGAGAGCGGCGGCTGCAGCACCCTTGTCGAACGGATTCTCACCGCCTTTGGGTTTGTCGGGCGTTTTGGGAGGGTCCGAGCCCGGCGCCGGCGCCGACGGTTCGGGCTTCGACGGTTTGTCCGGTTCAGGGGCGGGCTTTTCCGGGGCTTCGGGTTTTTCCGGCTTGTCGGGGACGGCCGGTGCCACCGGGTCGCCGGTGCTCGGCGGAGTGGAACCGCCCGACGTCCCAAGCAATCTCGACGGCTCGCTCGGCGAGGCTGGTTCCGAGGGTTCTTCGCTCGGCTCCTCCGTTGGCTCCTCGCTGGGTTCCGTCGTCGGCTCGGCGGTTGGCTCCTCCGTGGGCGAGCTCGGATTCTCCGGTGGCACTTCGGAAGTCTCGGCCGGCGTATTCACGGCGACCGGGCCATCGGTCGTTCGCATGCCGAACCAGTACACGCCAAACGCCACTGCTGCGGCGATCCCGATGAGCAGAACTGCCGAAGGCCCCTTCTTCTTTTCTTCGGCGGGTTCGACCGCCACCGGAGCGTCGGCCTCGGCGGCTGTGGCGACCATCGCTGGCCGTTTTTCTGGGGCTGCCTCCTTGCTCTCCTCTTCCTTTTTCGTTTCCTCCGGACCGTCGTCGACAGGTTCGGGCGGCGCCTCGTTTCCGAGTTCCGCCAGATCGACTCCTTGGCCTCGGGCTGCAGTGACGCTCTCGCCCGTTGAAGTGGCGAGGCCGAGCACGTCTTCGCCGACGCGCTCGGAGTCCTCGGTCTTGGTGCCGGCGAGGGACTTGAGGGCGGGCGGTTTCGGTGGTTTTGGGCCCGCGTCGTCGCCGCGTTTCTTGAGCGGCGGCGGCTTCGGTAGCGCGGGCTTGGGCGACTCGTCGTTGTTGGCGTCGCTCGCGCTAGCGGTTGGCGAAGGCGGTTTCGGAGGCTCCGGCATCTTGCGCGGTGGCGGCGCAGGTTTTGCTGGCTCCGGTTTCTTGGCGCCCTTGCCCGGCGCAGGCGGCTTCGGAAGCTCTGCCTTTTTCGGTTCCGCCTTCTTCATCGCCGGCGGCTTCGGAAACTCCCTCTTCCCCTCGGACTTTTTGATCTCGGGCGGGACAGGCAGTCCGACCTTCGTGCCACCCGGCACGTTGCGCGCCGGCGGTGGGCGAGGCGGATCCGGAGACTTGCCCATCGTGCCCGGCGCCAATGCCACGGCTCCGCTACTCGTGATCTCCTCGACGCTATCGGGATTGAGAGACTCAGGCTCGATGCTGATCGGTGCCTCTTCCTCGCTGTCGGGTGGCGAATCAGCTTTCTTGCCGAGGCTCATTCCCGTTCCGAGGAAACCGCCGGTGGCTTGAGCGCGCTGGGCCTGGCTGACCGCGAGGCGGAGCTCGGCAACCGCGCTGAGCGGGAGCCAATCATCCATGCCATCGCGCCAGACGATCGTCTCTTCGTCGATGGTGCCTTTCAGGAGTGCGTCGGCGATTTGGCCGCTGCTCATCTCGCGGTCGTCATCGTCGCCGAAGCTAATCAGCCAAAGGTCGTCGGCTTGGTCGTCACTGCCGCCCCCGAGCGAGAGTGGGACTGTCGGGGTTGGCTCGAGCTCGTTTCCGCTGGACTTGAGCATGCCCGGGCCGGCGAGCGGCACTGTCGGGGTTTGCCCTGGTGGCGAGTCGTCCGCCATCACCGTGCCGTCTACCTGGATGCCGGCCCTGCATGACTTGCATTTGATGGTGACGACGCGCCCCTTCACCTTGCGGGTGTACAGGTCCTCCGTCAGGGCGAACTTCGCGTCGCACTTGTCGCATTTCACCTCGAACGGCATGGGGTCGGAGCGTACAACGGCATTCCTTGGCAGGAAAATCCACCAGGTCCGCGTCAGAACACCGCCTTTTCTGGGCCTGATCCGCGATCAGCGTGCGGCCCAGGGCTCCGTTTGGCTGCCATGTCCCTGGAATTTTTCGTCAGGACTGCCCGGCCGATCCGCGTTGGGATCGCAATTTTTCGCCCCCCCGGGAATGCGAAACGCGCCTGTCGCTTCGATGTGGGGATGGGTGGGACCAAGGCCTAGCATTCCTGACATCGGTTCTGCGGAGGGCCATGATGAACTTCAGCAAGCTCGTTCCAATCGCGTTCTCGGTCGGTCTCGGCGTCGCTGCTTGTGGCAGCGCTGACGACGGTGCCGAACGCTTCGATTTCGGTCCTACAGGTGGCGTCGCTCAAGGTTGCATCGCGCCGAGTTGCGGCACGTGCCAGACCTGCATTTCTCAATGCCTGTGCGCCGGCGCACAGCTCGAGCAGTGTGTGGCGCAATGCGAAGGTGCCGTCGCCGGTCCTCAGGAATGCTCGCAAGCCCAAGGATGCTTCGACGTCTGCTTCTGCAGCAGCGGCGACGCGGCGCTCTGCGAATTCCAATGCCGAACGCCGGAGCCGCCCCCACCCTCGACGCCTCCACCCGGCCAGCCTCCACCTCCCGCCCAGCCTCCCGTGAGCGCGGGCTGCGGAGGCAATGACGGCAGCGCGTGGGATGGACAGTGGCAATCGTTCGAGTGTGAGGTGCTGACACTCACCAATCAGCGTCGAGCCCAGGGCGGTAACTGCGGAGGGCAGCAGTTCGGTCCCTCCGGTCCGCTAGAGATGCAAGCTCAGCTTCGTCAATCCGCCCGTGGTCACTCCGCCGACATGGCGAACCAGGGCTTCTTCGACCACAACAATCCGAATACCGGCACGAATCCGTTTCAACGGATGCAGGCGGCAGGTTTCCAGGGTCAAACGATGGGCGAGAATATCGCTGCCGGCCAACCGACGCCGCAATCGGTCGTCGATGGCTGGATGAATAGCCCCGGTCACTGCAAGAACATCCTGAACGGTGGCTACCGCTTCATCGGTATCGGGTACTTCTTCTCGCCGACCGATCAGTACCGCCACATGTGGACGCAGAACTTCGGCGGCTGATTGGATTTAGCGCTTTCGCGCCAGCAGGTGCGCCCCGGCCTCGACGGCGACGAGCATCGCTTCGTGGGCGCCGTCCGGCGGGACCTCGTCCTCGCCGAGCACACGGACGGTCAATAGCGCCCGATCTTCGAGCGACGGAATGACCGAGACTCGCAAGGCCTGGCGAGTTCGCACATTGGTCGACGATTTTGGGTCCAGGCGGGCCTTGAGTGCCTCGGGAAAATCCGTTCGCACCGTGGGCTCGTCGATGTCCTCTCGGATCGTCGGGTTAGGATCGGTGACGCTGGGCGCTTCGAAGCTGGGCGGCGGGTTCTGAGCTTCGACTCCGACTTCCGGTGCCGGACGCCTGTCTCGGCCCTCGAAGTCCGGGTTGTGGCTGACCGCGGTGCGGGTCAGGCTGCCGCGCCGCCGAGGCCCTTTTTTTTTCGGTGCAGATGGCTCGCCGCCACCCGGCATCGTGGCCACGACGCTCGCGCTGGTCGACTCCATCGGAGGCGGTGGCATCGACGGAGGGATCTTGAGTTCGGTCGCGAGATCCGCCGCGGCCCGAGCAAGGTCGACCGCACGCGAATCGTTGCCTTTGTCACCAGCGGTTTCTGCCGCCCTCCGAATCCAGCGGATTGCCTCTCTGGCGTCCCCCCGCGCCCAAAGCGCGCTCGCAGTTTCCAGCGCCCAGCCGACGTCTTCTCCGTCGTCGGGCCGAGGCTCGGGAAAGGCGACCTCGCTCATTCTAGGCGTTTTTACCACAGCCGCTCGCCGTGGGTTCCGTTGAATCGCGAGCCCCCGGGAGCGGGCCGTCACTCGGGCGCGGGAATTGGCGCTACGGAGGCGGGGTGCATTGCCCTGTCGGCGAGGTAGCTGATGAGGTCGATCTTGGTGACGAGGCCCGTGAGCAGGTTGTCTTCGAGCACGAGAGCGACTTTGGCGTCATTGAGGACTCCTTGGAGGAGCTCGATCTTCGTGTCCGGCGAAACTGTTGCGTAGTCGCTCTCGATCAAATCGCGGATCGGGCTATCCGCGGTTCCTTCCCCAGAGACCAAGTGCCGGAGCAAGTCGACCTCGTGAACGATGCCCATTAGCTGCGTACCGTCGAGGACCGGGAGTTGGCTGATGCCGAGGGATTTGAGCGTGCCGGCGACCTCGTTGACGGACATGTCCGGGGAGGCCTTGACGACGTTGCTCGACTTGCCGCGCAGCATGTCGCGCACGGTACCGAGGCCAGGCACGTCTGCGAGGAATCCGTTGGCGCGCATCCAGTTGTCGTTGAAGATTTTCGAGAGGTACTTCTGCGCGCCATCGGCTGCCAAGACGAGGATGTTCTCCTTTTTGCCCGAAGCTTTGGCGTACTTGATTGCTCCCGCTACCGTCGCGCCGCTCGATCCGCCGACGTACAGTCCTTCGAGACGCACTAGCTCGCGCGTCATGAGAAAACACTCCTTGTCGTCTACCCGAACGACGTCGTCGAGTACGTCGAGATTCATCGTGCTTGGCAAGAAATCTTCGCCGATGCCTTCGACCTTGTAGGCGAACGCCTTGGTCATTCGACCGGTCTTGACGAAGTCGTAATAGAGCGACCCGACGGGGTCGACGCCGACGAGCTTGATGCCCGGCTTCTTTTCCTTCAGGACCTGGCCGCAGCCGCTGATCGTCCCACCTGTGCCCATGCCGGCGACGAACACGTCCAGGTCTTCGCCGCATTGCTCCCAGATCTCTGGTCCAGTGGAGAGAACGTGGGCCTCTGGGTTCGAGGGGTTGTGGTACTGGTTTGCGTAGAAATTGTTCGGGATCTCTTCGGTGAGACGTTTGGCAACCGAGTAGTAGCTGCGTGGATCTTCGGGCTCCACCGCCGTCGGGGTCACCACGACGCGCGCTCCAAGAGCACGGAGTGAGTCGACCTTCTCTTGGCTCATCTTGTCCGGCATCACGAACACGCACTTGTAGCCGCGCACCGCAGCTTGAAGAGCCAACGAGAACCCGGTGTTGCCGCTCGTCGCCTCGATGATAGTTCCACCGGGCGAGAGCCCTGCTTCCTCCGCGCGTCGAATCATGTTGCCGGCGACACGATCCTTGTGGCTTCCGCCGGGGTTCAAGAACTCGCACTTGACGTAGATGTCGGCGGCGAGCCCTTCGGTGACGCGGTGGAGCTTCACGATCGGTGTGTTTCCGATCGCGTCTGTGATGTGGGGGACGGCGCCTTTCATCATGGCTTTGCTCCGTGGAGCTTCCCACCTGCGGTCCGGCGGGCCAAGGGGCAATCGGGCCACGCTCTGCGATCTCTCGCAACCAGCGGTAGGATGGGGCATGAAGATCGCCAACAAGGTCGCGGTGGTTACCGGTGGAGCGAGTGGCATTGGCCGCGGCCTGTGTCGAAAGTTCGCCGCCGAAGGAGCGCGGGCCGTCGTAGTCGCCGATCGCGACGCTCGAGGCGCCGCGGAGGTTGCCGCAGATATCGGGGGATCGGCGCTGGC
>JAJDAH010000276.1 GCA_029261965.1 Polyangiaceae bacterium
TGCTCGCGCGGCCGCGCGCTGATGGCCATCAGCGACGGGCTTCTGGACATCGAAGCCCAGTTGGCCCGCGCGAAGGCCACCGACGAAATCTTTCGTACCAACAAGACCGCGGAGTACATTCAGCTCATCGCCAGAAATCAGCGCGCCGGCGCGCCGATCGTCCGGCCACCGCAGGGATTCTTTCATCCGCAACAAGACAACGACGCTCGCAAGATCCGACGTCAACACCAGTTGCTCGATGAGCAGATCGCCTTCGTGCTCGGCCACGAGCTCGGCCACCATTACTTGGGACACCTGCCTTGCACTGCGGCGGGGGGAGTCGGTGCGCTCGACCCAGGCGAGCTCGGTCGGGCGCTTTCAGGCGTGCTGCCGCTGTTCAACCAGCCCAACGAGCTCGCCGCTGACATCGCCGGCACGAACAATCTGCTCACGGCCGGATCGCGTCGGCCGGACTACCGATGGACGGAGGGCGGTGGGCTTCTGACCATGCAGTTTTTTTCGGGGATGGACCAGATGAGCCCAGCGGACATCTTGTTCGGTTTCGAGAGAACTCACCCCCCGCCGTTGTTGCGGGTGCCGGTGATTCAGCAGACGGCGAACACCTGGCGCTTCACCGGAGGGGCAGTGCTGCCGATTCCGGGTTTCGGCGGCTGAGCTCACCGCTTCCCGAGTTGGGTCGACGAGCTGGAGTCGGAGTCGACGGCGATTCCGCCCTACCCACCGGCTGACGCTGGGCGCGTGAACCGCCGGTCACGCGTCGCTGGGGTGCGGGTGCAGGGTGTTGAAACAGCCCAAGGATTGTCCGTGAACACGAGTGGAGCGAGTTGGCACGATTGATGGATGGGGGCGCCGTCATGAGCACAGCCAGAATCGCACTCCTCGTCACCCTCGGCGGCCTGAGCGCCGCGGCGTTCTCGGGGTGTGGCGGCACCTCGAGCGATGGGATCTTCTCGAATGACGCCGGCACCGCCGACGCCGCTTCGACCGGCGGCTCCGGGGGCGGGACCTTGGGATCGGGGGGATCTTCGGCGTCTGGCGGGTCGAGCGGATCGGCGGGCGGCGGCCCGATGGCGGTGACTCTCGAAAACGTGTGCGACGTCACGACGCCCGCGCTCTGCGCCGCGTTCGAGCCCTGCTGCATGCAAGGGAGGTTCGGCTTCGACCGTGCAGCGTGCGAGGCGACTCAGCGGGCGGACTGCGAGCAAGCGGTCGAGCGGGTGAAAAATGGCGTCTGGATGTTCGATGCCGCTGCGGTTCTCGAGTGCGTCGACTCGCTGAGCGAGGTCTTTTCTGGCTCGTGCGCCCTCGGTTTAGCAGACTTCCCGCGGATCGTTCGCCGGGTGCAGCAGTGCGATTCGGTGTTCTTCGGCACCGTCGGCGTAGGGGGGGCGTGCGATCAGGACGAAGATTGCGCCCTCCCCGAGGATCCGGACGAGTTCATCGGGTGCGACGAAGACACGAACACCTGCGAGAGCGTCACTTTGCTTTCTCAGGGCGAGCCGTGCTCGTTCGACGACTTCGGCGGGCTCTGCGACGAGGGGCTGTTTTGCGACATCGACTTTGCCGGTGGCGCGACTTCCGGAACCTGCCAACCCAAGACGCCGTCGGGGCAGCCCTGCGACACTCTCGATCCGTTCAATCTCGAATGCGGTCTCGGCTTCTTTTGCGACTCGGGCGCGGCGGTTTGCGCGCCCGGTCTTCGGGGTGGCGAAGCGTGCGACGACGATCTCCTGTGCGAATCCCTCAGCTGCGCGATGAACCGCTGCGAGCCGACGGACCTGTTGGTCGACCAGCAGGACTGCACCGGCTGAGTCAGCGAAGCATGACGGCGGCGGCGATGAAGCCGAAGTAACACGCGAGCAGCACCACGCCTTCCGGCCGTGTGATCACTCGTCTCCGTCGCATGAACAGGACGCAGACGAGGGTCACTGCGACGAGCACGCTCAAGTCGAACTTCATCGCATCGATCGAGCCGGCGATCGGATGAATGAGCCCGGTGACGCCGAGAATGAGCAGGATGTTGAAAATGTTCGAGCCGACCACGTTGCCGACGGCTAGCTCGGAGTGCCCACGGAGCGCGGCGACGAGGGAGGCAGCTAGCTCGGGTAGCGACGTGCCGATGGCGACGATCGTCAGCCCCACGAGTCGTTCGCTCATGCCCAGGACGAGCGCGATCTGCACCGCGCCGGTGACGAACAGTTTGCCGCCGCCCACCAAGGCCACGAGACCGACAATCAACAGGCCGGACAAGAGCAACCGGCTCCTCGTTTCCGGCACCTCCTCGGGCATTTCGTCGGCCGTATTCGGATCGCGTCCCGCCCACTTGAACGCCGCGTAGGTGAAGAGCAGCGCCCCGGCGGCGAAGATGGCTGCATCGATGCGCCCGACCACGCTGTCGAGGAGCACCAGCGGAAGCGCCATCGTCGCCAAGACGAGCAACGGCAGCTCGCGTCGGATGAGCGAGCCGTCCACGCTAGGAGGAGCGATCAGCGCGGTGAGCCCTAGGATGAGCCCGATGTTGGCGATGTTGGATCCGACGACGTTGCCGAGGGCGAGTTCGCTGCTCCCGCTCGTGGAAGCGATGATGTTGACCGCGAGTTCGGGTGCGGATGTGCCGTAGGAAACGACGGTCAGTCCGATGACCAGCGGCGCGACGCCGAGTGCGCGAGCGAGTCCAGCGGCGCCGCGAACCAGCCATTCCGCACCGAAGTAGAGCATGAGGCCCCCGAGTAGGAGCAGGCCCGCGTCCAAGAGCATGGACCGCCGAGAGCATGCCACCTGGCGCAGAAATGCAAGAACCTTGCGGTGTCGTTTCGTTTGCGATTCGGTCCCGCGTGTCCACTGCCTGGATTTTCGACAGCGCCGCCGCCTTTTTCTCGACCTGATAGGCTCCGACCGCGTGCCTCGCATCAAGCTTCACTGGCAAATTCTGATTGCCCTCGCGTTGGCGATCGGCGTGGGACTCGTCGCCGACAAGGACACGTCGCTCTTGGGTGTCTCGCTGTTCGAGGTGTGCTCGTTCGTCGGAGCGTTGTTTCTCCGCGGCCTGAAGATGGTGATCGTACCGCTGATCATGGCGTCGATCATCGCCAGCATTGGCGCCGTCGGTGGCACCCAGGGCCTCGGGAGGCTCGGGGTAAAAACCGGCGCGTACTACATGTTGAGCTCGCTGGTCGCGATCCTGATTGGCTTGGCGGCTGTCACCCTCGTGGCGCCAGGCATCGTGGACGGGCAGCCGGCGAAAGAGGCCATTGGCCTGAGCGAGGATACCGGCGACGTCGCCAAGAAAGTCGAGGGACGCAGCGGCAAAGACGTGGTCGAGGTGTTCTTGCGCCTCGTCCCCGCAAACATCGTGTCGGACGCTGCCGCCGGGGAGATGCTTGGGCTGATCTTTTTTGCGCTCCTGTTCGGCTATTTCATGACGCGGATCGGCGAAGAGCAGTCGAAAGTCTTGCTGAATTTTTGGGTGGGCGTGCAGGACGTGATGCTCAAGATCACGGATTTCGTGCTCAAGTTCGCGCCGCTCGGCGTCTTCGGGCTGGTCGCCAAGGTGGTGCTGTCGACTGGGCTCGCCGCGTTCGTTCCGCTCTTGAGCTTCTTCTTCACCGTGCTCGGTGCGTTGGCGTTTCACGCATTCGTGGCGATTCCAATCGCTCTCGTTTTCGTCGCGCGGGTGAACCCGATTCGCCACTATCGCGCCATGGCGCCGGCACTGCTGATGGCTTTTTCGACGGCGTCGTCTTCGGCGACGTTGCCGCTGACGATGGATCGAGTCGAGAACGACGTGGGTGTGTCGAAGCGCGTGACCAGCTTCACGTTGCCGCTGGGCGCGACCGTCAACATGGACGGAACGGCGCTCTACGAGTGTGTGGCAGCCATGTTCATCGCGCAGGCCTACGGGTTGACGCTGGGTTTCACCGAAATGTTCATGATCGTCGCCGTGGCCCTGCTGACGTCGATCGGCGTGGCGGGGATCCCTGCTGCGAGCTTGGTCGCGATCACGCTGATCCTCACCACCATCGGCCTCCCCGTCGAAGCCATCGGCCTGATTCTGGCCGTCGACCGCGTGCTGGACATGTGCAGGACGAGCGTCAACGTTCTGAGTGACGCGACCGCCGCCGTCGTGATCGCTCGGAGCGAGGGTGAGACCGACGTGCTCGTCGCACCAGCCTGAGCGGCGTGCGGTCCGCCAACCTGCTATGAGTGGCAAAGCTCACGGAGAACCGCTCATGCTGCACCGCTCGGATCTGGTCGCCCTGGCCCGGAAGTATCGCACTCTAGGCGAGTTGCGGCGCAGCCAACACTCGAGCTCCCAGGACCAGGTGCGCGGTCCGCTTCGGTCGCTATCGAGCGAGTTTCCGGGTTCGCTCCGGGAGCTCGACCTTTTGCCTTTCGCCGAAATCGAGAGACGTGCGGAGGCGTTGGAGCGAGCGGTGTCGGCGGGGGCCGTAGAGGACTGGATGCAGTGGATGCACGCCTACCACGCGACGAT
>JAJDAH010000277.1 GCA_029261965.1 Polyangiaceae bacterium
CGCGCGAGACGTCGTTGCGAAGTTCTCGTCCGTGCTCGGCCCCATGACGAAGTGGTTGAGAGTCATCGTCGACGCTTCGGGGGGCAAGCTGGCGGAAGCCAACCTCAAAGCCGCGCAGCTCGAACCGCCACCGGACGCCGCGCCAATGATCTATCGAATCCTCGCCGCGCGTGCGCTGGCGGCCGCCGGCGACAAACGCGCGAAACCCTACGTACGAACGATGATGAAAGCTGCGGGCAAGCACCCCGACGTCAAAAAGGCCCTCGCCGATCTTTGACCGGTCTCGGCTGTCGTAGCTCGAGCAAGCGTCAGTTGGTCGTCACGACGACGCCGAGCGTCGTCGTGTCGAGGCTCGATTCGAAGTCACGTTCGTTCTTCTGGAAGATGTCCTTGCCGCCGTCCTCGGTGGACTCGAGCGCGAAGTCACCGCGGGTCTCCAGGCGCAAGACCAGGTTGTCCGTAGGTGTAGCTTCGAGGGTCAGCGCTGCGCTGCCGAGCACGAGGCCGTCCACGCCGACAGCAAAGCCGTCCTTGTCGTCGAGGTATTCGTACCGGCCGGCGAGCGCGAAGTGCTCCGTCAGCTGATATCGCGCCGCGACCATGAAACCCCACCACGTCGTGGTGTCCTCGACAGGTAGCCCAGTAGCGTCGTCAGTTCGAGTTCCTTCGATTCCCAGGTCCCCGTTGAATGCAAAGGCGAGTCGTTCGGTGGCATCCACGGTGACGACGACGTCGACGAGGTGCCGCCACGCGGAGGGGTCGTTCGCCCCGCCGCGGTCGACGGTTTCGGTGCCGCCCGGAGCACCGGGTGCTGGCGCGCAACCGGCTGCCGCCGGGTCGAACGCCTCGCCGGGGTCGCACTCGATGCTCAGGAAATCGTCTTGCTCTGGACCGCCGATCCATCCCACGGAAAATCCGAGCATGTCGCTCGGTGTCACGCCGAGTTGGAGCCCGAAGGTCTTGCCTTGATTGTTGTCGATCGTGTTTCCCCAACCATTGACGGCGAGCGCGGTGATCGAGAGCTCCGGGAGCACTTCGACGCCGGCTCGGAATCCCGTGTGGAAAAATGGTTGGGCCAGATTGAAGATGAGTCCACGGGTGTAGTTGAAGTTGTCCTGGCTTTCGGCCAGCTCACCCCCGACGATGGTGTCCATTTTTCCGA
Organism: Polyangiaceae bacterium; assembly: GCA_029261965.1. Lineage (GTDB taxonomy): Bacteria > Myxococcota_A > Polyangia > Polyangiales > Polyangiaceae > JAJDAH01. Next base: position 1,163 of record JAJDAH010000277.1, read on the forward strand.
AATCCAGCGTCCAGCGGCTCTCGGGGCCACCGGGTTTCCACGTGGCATACGCCTGCTTCACGTATTGCAAGCCGGTGGTGTCCGCGTCGGGTCCCGCGACGACCTCGGCGGTCGGACCGAACCTCAGGTTCACAGTCCCGCCGACCGGATCAGCCTCGTAAGAGGCGTCGAACCCCGCCCACGACAGAGCGAAGCCGTTGTCGGTATCGAAGGCGCGCGTCGGACCGTTGGTGCCACGCTGCGGCTTCGGAAAGTTGTAGTTCACGCTGGCGTACGCATCGACAAACGCTCGGAAGTCGAAAGCGTCGTACCAAGGCTCGAGCGGAGGAGGCGGAGGAGGTGCCGTGACCTGAGCTCCGGCGGTAGTGGGTGCGGCAAATACCCCGAGGGCGAGGACCGTGCCGAGTGAGCGTGTGATGAGCTTTTTCACGCTCGCGTCCTAACCCAGGACCAGCCTCGGCCGCTAGTCCCCTGGATCAGTGAAAAAGCCTGTCACTGCGCGCGCGATTCGGTGCCGGTGGGCACGGCTTCGCCCGTCTTTCCCTCGATCATCGTCCGCAGCTCGTCCGGTTCGGTCGAGCGGCCCATCGCTTCTTCGAGGGTGATGAGGCGTCGCGAGTACAACGAGAACAACGACTGGTTCAGCGTCTGCATCCCGTGCTTCGACTGACCTATCTGCATCTGCGAATAAATCTGGTGGACCTTGTCCTCGCGGATCAGGTTTCGAACGGCGGCGTTGGGGACGAGGATCTCCTGGGCGAGCACTCGGCCCGGGCCCCCAGCGCGTGGCAGCAAGAGCTGGCTCATCACACCCTCGAGCACGAACGAGAGCTGCGCGCGGACCTGTGACTGCTGATGCGGAGGAAAAACGTCGATCACGCGATTGATCGATTGCACCGCCGAGTTGGTGTGCAAGGTGGCGAAGACCAAGTGACCGGTTTCGGCGATGGTCAGCGCCGCCTCGATCGTGTCGAGGTCGCGCATCTCGCCGATCAGCACGACATCCGGATCTTGGCGCAACACGTACTTGAGCGCGTCTTTGAACGTCGAAGTGTCGCTACCGATCTCACGCTGGTTGACGATGCAGCGCTTGTGAGGATGAAGATACTCGATCGGATCCTCGATCGTCATGATGTGCTGACGAGTCTCGGTGTTGATCTTGTCGATGATCGAAGCGAGCGTCGTGCTCTTGCCCGCGCCGGTAGGACCCGTAACCAGCATCAGACCGCGAGGCCGCATCGACAGGTCCTGAACGACTTGTGGGAGGCCGAGCTCCTCGAAGCTCAGAATCTTGAACGGGATCGAACGGAAGGCGCCGGACACCGCTCCGCGTTGCATGAAGATGTTGGCGCGGAAACGAGACAGGCTCTTGACGCCGAAAGACAGGTCGAGCTCTTTGCTTTTCTCGAACTGAATTTTCTGCTCTTCCGTCAGCACGGAGTAGCAGAGCTGTTTGGTCTCGACCGGTGAGAGAGGCGTCAGCTTCAGAGGCACGATGGCGCCGTCGATCCGCAAGAGCGGGGGCGAGCCCGTGGTGACGTGCATGTCGCTCGCGCCCTTCTCGATCATGGCGCGCAGCAACTGGTGGAGGTTGACCTTGAGACCTTCTTGTTGCGCCATGTTCGTGCTTTCGAGGGGGTGCGTGACGAAGTCTGGAGCCGAGCGGGTTCGCCGGGCTCTCTGAAGCTAGTCAGCCATGGTGACGCGGAGGATCTCTTCCGGCGTCGTGACGCCTTCGAGCACCTTTCCGATGCCGGCCATGCGGAGGGTGACCATTCCGCTCTTGATGGCGGCCATCTTGAGCTCGGCGGTGGACGCGCCTTGGAGGACCATCTCCTTGAGGTCTTCCGAGAACTTCATGACCTCGTAGAGCGCGACGCGTCCCTTGTATCCCGTGCTGTTGCAGGTGCCGCAGCCGCGGCCCTTCATCGTCGTGCCGGCGTCGGCCCTTTCCTGACTGACTCCGAGGTCGATTAGGATCTGCTCGTCGATGTTGTACTGCTCCTTGCAGTCGCTACAGACACGCCGCGCGAGGCGTTGGGCGAGCACGAGATTGACGCTCGCTGTGATCAAGAACGGCTCGACACCCATGTTCAACAGACGGGAAATCGTGGCGGGGGCGTCGTTCGTATGCAGTGTCGAGAGCACCAAGTGGCCCGTGAGAGCCGCTTTGACGGCGATTTCCGCCGTCTCGAAGTCGCGAATCTCGCCGACCATGATGATGTCCGGGTCTTGGCGAAGGAAGGCACGCAGCCCCATCGCAAAGTTGAGCCCGATTTCGTCGTGCATCTGGACCTGGTTGATGCCGTGCAGGTTGTACTCGACGGGGTCCTCGGCGGTGCTGATGTTCACCCCAGGCTGATTGAGGTCGCTCAGGGCGGAATAAAGCGTCGTCGTCTTTCCGGATCCCGTGGGACCGGTGACCAAGACCATCCCCCAGGGCTGCTCGATCGCCCACTTGAAGTCGTCGAGCGGCTCCTGCTCGAAGCCGAGCTTCGTCATGTCGAGTTGGAGGTTCGACTTGTCGAGAAGGCGCATGACGACCTTCTCGCCCCACATCGTGGGCAGGACGCTGACGCGGAAGTCCATCTCGCGGCCCTTGCCCAGCTTGAGCTTGATGCGACCGTCTTGCGGCAGTCGTCGCTCGGCGATGTCGAGCTGGCTCATGATCTTGAGACGGCTCGTCAGAGCGTTCTTGAGCTTGAGGGGGGGCGTCATTTCCTGGTGGAGCACGCCGTCGACGCGGTAGCGGACGCGGAGCTTCCGCTCGTAGGGCTCGATGTGGATGTCGCTGGCGCCTTTTCGAATTGCGTTGAGCAGCACCACGTTCACCAGCTTGACGACCGGGGCGTCCTCGCTCGCTTTCTCGAGCTCGAGGACGTTGACATCCTCCTCGTCGTCGCCGAACTCGAGGTCCTCGTCGCCGAGGTCGAGGTCCGCCATGACCTCCTCGTAGGACGGACCCACGTTGTAGTAGCGCTCGACGGCGGCGTGGATCGCCGTTTCACTCGCAACGACCGGCTCGACGTTGTAACCCGTGAGAAACTTGATGTCGTCGATGGCGTTGAGGTTCGTCGGATCGGCCATCGCAACGATGAGCGACGAGCCTGAACGGGACACCGGGATGATCTTGTGGCGCTCGCAGACGTCTTGCCCGACCAGCTTGATGACCTCGGCGTCGATCTCGTACTCGTCGAGGTTGATCGCGGGTAGGCGATACTGCGTGCTTAGAAAATTGGTGATCTCGTTGTCGGAGATGTATCCGAGCTTCGCGAGTGTGTAGCTGAGGTTTTGACCGGACTTCTGCTGTTCCCCCTGGGCCTGTCGCAGCTGTTGCAAACTGATCAGTTTCTCGCGTACGAGAAGTTCGCCGAGTCGGTTCGTGGTGGCCATGCGTTCCTAGGGGTTCTTTGGTGAGAACGCGCGAGTCTAGCCCGCCCCGGGGTCCAGGGTCGAGCCCCACGAACGGGCCGGCCAAGGGCCCACTTGACCGCTCGCGTGGTTGCGCCTTGATTGCTACCCATCGGCGATGGGTGTTTTCTCACGCGCTCTCGGCTTCGTCCGCGGCAAGCTAAGCCACGGGCCGGTGGATCGCGCTCGCCGTGAAGAGGCGCTCGGAAACTTGGAAGCGGCGACGGCGCTGTACGTCGAAGGCAGCGCGTACGAAGAGGCGGCGCGGGTCTTCGTCTTGCGAGCCGAAATCGCTGGCGACTCTCGCGATCGCTTGAGACTCATGACGCAGGCGGCGACGGCGTCCGCACGCGTAGCGGGTGACGAAGCTCGAGAGCGCACGCGCCAGCTCCGGGTTCGTCGGTCCCGCCTCGCGCTCGACTTGGGCAAAGCGCGGGAGCTCCGATTGACCCCGAGCGAGCTCATCGAGATCGGCAAGGCGCTCGAGTCGGCGAACGAACCCGCTCTCGCCGCTGAAGCGTATTCGCTGGCGGGTGACGTGGAAGCGCAGACGCGATCTCTCGTGGCGGCAGGGGCCATCGCGCGCCTCGAGGAGGTGTTGGACCGAGAGCAAAACCAGGCGCGGGCGGCACTCCAGCGAGAGCAGCTCGCCCAGCGCGTCGGGGATCTCGTCCTGGCGGGGAAGCGGCGCCAGGCGGTCTCTCTGTGTGCGGACTCCACCGAAGAGGCGCTCGTCGCGATCGCGAGGACCGTGACTTCGACGCGGGTCGTCGGATCTTCGGCGACGCTGCTCGTCGACGGTGATGAGCGCGAGTTCGCGTTCGGCGACGAAGTCACCCTAGGGCGATCCGACGCCACCGTCACCGTAGCGTCGCCGGCCGTGAGTCGCGCCCACTTGCGGGTGCGTCGTGCCAACGGCGGCTACGAGCTTCTCGATTTGGGGTCGAGCAACGGGACCACGCTCGGTGGTGCGAGACTGGACGTGCCGGTCCAGGTCGGCGAAGGCGTCGAGGTGAAGCTCGGCGGCGAGGTCCCAGTGTCTTTGGAGCCTCACCCCGAGGGTGGACTCGACATCCTGGTCGCGGGGCGGCGTGTGCACGCGCCCTTCGGACCCTTCGAGGTCGCCGGGTGGAGGTTCGCGCCGGCGGACGACGAGTGGTTGGAAGTGGTCGACTCGGCGGGCCGCGGCCTCGTGCTTGGACAGCTGCGGGTCGACGACCGCGCGCAACTGTGTCGTGGGGACGAGCTTCGCGAGTTGCCCGCGGGCCCCGTTCGCGTGAAGGTGCCGTGAGTTTTTGGAGACGCTTTTTCGGAGGACCCCGCTCCGAGGACGAAAACCTGCCCGAGTCTCGGTCCGACGACTCTATTCAAGGCGCGGCTCGTGTTGCCGAGCCCGCGCCACCCCGTTCCGCGCTCGAGCGGCTTGCGTGTGGCGAAGACCGAGACCTCGACGCAGCTATCGATGAGCTTCGGCGAGCGCGTGGTACGGCGGAGGAGAGACGGGCGATTGATTGGGTGGTCGCCGCCAAGCAGCGCGGCTTCGCCAGCGAACAGCTCCTCGTCGGCGCGGCGGACCTATGCGTGCTTCGTGGACAGCCTGATGCTGCTCTCGGTTTGCTCGAGTCCGCCGAGACCAGCGCGGGCCTCCTTCTCTCGGCCGACATTCGGGCAGACCGCGGAGAGGTGGCACGTGCGCTCGCCCTCGCCGAACGGGTCTTGGCTCGCGACTTCGACGCCCCTGGCGCCCGTGAACGGAGGGAGCGGTGGGCGAAGATTGTCGGGTTCGGCGTGCCAGCGGCGTCCACGCGCGACGAGGCGACGATCATTCGCCACGAACCAGAAAACACCGGCCTCAAGATCGTTGGTGAGGCTGGACGCGGCGGTTCGGGGACGGTTTACGAAGCCATCGACGAGCAACTCGGTCGGCGCGTGGCGTTCAAGGTCTATCACCGGCCGGATGAGGAGCGAGACCAGCTGGAAAGAGAGGCACGGGTGGCGGTCTCTCTCTCCGGCCGCGGCATCGTGCGCATTCTGGATGCGGATCCCGAACGAGGCTTCATCGTCATGGAGTGGGTTTGGGCCGGTGCGCTCAAGCGCGCCGTGCAACGAGGGGATGCCGCGTCGCTGTGGCCCATCGACGCGTGGTTCGTGCCGTTGGTCCAGGCGGTGGCGCGCGTGCACGCCCGTGGGCTCGTCCACGCCGATCTCAAGCCGGCGAACGTGCTCCTGCGTGGTCCGGGCGAACCGGTGGTCAGCGACTTTTCGAGTGCTCGGGCGGCCGGCGAGCCCGGGGCTGCCGGAACCATCGGCTACCTTTCGCCCGAGCGGCTAGCCGGGGAGCGGCTGAAGCCGGCCGATGACGTCTACGCTCTGGGTCGGATCCTCGAAGACGCCTTGCTTGCCCTCGGGCCCGACGTGAACCGGACAGCGCCGCACTGGCAACGAATCGTTCGGGAGACGACCGAGCTTGGAAGACCCGAGACGGCGGCGGGTCTGGTGGAGCTGATCGCTCGCACCTCACCCCCCGCTTGACGTACTCGGCCAAGCGACCAACATTCCCGAGCGGAAAACGCGACAATCTGGAGATCGAGAGATGGCAACCTATAGCGACCTGTTTGCCGGTGTGAAAGCGGAGGTGAAAACCATCTCGCTCGAAGAGCTGAAGGATCGGCTCGGCAATGGTGAGAGCCCGACGGTGGTCGACGTACGAGAAAAAGACGAGTTTCGCGGCGGGTACATCCCGGGCGCGATCCATCTGCCCCGTGGTTTTCTCGAGATGCAGGCGGAGCAGAAGCTGCCGGACAAGAATGCGGAGCTGGTCGTCTATTGCGCTGGCGGGACGCGGAGCCTGTTCGCCGCGAAGACGCTGGCGGCGCTTGGCTACGAAAACGTCACGAGTGCCAACCCCGGTTTCGTCCGTTGGAAAGATCTCGGCTACCCCACCGAAGAAGCCCCGAAGCTCACTGAGGCGCAGCTCGAACGCTACTCGAGGCACATCATGCTCCCCGAGGTCGGCGAAAAGGGCCAGGCCAAGCTGCTGGCGAGCAAGGTGCTCATGCTCGGTGCCGGCGGCCTCGGCAGCCCGGCGGGCGTCTACTTGGCGGCGGCTGGCGTTGGGACGCTCGGCATCGTCGACGCGGATGTCGTCGACATGTCGAACCTACAACGGCAGATCATGCACGCGACGTCGCGGATCGGCACGCCAAAGGTCGACAGCGCCGAGATCGCGATGCGCGACCTCAACCCCGACGTCAAGGTCGTGAAGTATCAGGAGCGCGTCACGAGCGAGAACGTCGACCGGATCTTCGACGAAGGTTGGGACGTCATCGTCGACGGGTGCGACAATTTTCCGACGCGGTACCTCGTCAACGACGCTTCGATCTTCAAGAAGATCCCCGTCGTGCACGGGTCGATTTTTCGGTTCGAAGGTCAAGTCACCACGTTCGTTCCGTTCGAAGGGCCGTGCTACCGGTGCCTCTATCCGGAGCCCCCGCCGCCGCACCTCGCGCCGTCGTGTGCGGAAGCCGGAGTGCTCGGGATCCTGCCTGGCATCGTCGGCACGCTCCAGGCGACGGAAGCCATCAAGCTCATTCTCGGTCAGGGCGAGCTCCTGACCGGTCGCTTGCTCCAGTATGATTCACTCGGCATGCAGTTCAGGAAGCTCAAGCTGAGGCGTGACAAGAATTGCCCAGCGTGCGGAGAGAACCCCACCATCACCGAGTACATCGACTACGAGGGATTCTGCGCCGGCGTATAACAGGGTGTCGAACAACGCCCCGCTCCAGAAGAAAAGACCAGTTTTTTACGGTCTTTTAGCCACGGTTCGCGCGGGCTCGGCCTTCATCGTGCTGGTTGTGGCGGGCGTTGCGTGTCGCGAAACCGGCGCGGCGGCCCCGTCCAAAGTCACGCCGTCGGCGCCCGCAGGAAACCGAGATCCGGCCGTCGCACCGAGCCCGGAGCCGGCCACGTTGCCGCCGGCTCCCAGCGCACCGGCACCAGCCGAGGTCGACGCGACGATGGAGCGCGCGCTCGGTGAGCTCGTGCGCGAGCAGGCGCCTCGGGGTGCCGTGGCCATCGGCTCGCTCGTCGCAGGCCAATTCCGCTCGGCTACCGAAAGAATCGCTAGGGAGGCCGAGCTTCCGGGGAAGGGTTGCTATCTCGTGGTCGGCGTTTCGCTTGGTCCGGCCAAACCCGTGCACGCGAGACTCGACGTTTCGGGCGAAAGCCTGGAAGAGGCGGCATGCACGCGTGTCGACGGGTCGCGGCGCGCGAGACTCGTGCTGGGGCTCACCGGTGGTCGGGGCGTCGCCGCGGCGCAGATCTTCCGGGTGCGCTGAAACGAGTGCCGCGTCTCAAAAGTCGCGCAGGGAATTCGCGCGGCGCGTATTCGCGCACAGCTCGCGATTTCGGTGGGAGACGCGGCACTCGCGGTGCGAAGCACCGCAAGGAAACAGGGAAGGGTCTGTCTACAGCAGTGGCGACCCGTAACCGCTGGCGGCCCTCACCCGAGGGGGGCCGTCGGCGGTTACG
>JAJDAH010000278.1 GCA_029261965.1 Polyangiaceae bacterium
GGCGTTGGCGGGCTCAGCCAGCGCGCCATCAAAACAGGCGAGACGTTCAAGTACGAGTTCACCCTGCGCCAGCACGGCACGTTCATGTACCACTCGCACCACGACGAGATGACCCAGATGGCTCTGGGGCAGATGGGCATGATCGTCATTCACCCGCGCCGCCCGTCGGCGGGCTACCGCGTCGATCGCGATTTCGCGATCATGCTCAGCGAGTGGAGCATCAAACCGGGCACGAGCCGCCCCGATCCCAACGCGATGAGCGACTTCAACGTGTTGACGATGAACGCCAAGGCCTACCCCGGCACGGCTCCTCTGGTGTGCAAGAAGGGCGACCGCGTGCGGTTGCGTTTCGGCAACTTGAGCGCGATGGATCACCACCCGATCCATCTACATGGTCACTACTTCAAGGAGGTGGCGACCGACGGCGGGCAAATCCCCGTGAGCGCTCAGCGACCTGAAACCACCGTGCTCGTTCCCGTCGGCTCCACCCGCGACGTCGAATTCAAAGCCGATGCTCCCGGAGACTGGGCGATGCACTGCCACATGACCCATCACGTGATGAACCAGATGGGACATGGCATCCCCAACCTCGTCGGAATCAAGAAGGGCGATCTGGACAAACGCGTTCGGCCCCTGCTCCCCGCATACATGACGATGGGCGACGACGGCATGGGCGAGCACGGAGTGCACGTCGAGTCCGGCATGCCGGTGCCAAAAAACAGCATCCCGATGGTCGGCGCGAAGGGCCCCTTCGACTACATCACGATGGGCGGCATGTTCAGCCTCGTGAAGGTTCGCGAAGGGATCACGAGCTACGACGATCCCGGTTGGTACGAAAACCCACCGGGGACGGTGGCGGACGCTGCAAAGCCCGAGGACCTGAAGCGTGATGGCATCAAGGTTTGAGGCCCACGCGACGAGCGCCTACGGCTGGCTGTTCGCGAGCGTGCTGCTGACCAGCGGATGCGTGTCGAAGAATCTCGACGTTCCCAAGGCACATCCGGGCAACCCCACGGCCGAAACGGCCCCGATGCCCGGGCTGACGCCGACTCTGGCCAAAGACTTCGACCCCTACGAGCACTACGCGCCTCCGGGCCCGAAGGGCGGCGGTGCTCATGAAGGACACGGCGCTCACGCTGGACACGGTGCTCACGCTGAACACGGTGCGCACTCGGGTCACGGCGCCGCCGCCGAGAAGGACCCCCACGCCGGACACGGGGCCGCCGCCGAGAACGACCCCCACGCGGGGCACGCAGGCCACGGTAAAAAAACGCCGGCGAGCGATGCTGGCACGAAGATGCCGGAAGGCCACGACCACAGCAAGATGGGCAAGCCATGAAAACCGTTCTTCGCATCGGCATGGCGGCCGCCCTCGCGGCGACCCTCGGCGCGTGTGTGCCCAAGGACGCCGGGTACCAAGACGTGCGAAACGTCGTTTCGAAGCGCACCGGACACGACGTGCGTTGGAACCATATCGAGAGCCAGTCGGAGTCGGCAAAAGCGGCCCGACAGCTGCTCGCCCGACCGCTGACGGCTGACTCCGCCGTCAAGATCGCTCTCTTGGTCAACCCGGACGTTCAGGCCGATCTCGAAGAGCTGGGCATCGCGCGCGCGGCGCTCGTAAGAGCCCGCGCGATCCCGAACCCCACCGCTGAAATCGGAGTGGGTTTCCCCATCGGTGAAAGCGGCGAACCCGACATCGATCTGGCTGCGACGATGGACTTGACCGAGCTCATCTTCATGCCGCTCCGCAAGGCGGCGGCGACCGAAGAGCTCAACGCCGCAAGAATGAGTGTTGCCGGCTCCGTCATGGATCGCATGCTCGAAACGAAAACGCTGTTCTACCGGTACCAGGCGAGCGAACAGATCATCGAGCTCCGGCGCACCGTCCTGTTGGCGTCGCGTTCGTCGTTCGATGCGGCGCGCCGGATGCACGAAGCCGGCAACATGAACAATCTCGACTTTGCCAACGAGCAGGCGCTGTACGAAGAAGCTCGCCTAGGGGTGGCGAGTGCCGAAGCGAACCTGACGACGACTCGCGAACAGCTGAACGCAGCGATGGGAGTCTGGGGCTCGGGCGCAACGTGGAAAGTTGCCGGACGGTTGCCCGATCCGCCCGACGCCGATCTCGACATCAAAAACCTCGAAGGGAGGGCGCTCGGGGCGAGCTTGGATCTGGCGATGACCAAGAAGTTGTTCGAAGCGGCGGCGCGGCGGGCCAACTTCGAAAAGGCACGCGGGTGGCTGCCCGAGCTCGGAGCTGGCGTCGAAGCCGAACGCGAAGAGGGTGAATGGGACTTCGGACCGCTCATCGAGGTCGAGATACCTCTCTTTTATCAGGGTCAGGGCGAGGTCGCGGCCGCCCGGGCAGTCATGCGGCAGCAGAAAAAACGCTTCGAATCTCTCGCCGTCCAGATCCGCTCGGCATCTCGAGCGGCCGCGACGGGCCTGATGGCCGCCCGGGACCGAGCCGTCTTCTATCGGGATACTTTATTACCCCTGCGCGCGAAGATCCTTCACGAGACCCAGCTCGGCTACAACGCCATGGGACTCGGCATTTTCCAGCTCCTCCAAGCCAAACGCGACCAAGTCGAAACAGGCCGCGCGTACGTGGAAGCGCTCCGCGACTATTGGATCGCTCGGGCGGAGGTGGAGCAACTACTCGCTGGTCGAGTCGTTCGCGGAAGCTCGATGACGGGCGACTCGGGCATGGGAGCACCGACCCCGGGCCGCGCTTCCGGCGATCACTGACGGTCCAAGCTCAGCAGCTGACTCAGGGTGCCACCGCTCTGTACAGCGAGAGCGTTCCAAAAATCGTGGCCTCGCGCCGCGTCTCCTGCACGCTTTCGAACCCCGCCTGCTCGATGAGTCTGGGGAGAACGCCGCGAACGTTGTCCGTGGTCGTCTCGAACCCGTCGAGCAGCTGCACGCCAAGGAACGCGGTGCGCATCAAGAGGTTCTGCGCGCGGCCCCAGTCGGCAATGTGAAGCTCGCCCCCTTTCGAAAGGAGCTCGCGACATTTGTCGAGGGTCTGTTTTTTCTGCTCGCGCGTCAGATGGTGAAAAACCAGACTCGACACGATGCGATCGAACGAACCCGCCTCGAAAGGTGCCTCGAAGGCGAGCGCCTGGACGAGAGTCACCTGGGCTCCCGCGTCCGCAATCTTCTTTCGGGCGATCGCTAGAGCGTCCGCGTCCCCGTCGAGTCCAAAAACTTCGGCTTGGGGGGCGTGGCGCGCCAACATCAAAGTGAGCGTGGCCGTGCCGCAGCCGACGTCGAGCACCCGGTGTCCCGGCTGAATTGACGACTGCTCCACCAGCAGTTGCTTGAATTTTTCTTCCTTGATGGTCGCCGCGAGGACGCAGTCGTAAAACCTCGTCAGAAACGGAAACCGCAGAGCGGTCACGTAGCTCGACTGTGTTGCGGGTCCCATCGGCCTCGGTATCCGTAGTACCTAGTAGGTACCGGATCCAGTGCCACCGACAGTGGCGAAACGGCAGAGCGGCCACCGGCGACCGGGCGCTGACGCCGGCTCCGAAGTAGACTCGCGCCAGGAGCCATGTCCGAGACGGTGAACCCGGAAGTCGCCTCGGTTCTCGTCGAGAACCACCGCCGATTCCTTCGGTTTCTCGAAAAGCGGGTCGGCAGCGCGGAGGACGCGGCCGACATTCTGCAATCAGCCTTCGTTCGTTGCGTCGAACGCGGGGACTCTCTGCGCGACGGCGAGCGCGCGCAAGCCTGGTTTTATCGCCTCTTGCGCAACGCCATAGTCGACCATCATCGAAAACGCGGCGCCGAAGGCCGTGCGCTGGAGCGGAAACGTGGCGAGGTAGCCGCCGGCACGCCTTCTCAGACGGAGCTCGAAGGCGCGATCTGCTCCTGCATGAACGACCTCGTTCCGACGCTCAAGAACGAATACGCCGACATTCTCACCGCCGTGGAGCTTCGCGAGGAGCCGCTATCGTCCTACGCCGAACGCACCCAAACGACCGCGAACAATGCCCGGGTCCGCCTCCACCGCGCGCGGCGAGCTCTGAAGTCGCGACTCGAAGAGGCCTGCGGAACATGCGCCACTCACGGGTGCCTGGATTGCACATGCAAACCCGCACAAAAAATGCCTGATTCGTCCAACTGTAATGCTCCGACCGCTCGACCGTCAGCAGGGTCGGAGGATCATCATGACGACTGAAACCGGCCACCACGACTGCGGCCACGGAGCCGAGCCGAAGCCCGCTGCGCCCGCAGCGGCCCGCCAGGGCTCGGCGGACGACTACACCTGCCCGATGCACCCGGAGGTCATTCAAAAAGGCCCCGGGACGTGTCCGAAATGCGGGATGGCGCTCGAGCCGATGACCATCACCCTCGAGAGCCTGGACGATGGTCCCGATCCGGAGCTCGTCGACATGAGCCGGCGGTTTTGGGTCGGCGTCGCGCTCACCCTGCCCGTTTTCCTCGTCGCCATGTCGGAGATGATCCCCGGGCAGCCGTTGCAACACGCCGTGCCGGGGCGCGTGTTGACGGTGTTCCAATTCGCTCTGGCCACGCCGGTCGTCCTGTGGTGCGGCAAGCCGTTTTTCGAACGAGGGTGGGCATCCATCGTCACTTGGAACCTCAACATGTTCACGCTGATCGCTCTCGGCACCGGCGCGGCCTACGCCTACAGTGTCGTCGCGACAGTCGTGCCGGGATGGTTCCCGCCGTCGTTTCGCACGCACGGCGGAGAGGTCGCCGTGTACTTCGAAGCAGCGGCGGTCATCACGGCCCTCGTGCTGCTCGGTCAAGTGCTCGAGCTGCGCGCCCGCAGCAAGACCTCCGGCGCGATCAAGGCGCTGCTCGGCCTCGCACCAAAAAATGCCCGCGTGCTTCGTCCGGACGGCACCGAAGAAGACCTGCCGCTCGGTCATGTGCAACCCGGTGACCGCTTGCGCGTCCGGCCCGGCGAAAAAGTTCCGGTCGACGGATCGCTCGAGGAAGGACAGAGCAACGTCGACGAGTCCATGGTGACGGGCGAACCGATGCCGGTCGCCAAGAAGGCAGGCTCGTCGGTGACGGGCGGCACCATCAACGGCGATGGCGGCTTCGTCATGCGCGCCGAGAGGGTCGGCACCGACACGCTGCTCGCCCAGATCGTGCGAATGGTCAGCGAGGCCCAAAGAAGCCGAGCGCCGATCCAGCGACTCGCCGACGTCGTCGCCAGCTGGTTCGTCCCGACGGTCGTCGTCACCGCGATCGTGACCTTTGTCGTGTGGCTCTTTTTCGGACCCGAGCCCGCCTTCACCTATGCGCTGGTCAACGCGGTCGCCGTGCTCATCATCGCGTGTCCTTGCGCGCTCGGTTTGGCGACCCCGATGTCGATCATGGTCGGCACGGGTCGTGGAGCGGCCGCCGGCGTGCTCATCAAGAACGCCCAAGCGCTCGAGCTACTCGAACGCATCGATACACTCGTCGTCGACAAGACCGGCACGCTTACCGAAGGCAAGCCCGTGCTCGTGTCCGTCGTCCCGACGCCCGATTTCGCCGAAGGCGACCTACTGCGCTGGGCGGCGAGCCTCGAGCGCGCGAGTGAACATCCGCTCGCCGGCGCCGTAGTGCGCGGGGCCGAGGACCGAGGCGCCGAGCTCGAGACCGTCACCGACTTCGCCTCCACCACGGGCAAAGGAGTTCAGGGCATCGTCGAAGGGCGCACCATCGCCATCGGCAACAGCGCCATGCTCACCTCCATCGGCGCGGATCCTCAGGCGCTCGTTCAGCGTGCGGACGAGATGCGACGCGAGGGAGAAACCGTCGTCTTCGTTGCTGTCGACGGAAAAACCGCGGGCCTCATCGGCGTCGCCGACCCGATCAAGGAGTCCACGCCGGAAGCCATTCGTCTCTTGAAGGAAGAGGGCATCCGCATCGTCGTGCTGACCGGTGACAGCCGAGCTACTGCCGAAGCCGTCGCACACAAGCTCGGGCTCGACGAAGTCGTGGCCGACGTGCTGCCGGAACAAAAGGACCAAGCCATCGCGCGGCTGCAGAAGGAAGGTCGGCGGGTGGCCATGGCCGGCGACGGCGTCAACGACGCCCCGGCGCTCGCTCGCGCCGACGTCGGTATCGCCATGGGCACCGGCACCGACGTCGCCATGGAGAGCGCCGACGTCACGCTGGTCAAGGGCGATCTCCGCGGCATCGCCCGGGCTCGCCGTCTGAGCCGCGCCACCATGAAAAACATCCGGCAAAATCTATTTTTCGCCTTCGCCTACAACACCATCGGCGTGCCCATTGCCGCCGGCGTCTTGTATCCGTTCCTCGGTCTGCTGCTGAGCCCGATGTTCGCCAGTGCTGCGATGAGCTTGAGCTCCGTGTCGGTGATCGGCAACGCGCTCCGGCTGAGTAAGGTCTCGCTCTAGAAGCTGCCGGCCCGCGCCGGCGTGGGTCGGCGCTCGCTCCCGATTGAGAGGACGTTCCTCGCGACCTGAGATTGCCTCAGAAGTGAAGTAGACTCGTCTCGAAGAGAGATCGTGACTGGACGGCTCGTAGGAAAAGTAGCGATTGTGACCGGCGCGGCGTCGGTCGGCCCGGGTGTGGGGAACGGCAAGGCGACGGCGATCCTCTTTGCGCGGGAGGGTGCCAAAGTCCTGCTCGTCAACCGGTCGGAGGAGCACGCCGCCGAGCTGCAGCGTGAGATCGAGACCGAAGGAGGCGAGTGCTCGGTGTTTGCGGCCGACATCTGCCACGAGGCGCAGGTTCGAAACGTGATGGCGACGGCGGTGCAGCGCTACGGTCGGCTCGACATCCTGCAGAACAACGTGGGGATCGGCGGGCCGGGAACCGTGACGGATGTGACCGAGCGCGTCTGGGACGACGCGATAAACGTGAACCTCAAAGGAACGATGTGGTGCTGCAAGCACGCGATTCCGCACATGCTCGATTCGGGCGGAGGCTCCATCATCAACGTCTCGACCGTGGCCGCCGTGCGGGGTATGCGCCGCCGAGATGGGGGCTTCGCAGCCTATTCAGCATCGAAGGCAGGCGTCGTCGGCCTGACTCTGTCCGTCGCGGCGGACTACGCCTCGCAAGGGATCCGCGCCAACGCTTTGATCGTCGGAATGGTGAACACACCCATGCTCAGTAACCTCGGCGAGGAGGCACGTGAAAAGCGGCGGCTGGCCGTCCCCATGAAGACCGAAGGCACTGGCTGGGACGTCGGGTGGGCAGCGGTTTACCTCGCGAGTGACGAAGCCCGTTGGGTAACGGGCGCGTCCATCCCGATCGACGGCGGGCAATCATCTCTGGGGGAGTTTCCGACGTAGAACGACGCCGGCAAGACGGCGTATCTGCTCACTCTAGCGGTGGGCCGAGCGTGCCGTCGCTCGAGACGATGTGGCGCGATCGGGCGATGACCATGGTGGCGATCAAGCGATCGCCTTCGACGTCGAGATCCGCGATGGCTCGGTCGATGAGCACGCCCGCGAGCAGTTGCTCGGGCGGCTCGTCGGGTCGGTCCACGAGCAGGGTCATCGTCGATGTTTGCGGTGGAACCTTTCCGTGGAGCTCCGAGCCCTCGGGCCATTCGATCGAGCCGCCATCACCTGGCCCGCGGACGACGACGAGCAGGGCTCCCCCGCCTAGCGGACGGTAGCCGATGGCGCCGGGGTGACTCACGACGCGCCAGGCGTCGCGCGCCCCGGCGGGCGCGGGTTTGCGCGCGAGCACGGCGCACGTGCCGTCTTTGCAGCCCGCGGGGACGATGACCGTGCCGTCGTCGTCGTGACCCGTGGCCCAAGGGGATGCGTCGAGCTCGCCTTCGATTCGGACCGCGGCGTCGGAAGTGACCGAATAGAACGCCTTCTTGCCTGCTCCGGCGCACTTGAAGAGCGCCATTCCCCCGACGACACGAAGCTCCGACGGCAAGCAACCCGTTGGCGCGTCGGCGACGCGGGGGGTCGACCCGGAGGGAACGACGAGGATCTGCGGGGGCTTCGTGTACTTGTTGTCGTCCGAACATTCCGGCGCTTGCTGGCCCTTGTTCGGCGCGCACTCGCCGTTCGACAACAGCTCGAAGCGCGTCGATGACGGCGGGTTCGGGCCGCCGACGCCACGCATGCCGAGCGCGTGCGCGCGCAGCGTTTGGTGGAAGGTTCCCGACGCTCCGGGATGTTCGATGGGCCCGTGCCCGGCGCACCCGAGGGCAGAAACTGCGGCGTTAGGCTCGTCCCGGATCTCTCGATTCGCACGAAACGTGGGAGAGGGCGGACGTGAGAGCGTCACGTACTTCGCGCGGCGGACGAAACCCGCCGTGCTCGCCCCCGTCGAGAAGAGTCGCGCGACGCTCGGGTACTCGGCGAACGGATCGGACGCGCTGATCCACTTGGTGGTGCCCCGCGCCATCGCCACGTGGCCGCTCGAGCAACCCGAATCGACCGAAAGGATCCAACCGCCCACGCGGTCGAGCCCGGACACCGTTGCGGTGGAGGGTTTCCAACGCTTGCCGCCCTGCGACACCCAGAGTTTCGAGGCGGCGCCGCGGGCGACCATCGCCCCGTCCGGGCGCACGAGCACGCGGTCGAACGACCCTCCCGCCTCGACCGTGACTTGCTCGAACCGCTTGCCGCCGTCGCGCGAGACGTGCACGACGTCCCTGCCCGAAGCGCCGACGACCCACTGGTCAGCTGCGTCCCACACGGCGTCCGCAGCGACCGCGCCGAGCTTTTCGAACCCCCGAGCCTTGGCCGCACCCGGAAAGTCCCTCGAGCCGTAGAGCATGCCGTCGGCGCCGATGGCGAGCACACGATCGGTGCGCGTTCGCGTGACGAGCACGTGTTTTGCGCCAATGGGAACGTGCAGGTAGGCGATCTTCCCGCTCTCGGTATCGTAGGACCAGTAGCTCTTGGTACCCGCACGATCGTTGCTCGCACGAACCAGCTGGTATCGCCGCCCTTCGAGCGCGCGGTCTTCGACTTCCGCGAGAGGATTGGGAGGCAGCTTCGATCCGGACGGGCTCGCCCACGGCGCTGGCCGAGCGTCGAAGCGCGGGATGACGAGTGGTGGCGGGACGGGCTCGGAGGAGTCACTCGGTGCCGGCACAGGTTTGGGGACCGGCGGCGGCGGTGGCGCCGGCTCCTGCGGCGCGGATTGCTTCGCCCCACAACCCATCAGAAGTGCCGCCGCGATCAGAATCGAGCCCCGTTGCATGCCGCGCACGATATCACTGGTCTTCGCAGTGACGGACCGGCATCGTCTCTGCTCCCTCCTGTCCTGCTCCAGCTCCCAAACGAAGGTTCGCGTCCACATCCGCGTCGCCGTTGGTTCCCCTACCCTCTCAGTTGCCGACGATGTCGTAGACGTGCTTGCCGTCGGCAACGGAGCGGCTCTGACGGAGCGGCGCTGGCGGAGCGGCTCTGACGACGGCGCTGACGGCGCGGCTCTAACGGAGCGGCGCTGGCGACGGCGCTGACGAAGCGAGCCTGGGAAGTATGTCGGTCAAAACGTGCGTAATCCGAACATTCTGGGGGGCATAGACGACCATGCCGGTCGAAATGTTCGCATTACGAACATTTTGGGGGGGATACTTTGGGGTCGATGCTCCGCGCATGCGCACGTGTCGCGCGCGAGCTGCCACCTCCACCGTCACGATCACCCCTACCTTCACCCCTACCTTCACCTCACCGATGGAAGGCAGGACAAGTAGCCGTCGATGGATGCCTGGTTGGCCCGAGCATGAGCATTTTGCAGGGGAAGTGACCCGTCTAGCGCGCGGCGAACGGGCGCCCGCACGCAGCACACAAGAAGTATAGTCATCCCCCAAATGGGCGTGGACGGAGCGGGGGCGACAACCAGCGAGCTCGTGGGGCAAGTGCTCGGCCGCTACCGTGTCACGGCGCGCATCGGCGCAGGTGGGATGGGCGTCGTGTATCGTGCCACGGATACCGA
Organism: Polyangiaceae bacterium; assembly: GCA_029261965.1. Lineage (GTDB taxonomy): Bacteria > Myxococcota_A > Polyangia > Polyangiales > Polyangiaceae > JAJDAH01. The sequence continues at coordinate 9,913 of JAJDAH010000278.1, forward strand.
GCTTCGGCGCGACGTTGCCCTCAAGGTCTTGCCAGTCGAGCTGATGGCGGATCCCGAGCGGCGCCAACGTTTCCAACGAGAAGCTCGCTCTGCGGCGGCGGTCACACACGCGAACATTGCGACCGTGTACGACGTCGGTGAAGACGACGGCCGCACGTACATCGCCATGGAGCTGGTGAGCGGCGAGAGCCTCCGGCAGCGACTCGACCGCGGCGCTCTCGAGGTGGGCGCCGCCGCCGATTTCGCTCAGGCCATCGGTCGCGGGCTCGCCAAGGCGCACGCCGCGGGTGTCCTCCACCGGGATCTCAAGCCTGACAACGTGATGGTGGACGACGACGGTACGGCGAAGATTCTCGACTTCGGACTCGCAAAAATTCGGGAAGATTCGCCGGACGGTCCCGTGAGCGTCAGCGCCGAAACTGCGACCCACGTTACCGAAGAGGGTCGCGTGCTCGGGACACCTGGCTACATGTCGCCCGAGCAGGCTCTCGGTCAACCGGTGGACGAGCGTACGGACGTGTTCTCGCTCGGCGTGGTCCTCTACGAGATGCTCGCTGGGCAGAAACCGTTTTCCGGAACCTCGTCGATGGAGATCATCGTCGCCACGACGCGCGACGAACCGCCGCGGCTCTCGGATCTGCGTCCGGAAATTCCGGGACCTCTCGTGGAACTGATTCAAAGTTGCCTGGCGAAGCGCCCCGACGAGCGTGTCCCCACGATCGAGAGCTTTCTTTCCGACCTCGACGCGGCGCGCGCGAGCTTCCTCGCCTCGGGCCTGAGAGTGCGCACTCCCATTGGCGAAGCCGACACTGAGCTAGCCGGCCCCCGGATCATCGCTGGGCACGGCTCGCACGCGGCGACGAAACCTGGTGATGAGCTCGCGCCTACCGTCGCAGGAGCTGCGGACGCCGTCGGCGCTGGCCCCTATCTCGCAGTCCACGCGGCAACGCTCGTTTTGCTCGCCGGGGGTCTCTACGCGATAGGTTACGCGGGGATCGAGCGCCGAAATCCGTCGTGGTGGTTCGTCATGGGCGGGTTCATGGCTCCCGTCGTCGCGCTGAGCACAGTCGCGGCTGCGGTCAGCTTGCTCGTGCTTGCTCGAAAGCGGGCACGCGGCGCCTGGGGTTTGGGTCCCTGGTACTTGGCGATGCTTCCCGCAGTCGTCGGAGCGTGCGGCACGTACGTGAATTGGCAGGCCGTGCTCGGTTACATCCAACAAATCGAGCCGACCCAGGCCTTCTCGGTGATCAACAACGGACTCTACGAGTCCGGGATCACCCGATTTTGCGGGATGGGGATCGCCGCGGCTTTCATGGTCGGTCTCGTGGCTCTCGCCGGCGTCGGCCGCCCTGCCGCGATGCCCGGAGAGGTGGCCTCTGAACGGCTTCCGGACGGCGTGGCAATCGCGGTCCTGTTGGCCTTGGGTGTGACGGCGTTCGTGCTTCATGCGCCGGGCGCTTGTTTCGTTGCGGTCGTCGCAGCCACAGCTCAAGCGGTCGGTCTACTGCTTCCGCTTTCGACGCATGATGTGCGTGCGCTCGTCGAGCGCGGACTGGCAACCATCGGGGCCACGGCCGTCGCCGCGGGGGCGGTACTCATGCGGCTCGACGCCAGGGCCGCGGTGCTGTGGGCGGAGGAGCCCACACGCCGCGCGCGAGTCGAGGAGATCCTGTCGGCGACCGCCGAGCGCACGGTGACGACGGCCGTATTGATTGGTGTGGCGATTGTCGTCGTCGTTTCCGTTGCCGTGAGCTGGCGCAAAATCGGTGGTCGGCTTCGTCCCACGGCGAAGGCTGCGCTTCCTCTCGCCTTGCTCGTGGGTTTCGTCATTCTGGACGTCACCATGACGACGGGCTTTCTTGCGCGCCGCGACCGCCTGCTCGCCGAGCTCGCTCCGCAGTTCGCGTTGTTTTCACAACTCGATCCGCCGACCGAGGATCGTCTGGATGACGAAAAGTACGCTCCGAAACGCGCGCCGGCGCTCCAAATCACGCGGGACGTGGTGGCGGTGAACGGTGAGCCGCTGGCGAAGTTGGCCGCCCTGGACGCCGAGCAGGGCGTATCGGTGGTGCGCAGCACTCTCACTCGCGCACTGGCGAACGCGGACAAGAAGCCGGGCGAACCCGACCTGTCGTGCTCGATCGACCGGGAGGTAGAGTGGCCCGCAGCCCTGCGGCTGCTTCGCCTCGCGTATGAAGCCGGTGCTCGCGACGTCGAGATCCTCCTGACGCGGGGGCCCGCGCCCGAGATCACGCCAGGCGGCCCCCCCGAAGCGGGTTGGCTCCTGCCCAAGGACTTCATCGCGGTGCCGACGGCGCTCACGATGGCCTCCGGCGCGGAGACCGGCACTCCTCCGGCCAGGAGCGGCGGCGGCAGATTCTCGGACATGGCACCAGAGCTGGCCGGTCAGGTCGCGAAGGGCGGTTCGGCCACGATCGAGCTCGCCAAGCCGTAGCGCGCTCACCAAAAAATGAGCCGGCGGACTACGGCGCGCAGCCGAGCGCCTTCGCCCGCGCGCGAGCACCCTTCGCCGTGACCGACCGCGGTTTGGCTTTGCCCCATCGAGCGAGCACCTTGCCGTAGGCTTCGCACGCTCCCTTCGAGTCGCCGATCAGCTCACGCGCCTGGCCAAGATCGAACCACGCCCAGACGAACCAGAACGGGTTCGCGAGCTCGGAGCACGTGGACACCGCGGTTTCTAGTTCCTTGACCGCCCGCGGCCCGTCGCCAGCGAGAAGGTACAAGCGCCCGCGTACTGCCCCCGGCAGTTGCGATGCGACTTGAGCCAGAGCGGAGAGCGGTTCGTATTCGCCGGCGACGGCGAGCGCAGCGCGGGCGTCGTCCGCGGTCCCGGCCGTGGCAGCGTAGCCAAATGTCCAGAGCAACCCGCGCGGCGCCGTAGCGTTTGCTGCGATCCACGATGCTCGGTGCCGGTCGAAGTCGGCCGCCGAGATCGAACCCGAGTCGCGCGCATGCCGCAGCAGGAAGGGCACATGCGGCACGGACAGAGGGGTCAGCGACGATGGTTGCGAAAGCACTTCCACCTTTTCTGCGAAGGCACCCGCGACCCGCCGAGCCTCGTTTGGATTTCCCGTCTCGAGCGCGATCACTAGCTTCGTCATCGCGTCGCCGTAGACGATCGGCAGCTCGAGTTTCTCCGCCTCGTTCGGGGACCACCGATCGGCGATAGCGCGGGCGCTCACGAAGTCTCCGCGGAGAACCGCGAGACTGAGTTCCGAGCCTCTCTTCGTGCGAGCGAAACCCCTCGGTTTGTCCGGTATCTGGCCTATCGTATGCGCGATCACGGCTTCAGGGCGGCCGAGCGCGTGAAGCGCCATGGCAAGAACTGAATAATAGGGCAGCCCGCGATCGATCATCTGGCGGGAAACCTTCTCCATCTCGACGCAGTTGCCGCGGTGGTCATGAACTCGCGCAAGCCAGGATGCGCAATCGGTCGACGCGGTGGAAAGACCGGCACACT
>JAJDAH010000279.1 GCA_029261965.1 Polyangiaceae bacterium
CGCCTACCACGCGACGATGCGAGCGGCGCTTGCGGTGAAGCAGAGACTGGGTGGGCGTCGCAGGGTACCCGAGCTCGTCGCGGTCGAGATCGCTCGAGAGAGTGGAGACGGCGTGCGGGTCGATGCAGCGTTCGTGCACGCCATCGCGCGCCCACCTTCGGGTCGAATGAGCGTTGCCGTGTTCGAACGCCTCGAAATCGAATTCGGCACGGAGTCCTCGGCGATCCGAGATGCGTTGTTCCCCGGCCAGCGCGCCCCCGCCTGAGCCCGTTCGCCGCCACGTTTCACCCGACGCTTGATGATAGAGCTCCGCACCTACGACACGATCCGTGGCTTTACGGCCAGTGAATGGGACGCGCTCGCCGGCGAAGGTGCGCCCCCGTTCGTGCGCTTCGAGTGGCTCGACGCTCTCGAATCCACCGGGTGCGTGCGGCCCGAGCGCGGGTGGCTCCCGATGCACATCAGCTTGAAGAAGGACGATCAACTGATCGCGGTGGCCCCCGCATACGTGAAGGGCAACAGCGAGGGCGAGTTCGTCTTCGACCACAGCTGGGCGCGGTTTTGTGAAGCGAGGCTGAACGTCGAGTACTACCCGAAGCTCATCGTTGCCGCCCCGTTCACTCCGGCGACGGGGCCGAGGCTCCTGGTTTCCGAGAGTGCGGATCGCGCGGAGGCGATGAGCGCGTTTGCGCGGGGGCTCGAGCAGATCATCGAGAAGGCAGGGCTCTCGAGCGCGCACGTGCTCTTTCCACGCGAGCGCGAGGCCCGCGAGCTCCAGGACGCCGGACTGGCTCACCGGTGCGGGCTGCAATACCACTGGAAGAACCCGGGATACGCCGACTTCGACGACTTCCTCTCGCGGTTCAGCAGCAAACGCCGAAACCAAATCAAGCGCGAACGGCGTTCGCTCGGCGAGCAGGGCACGGAGATCGAGGTGTTGACCGGTGCGGACATCGTCGAGGAAGCCGTGGACGCGATGTACGAGTTCTATTTCTCCACCGTGCAGAAGTACTACTGGGGTCGGCAGTACCTGAACCGGGGGTTCTTCCACGAAATATGCACTCGCATGCCCGAGTCGATTCAGATCGTGTTGGCGCGAGATGCCGCATCCAAAAAGCCCGTGGGTGGGGCGTTCAACTTGCTCGGCGGCTCGCGGCTGTTTGGTCGCTACTGGGGGTGCTCCGAGGAGCGTCCGAACCTGCACTTCAACGTCTGCTTCTACGAGGGCATTTCCGAATGCATTCGCCTGGGTATCGACACCTTCGAGCCCGGCGCCGGCGGCGAGCACAAGCTCGCTCGCGGATTCGAGCCGACGATCACCCATAGCGCGCACGTGTTGGCCCACCCCACGCTCGACCGAGCCGTGCGAAGCTTCGTTGACGAGGAAGCATTGGCCATTCGGCAGCACGTGGCCTGCGAGACCTCGGTGCTCAAGCCTCGCGAGGCACCAGCACCCCCGAAATGATTGGTCGAAGGGCCGCCGAGTTTTTGGAAGTGTTCGCGGATCCAGGGGACTAGGGCGCGCCGCGATCGAGCAAGGGCGTCTCGACGATCGTATGCCAGCCCAAAACGAGCAATCCCGCTCCGGCGACGTCGGCCGGACCGCCACGCTCGTCCGCCCACCGGAGGACTCCACGCGCCTCGAGCCACAACCCAGTCGCTCGTGCCATCAGTGGCAAACCCAATCCCAGCGAGCCTTCGAAACCCCGGAGGTCGCCGAAGTCCTGATCGGGGGGCGAGGCGAAAAACGCGCCGAGCGAAAGTGAGAGCGAATCGATGACGAGGTCGGCGAAGCCCGGGCCTCGTTGCCGGTTCTCGACCCACCGCGGCACGAACATGGGCCGCACGTCGATGCCGAACGCGAAGAGGCGTTCGAAGCTCGCATCATCGGCGCCGAGGGCGTCGGCGTAGCTGGCAAAAACACCGGCCATGGAGAAGTAGTGGAGCGTGCCCCTGATGGCACCGGCGGTTTGCCCCTCGGAAAAATCGGCGCCCGCGGCGATGCCGATGTCGAGGTCTCCGTCGAACCGACCGTAGACGCCATCGGCGCCCGCCCGTTCGCGCGAGTCTTTCACCCCAGGCTTCACGGCGGACGTGACGTTCTCTCCCGGTTGCCAGCGGGCCGGCTCGGCGCCGACTACGTCGAGACACGAAAAAAACGAAACCGCCGCCAAAGCGACACCAAGAAAGCGAGAGGTCACTCGCCGACCGCCTCGATGATTCCGTCACGAAGCTCTGGTGCAAAAACGAGTCGCACCCGCTCGAGGCGCTCTCCCCGCAGACGGCCGAGCAAGAACGAGACGTCCCCCGGCTTTCGGGGTTGGCCCCGCGGGAAGATGACCGTCAGCGGCTCTTCGGCATCGTCGAACGGCACATCGCTCGCTTCGTCGAGCCCCACGTACACGTCGGGATCCAAGCCGGCGCGCTTCGCGACCTCGCGGGCGCGTTCGAGGGCGAGCTGGCGGCGCTCGGGCGCGAGGGCGGGCCCGTAGAGCTCGTACGTCTTGAAGAGACTCCGCTGGTAGAGGCGTCGACAGAGATCGGCGAGCACCGGGTCCTTTGCGCTTCGCCACGTCGCGATGGCTCCCCAGAGCACACCATCGTCGACATCGAGGTAGTCGCCGAGCTGTGCGTCGCCCGTTTGGGCGATCGAAGCGATCGCCTTCGGTAGGTCGTCGACGGGCGAGCCGTCGAGCACGTTCTGGCGCGCGCGACCCAAGATGCGGCTCAGCATGAACTCACTCGCTCGACTCGCCTTGTGGAAGTAGACCTGTTGGAACATGAATAGCCGCGCGAGGATGAACGACTCGATCGCTGGCAGTCCCTTGGCGCCGTCGATGGCGAGAGGTGGCGCGACGTTTTCGTTTTCCGGGACACCGAATCGGAAGCTCCGGAGTAGCCAATCTAGGTCGAAATTGCCGTATCCGACGCCGGTGGAGTACGCGTCGCGGAGCAGGTAGTCGCAACGGTCCACGTCGAAGGTGCCGCTCACTGCGCGAGCCAGGAACGTGAGCTGATGGCGCCCGCGAACCAGATCGGCGACGCGCGAGGGGAGCGTGCTGTCGACTTTCGCGAGTACCGCGTGGATCTCGCTTTTGGGGTCGAGCACGATTCTCCTGGTCCACTCTTCGTGGGGGGGACCGTCGGGCAGAGCTTCTTCGAAGAGATGTGACAGCGCACCATGCCCGACGTCGTGCAAGAGCGCTGCGGCAATGGCATCTCGCGCGCGTTCGGTAGTGACGCGCTGCCAAAAAGGGAGTTGATCGTGGATCTGCCGCAGGCGATTCACCAGACGCGTCATCACGAAAGCAGCGCCGACCGCGTGGGCGAATCGTGTGTGCTCGGCACCAGGGTAGGCGAGGCACGTCAGCCCGAGCTGTCGGATCCGCCGCAATCGCTGGATCTCTTTCGTTTCGAGCAACGCGGGGACGATTTCGGCCTCTTCGGATTCGAAGGAGACCAAACCGTGCACAGGATCACGCAAAATCATCGGTACCTAGCTTTTCTTCACACGCCACGAGTGGGCCAGCGGATTCAATAGGGTTAACCCCGTCGAGAATTTCCCCGGCATGACCCTTTATCGTCGCTTTCGACTACCGATCGCTCTTGGAAGGCACCATGCACCGTTTCGATCGGACACCGATGACCCTACTCGACTGCGCGAGGGAATTTCAGCGCGAGTGAAAACCGAGTCGTGGCGATGGGGCGAAGGAGCCCAAGTCACTGGACATCACTTCGTTTTCGGGTTCTGCTGCAAAATTAGAATCAGACTGTCCATCACTGCCACGTCATCGACTCGAAACGAATTCCCCCATGGCGCCCCGAAGAGCAGAAGAGACGACCGAAGAGCCCTTGGGGACCCCTAGGCTCGTCGACGTCTTACGGGCGCTACCTGCTCGGGAGCTCAAGTCGCTCATCCAGCGGGTGGGCATCCGCGTCGACCGCAGCAAGAGAATCGACGCCGCGGAGCAAGCGGCCCGGGCGCTCGTTGCCCTCCCCGAGCTCGCGAACCCGTCGAAGTTGCCGGATCCGACGCGTGAGCTGCTTTACCGCATCGCCGAGGCGCGCGGCATGCTCCTGGTGCAATCCCTCCCTTCGGCGGTCGAGCCGCTCGTTGCTCGAGGCATCGTGTTCGCGCGTGGTGCCCGGGGCGGTGGAATAGAGCTCCTGCTCCCCGTTGCCCATCTTCTTCAGTTGAGATCGTGGGAGGGCGAAGACCCACGAAGTGTTCGCGCGTTGCTGAACTCGGCGACGACTGAGGTCGCTGCGAGCATCGCTTCGCACTATCTCGGTCGGACGGCGCCGCCGCCGCTCGCCCTCGCCCTCGAGAGCGCGTGGGAGTCCCTGACGGACCAAGCCGAGCTTGCCCAATCCGTCGGCGCGCTCGCGCCGCTCGAGCGCAAGCTGCTCGAAGCCGTGGAGCGCATCGGTGGTGAAGTCGATACCGAAGAGCTGCTCGGCCTCGAACGCGAGCCGATGCGACTTCGCGGCGCCACCGGGGCCACGCCATCGCGCCGCGGTGTGGGGTTCGCGCTCGAACGACGCGGCTATCTCATCCCGGTTCATCCCAATCGCCACCTGATTCCGACCGAGGTGGCCCGAGTAGTTGGAGCTCGTGACGCCGCGGAGCGGCAAGCACGGCGCAAGGAAATCCTCTCGCTCGTGCTCGAGGACGACCACGCGCCCCGTCGCGCCCGCTTCGCGGAGGATCCGGTGCCGCTCGCGATCGCCATTGCGATGGCGCTGAGAGAGGGTTCGGTGGACGTGCGGTCGGACGTGGGCACGCCGCGTTCGCTCATCGGAAAACTCGCGCAACGGTTCGGTCGCCCGACCGATACCGTCGCCATGGTCGCTGCGCTGAGCCGCGCCGTCGGCGTCTGGGATGCCTCCGCGATTGGCGTGAGCTCACCGCCGGGCATGAACGAGCTGTACGAGCTCGGCGGGATGCTCTTTGGTGCCTGGCAGCGCGGCGGCGCCTGGGACGAGGCGCGCCCGGACGGAGAGGTCATGCGCGTTTCGGGCGAGGCCCGAGAGGCGAGTGCCGTCAGCGTGATCCGCGAGATGGTGCTCGACGCGTTGCGAGAGCTCGGCGAGGGGCGCTGGGTTCCGTGGGAAGCCGTTGCCGGATACGTGCGCACCGACTTCCGCACTCCGGGCGTCGCCCGCTTGATCGAGCGATGGGCCGGGCGGGCGGGCTTCGAGGTTCTCGCGCC
>JAJDAH010000280.1 GCA_029261965.1 Polyangiaceae bacterium
GCTCGCTGCCGGACTCCGCTTTGAAGGCTCACGCTCTGCGCCACGCCTACCGCGCGCGGACGTTTGGCTCGCTGACATCTCTCGCGGCGTCGGTTCGTGGTGGGGGCGTGGCACAGATCCTGAGCCAAGGGGGGCGTAGTCCGGCAGCGAGCCGGACGAAGGAGGTGTCTCGTGCGTCGTCATCGCTCATCCCGTCTCGAGATCTACGCTCGTCAGAACCGTTCCAATCTCAACCCGCCGGAGCAGGCCATGTGGCGGGTGCTGCGCGGCGGGCAGCTCCGGGTTTGGTTTCGTCGGCAGGTGCCCCTTGGGGACCGCTACATCGCTGACGTTCTGGCAGCTCGGGTGAAGCTCGTGGTGGAAGTCGACGGCCAGTGGGTTCACCAGCTCGAGCAGGCCTCCGACCGTCGCCGGGATGAGTGGCTTCGGCGCCGCGACTACAGTGTGGTGCGGGTCGACGCCCGCGTCGCCCTGCGGCAGCCGGAGCTTGCCGCGGCTCAGGTGCGTCGGGCGCTCGCGGCGCTACTTCCGTAGCGGCCATCGCGCGCAATGGCTCGTGCGATCCGGACCGCGCTGCGATCCGGATCGCCGATGCGTCGTCGCTTTTCAATGACCGAGGCGCTCGTGCGCTTGGTGGGCAAGTGCATTGTAACACGCGACGACAGCGCCAGCGTCCGAATCGCGCCACTCTGTGCGAACAAACAGAAAACAAACAAACTCTTTACACGCTCGAGCTGCACGGCAGCTCCCCACGGCGATAGCCTTCCCGCGTGACCGCGAAGCCTCCGCCCATCCCGCTTCCTGACGCCTGGCCCGAGCACACGAAGAGCGCGCTCCTTCACGCCGTCGCCCTCGCGCACCGAAGTCTCGTGTCGATGCGGGGCTGGTGCGCGAACAGCCCGGTCGCTCGCGTCAGGCTCACGGGTGAGAACGAACGACTGCGCTCCGAGGTGGCGATGCTTCGTGACGAGCTCCGGATCAAGGACGCCCGCATGGCCAAGCTCGCGCCCGCGCGTCGGCCGCAGTATGCGCCCACCGACAGGCTCGCCATCTTGCAGCTCAAGGCCGCGCGTGGCTGGAACAAGGCGCAGTGCGCGCGGGTGTTTCTCGTGACGGCGGCGACGATCGCGCTCTGGCTCAAGCGGCTCGATGAAGACGGCGAGCGTGCCCTCGTGCGCACCCCAGAGCCGGTCAATCGCTTCCCCGACTTTGTGACGCTGCTCGTTCAGCAGCTCAAGGTCACCTTCCCCGTCGTCGGCAAGCGGCGTATCGCCGACATGCTTGCTCGCGCGGGCGTGCATCTTGCGGCGACGACCGTCGCTCGTATGCTCGCGCGTAAACCCGTCAGCCCACCAGCGCCGCCGTCGCCGGAGAGGCAGGTACCGGCGCGCGACGCGGGCCGAACCGTCGTCGCCAAGTACGTCCACCACGTCTGGGGCATCGACCTCACGCTCGTGCCGACCAGCATCGGGTTCTGGATCCCTTGGTCGCCCTGGAGCGTCACGCCGTCCTGGCCCTTCTGCTGGCATGTCGTCGTCGTGCTCGATCAGTTCTCGCGCAAAGTCGTCCACGTCGGCTCGTTCCGATCGCAGCCCACGGCGGCGCAGATGTGCTCGTTGCTCGATGAAGCCGTCGCGAAGACCGGCCGCGCCCCGCGGTACACCGTCACCGACCGGGGCGCGCAGTTTCAGGGGGAGTTTCGGCATTGGTGTGCGGACCATGGCGTCAAGCCGCGGTTCGGGGCGATTGGGAAGAAGGGCAGCATCGCCATCGTCGAGCGGTTCATGCTCACCCTCAAGGACGAGGGCACACGCCGGATCGCCGTGCCCTACGACGACGCTGCGATCGGGGAAGTGCTGAGCGAGTTCGCTCGCTGGTACAACGAGTGGAGGCCGCACTCCCGGCTCGGTGGAGCAACGCCGTGCGAGATCTTCGAAGGCGTAGTGCCAGCGCACGAGCAGGTCGTGTTCGAGATGCGACCACACTATCCGTTGCCCGAGGTCGAGGTCGAACAGCGGGACGTCGGCCGCGACGCGAACGCACTTCAGCGGGCGCCGCCGAGCGTCATTCGAGTCAGTGGTTTGCGCGTGCGCCACGAGCCGATCGCGCGGTTGCCGCATCTGCCGCGACTCTCGATCGAGCGCGCGGCTTGAGATGCATCGACTGAAGTGACTCGGCGTCGCAACAGACGCGGTGCGGAGCTTTGTCTTCTCATCGTCTCGCGCGGGATTGGCCGCTGCCGACGGCGCGGTCTTCATGGCGATCTCGGCGACTTCCATGGCGCGATTACTGCTCGTTTGTGCCGTTGAAAGGTCGATGGACCGGGACACCCTGCGGGCTAGCGGACGGACACGCTTGAAACGCATCGAGTGAAGTGACCCGGCGTCGTCGCAGACGCGACGCGGGGCTTTGTCTTCTCATCGTGGCGCGCGGGATCGGGCGCTGCCGACGGCGCGGGATTCACGGCGACCTTGGCGACTTCCATGGCGCGATTACTGCTCGTTTGTGCCGTCGAAAAGTCGCTGGACCACCACAGCACGAGCCGATCGCGCGGTTGCCGCATCTGCCGCGACTCTCGATCGAGCGCGCGGCTTGAGATGCATCGACTGAAGTGACTCGGCGTCGTCGCAGACGCGGTGCGGAGCTTTGTCTTCTCATCGTCTCGCGCGGGATTGGCCGCTGCCGACGGCGCGGTCTTCATGGCGATCTCGGCGATTTCCATGGCGCGATTACTGCTCGTTTGTGCCGTCGAAAAGTCGGTGGACCACCACACCCCCCCGCATCGGCCGGAATTCGCCGCCTCAATGACGCGACTCGTCGGACGAATACTCGAAGAGTCGCTGGACGACCACACACTGAACCACGCTGCTAGAGGTTGGGATCAAACCGTTTGTCGCTGTAGCCCTACTCGGTACGCGTCCAGTATCGGTAGTTCAGGACGATCTGTACGTCGGAAATCGCCTCAAAGTTGACGCCAGGATCGTCCCAAACGCGCAGCGTGTAGTGGCCATCCAGCGGACGACCTTTGAACTCGCTTCTTAGCACCTGCTCAATGAGGCTCTGGTCAGCGCTTGACAGGGGGTTCGTCAAATAGCGCTCTCCTGCGAGACCGCGAGCTTGCTCGATGCGACCAGGAAACAAGCTTACCTCGAAATCGACCCCAACGTGATTGCGTACGAAGTGCGGTCCGTCGTGGATCAGTGTGAACGGAATAGATGCGCCTGCAAAACATGCCTGGCTAGATCCTGCGCCCGTACAATCGCGCGTCCCTGTCCCGACGAAGTTAAGCCCAACCGATTCGATGCGATAGTTGAAGTTCCCGCGGGCGAAACCGCTCGACTCGAAAATGCTGCCCTGTTCAATAGCAAACTGGCTCACATCAAAAGATGTTTCCCTAAAACACCGCGTTTTCGCCGTACCGCCGCAATCGTTGGAAAATCCATCGGCACACAACTTAAAGCAGCTGCGTTTCCAGTTTCGCGCTCGAAATGTCTCGCCATCGAGATCTTCGCAGACTGGCATAACGCGCTTCGTCGTCTCCGACGTCCCAACGTACAGCGCTGGCTCGGGGACAACCGCTGGAGCACCGGCGTCGGGATCCGGTGGGACCTCGACGTCGATTAGGTTGCTTATGTCTTGAAGCATGACCGCCGCAATGAATCGGTGCTCCGGCTCCACTGCATTCTGAATGAAGCGCACTGTAACAGGCTGGAGGTCATCGACGAGAAACACAACGTGGTAGCGCCGCCATCCGATGCATTCCATTGCGGTCATGTCACACGTCTGCGCGCCGACAAGGCAGTCCGCGTCGGTGGCACAGGCCGTTGGCGAATCGGGGACTGGAGCGCCGGGGTCAATCACCGTGCCGTCCTCGAGACGTATCCGTGGAGCCTCGGGGGCACCCCCGCTCGGCGCCTTCTCGTACCAGGACAAGAGGTATCGGCCGTTGTCGAGCACGACCGTCTGCGCCAGCGCCGACGTAGCGTCATCGCCCACTTGCGACCGACTCTGGAACCCGCACGTGCCGCCCGCCGTACAATCCAGCCCCGTCACGCCGTAGCGAACCTCGTAGCCACGCGCGGCGCCCCGATCAGGGTGGAACTGAACGAACGGGGATTCGTCGGTCGCGAGGGGGTCCACGCAATTCGGTAACTCCTCGCCCGCTCCGTCCAAGAGACACCCCTCGCGAAACCAATTGGCACCGCCTGCGGCTCCCAGCTCAGTGAGGTCGCCTGAATGAACGAGAAGGTTCCCCGATTCCACCTCGCAACTACCGTGCACGTTTTGCACATCTTCGCGAAGTGACACAACCGCAGTATCCAACCCCTCCTGAAGCCCAAAAGTCAGGCGATACGACTCAACAACATTCTCCAGCCGCGACACATAGTCGCCGATGAACTCGTCCGCGAAGCTCTCGAACGCAGCCTGCCCGTCGGCCGCAACAAGGTCAGAATAATCCAATCCGCTCAGACTGCAGATCCGAGACTCCCAGGTCGCCGGCGCATCGACAAGAGGCAACGTTTCCCTTAGCTCGGAAAGGTGCAAACCCAGACGCTGCTCGATCGAACGTTTCGCAAGGAAGGAAAGACGTACCGCATTGTCGCGCGCTCGCTCGTAGCGTGCCTTCGCTACGTCCTTGCGCGCGCGCATTGCCGAGCTGATTTCCTCCTGCCCCTCGGCCTGAAAAGAGTCCATGAACAGGGCCCTGTTGACGACGCGGCGAGCTCGCTTGCGCAACCTGTCGACCTCGGCAAGCGAGACGTCGATTTCCTCGACCGCGCCGCTCAGACGTGCGGAAATGTCATTGAGCGCTGAAGCGTGGCTCCTGATCCTGGTCCGAAAACCACTCAGAACCTGGCGCCCACTGAGCTCAGCTGAGCGGCCCCTTAGTTTGGCGATGTCGTCCGCAAGGCTTGCTTGCGCGAACGCATTGTCACAAAGAGTACCCGCCGTCGCCACGGCTCCCGGGTTAATCGAGGCGCCCCCTGTACCGATGCCCGGCGCTGCCGCCGCAAGTGCCGCCGTGCAGGTCGATTGAGCGCTCAGCTCGGCGATCTCGGCCTCCAAAAGCGGAATCTCGGCAGCGATTTCGGCTTGCTCGAGCGAAAGGCGCACATCCTCAATATCGTCGGCAAGGGTTCCCAGCTGGATCGAGATCGATGTTGACGCGAAGGCGACCTCGGTGAGCTGCGCGCGGAGCCGGGAAATAGCTCCGCCAAGTTGGCCCGCAGTACCAGGAAAAGCCCCGGTAATCGACGTCTTCCGTAGGGCGTCCGCGGCTCGCTCCGGCAGTTGGCGGAGCAGCGTCCTCGCACCCTGGCTCCTGACCTTGGCGGCGAGACAACGTACATACGACTCGACGACGTGCATTTCATCAACGCCGTTCGCGGTGGGTGGATTCGCGGGATCGCAGTCGGTCGCCGCCGGGCTGACCGTATCCTCCAGCCCGACTTCACAGGCAAGCTCGAGGGCGTCCCAGATTGCCCCGGGATCATAAGTGAAGTCGGACACCACTCGACTGGTTACGCAAGGCGGGTCCGGTACGTGTCTGAATTTACCTTGGTACTGAATCAAAGGCAGTTCGACGGACTGAATGGGTTGAAACGTCGTGCGCGTTCCCAACAAGAGCTCCGCGATAGGTTGGCCCTTGAAGATTGTCCCAATCCCCGACATGCCGGAATACCAATCTATGAACGGAAGTGGGCCGCTGTTCGTCGCGACGTCCGCGATAGCAAAAGTTTCGGACGGGTTGCCCTGAGCATCCAGCCACAGCGTTCCATTCGGCTCGATCCACATGGTCGCCAGCGCTCCCGAGCCCGTCGAAAGGTACAGCGTGATCTCTCTCTTATCACGGTCGAGAGTTTCCACGCCCTCGAGACGAGTTGCCGATATATGAAAGTTCTGATCCAAGGGATGAGGGCGCGACCAAATCACGGTTTGGCCGACCTCAGGATAAGTCGCACAGTGACTTGGGAGGTTTCCGTCAGGGATCTGTTGGAGGTAAACCGGAAGATAGACACCTTTGAGTGCCGCAGGATCACTGCGTAGCGTCGTCGCACGAAGAGCTACGACCGCTCGTAGCATTCGATCGTTGAGTTCAGCCCTCGAGGTAGAGTTGTTGCAATCGTAGGAGCCGCAAAACAGGTGGTCGGTCCCGAGCCCGTCGCAGCGCTCGCCCGGGGTCGGCGCACACGGCCAGTTCCACCCCAAAGGAATGCTTTGCCCGACGTTGATGTTGCCTGTTTGCCAATAGTCGCCAGTGACGAAAACGGGCACACCATCCACCTCGATCGCGCTGTAGCCGCCCACCCGCGCGCGCCAGCCGATTCGGCTGGCTAGGCTGCGCATATTCCCGGGGTTGAAGAAGGTGCTACCTTGCACCAAGCGAATGGCCGGGTCGTCGCCCGGATTCTCGCGCAACCTCCGAACCGCCTTGCAGACCTCATTCGTGGCAGGAGACGAGGAGTTTGCGCCGTCGTCTACGTCGAAGTATCCGAGAGCGAGGTCAGTCTTGATGTAGCCGGGGGGGCACTCGGGGGGTGGGATGAAACACTCCGGACAGAGCACGGTGTCCACCACGCACTCGTCTGCAGTGACCCCAGCGCACACAGCACCGGAGGGGCTTACCTTGACACATAGGGGCCGGCTGCCCAGCGTCGTCCAATCAAATACTACCTCGTCATCGTCGGCAATGCACTCGGCGAGACGGCGCAAATTTTCCTTCTCCGAAATCGCATTCTTGAGAATCTTGCTAGTATCCCCAAATTGAAACGCCATTCCCGGATACTGTGTCATTTCACTTGGATCCAGCTGCGTTATCGACGACAGATCCGGGTCTCCTGAAGTGGATTCGCCAAGCTCGCGAAGTAGGTCTTGTGGATCTATCTCCGTGCCACAAATATCCTGCAGTTGCTCGAGCTCATCCTCAACGCGTCGACGCTGCTCGTCCTCACGGAGCGAAATCGTCTCGGTACGTTGTGCGTCCGCAAGTGCATTTTCGATGTACTCCTGCCCCAACGCATCCGCCTCGTCCGCCGCCTGGCGCGCGAGTGTGAGATATCGCTTCCACGAAGATTCCACGCCATCCAGATCGTCAGATAGTTCATTCTCGAGAGGAAGGCGTTCTTCAAACTCCTCGTCGTCGCACTCGACTGTCGACCGCGCGCACCAGCGTCGGCTGGGGCGGATGATATCGGCCGCGCGTTGTTGGACGCGCTGATTGACCATTAGTACGGTGCCCTTGCCGCTTCTCGAAGGGTCGTGAAACCCACCCACAAGTGCGGAAAATGTTCCGGCAACCGGTGCAGCGGGGTCGCGTGGCTGGACCACGTACCATCGATCGTTGTTGGCAAACTCCTGCCACGTGAATTTTACGCCTTGTGTGAATCCGTGGAAGGTGAAGGTAAACTCACTCCACGCACCCGTCACCGTTTCAGCATCCAAATCGCATGGAGCCCCTTCGATGCTACCGGTCGTAGCGCAGCGCAACCCATCTTCCCCACGCATGACTCGGAACCCCTGCGTCGGCTCGCCAGTACTCATGTCAAGCGGCGCAGCTCCGTAAATCCAAACCGCGGCACCGGTTGTCGGGGCCACTTCGCCGTCGAACGCGACCCGGAAAGGTCGTTCGCTCACCTCTCCACCAATCAGGAGCGCTAGGGGGTTGACGATGTCATCTCTCTGGCTCGACGACAGAGTTGTTGTTGCCGGGTCGTTGGCCATATTCGCAAGGAGCTGGGCGCTTGTGATGGCGCCATCAACGAAGTTGAGAAGATTCGTTGTCGTCGCATAGACGCCCGGGTTCCAGGCTGCAAAGCCGGCATACTGCTCGTATTGCGCAATCGTAGCCCAGTAGATGGCATCGACGGGCTCGGGATCCTTCGCGGTGGCAACGAACTTACGACGAACCAAAGCGGTTGTGCAGGTATTTCCGACGCAAGTATCCGAGCAAACAACCGCGGCGTCTGCAGCGGTGCACTGACTGGTTGGGTTCAAAACGGCTTTCCCAGACCGAGAGAACGCACGAATCTCCTGTGCGAGATGCTCCCGTGCCTCGATGAACGCCTCAATGTTCACGCCGAAGGCTTCCGCAAATTCGCTGGCAGCGCCCGGACCACCGACACAGTTGACGTCCTGGTCTGTCGCACATCCGTCGTTGAACTCGGGGTACGGAGGCAACTCGCCAAGGCGCTTGCGCAGGCTTCCGGATGGGAGCGACGTCGCGTCTCCCGACAGCAAATCCTCGATCGTAACGGAGGTTGCCGGAGTCGCGTCGGGCCGAGACGGATTTGCGAGAACCGCCACCGGGTCTGGAGCCGCGATTCGAAAGACAGAGACGGCCTTGGACGCCTGGGGACTGAGTCGCGGAGCGGTACAGAATCCGCCGCGCGTCTCGGTTCCCACGTCGTCAATGCCGTCTCCATCCGAGTCAATTTGGTCGGGGGGGCGCAGACCGGGTTCACCGCCAACCAACCAATGGGCCGCCGCCGCGCGAGAGAGCTCAGCCCCCGAAATCGACCAATCGACCGCCTGCTGCAGGGATGAGCTCCATGAGCGTTGGCCGTCGGCTACCGCGAGCGTTTCCTCCACCAAGAGATCCGTGAGGCTGTCATAAAGGTGGAAGGCCTCGACGTAGGACGCGCTTAGCGTATCGAGAATCTGATCCAGCCCGCACGCGTAGGCTGACCCGTTTTGCATGTAGTCGTCAATCCGCGTAAAAGCTCCCTCGGCAACCTTCTGCGCGGCTAGCCTTGCCCGCGCCAGCATCGCTGGCCGCGCGGCGCGTGCCTGGGGCGGTAGGGAGAACGAAGCTGGGGCGCCAGTCGAGTCGCCCCCCGTGGATGCAACCCCGTCGAGCTCGGCAGCAGCCCGGAACGCGTGGGCTACGCATAGCCACTGGCCAACCTGGTTGGCACCTGGAATGCCCTTGAGCTCGTCGTCGCATGCGATGGCACTCGCGCCGCATACGTTATCGCGGGCCCAGAAGGACCATCTGTCCGCTGGCGCCTCGACCTCAGCTTCGTACAGACACGGGTCGGTGGAGTCGAACGTTATGGAGATGATTTGTCCTGGCTCGACGAAGTATTGCCCCAGATCGATATTTGCCAGAGCTTCCCTCGCGACGGGGTCGGAACAAAAGCTGTCCACCGAGTCTTTCAACGTGCCCTGTACGAGCTGCAGTTTCCGAAGCCTTTCCCGCTCCGCGCTGTAGTCGTAGGGCGCGTCGTCCGACTCGAGCAGGGCGAGATCTGGCTTCGGACCGCCCGAGCAGCTCGAAAGCACCCAAAGCAAACCGGACACAATAACCTGCGTTCTTTTCATCTTTGTCCTCGAAGAAGCGAACGAAGCGACCCATGGCGTCGACGACGGACGGCAAAGAGCAACACGAGAGCCAGTGAACTCAAACCAACCGGCGCTGCGTTGAGGGGCCTGGAAACCGTGGAAACCGAGCATCCGCCTCCGCTGCCAAGCGCGGAATCCGGTGCGCAGACGGATTCGTCCGCAGCAGCCATACAAGTCCAACCCGGTGAACAGGCGTCTAGATCGAGGTTGCACGCCTGCGTGCAGACGCCTTCTGCGGCGTCAACGGCGAGACAGAGTGCGGACCGACATTGATCCGCACTTGAACAAAGACCGCCCATCTCTTGGAGGATCGGAACGCAGATGCCTAGACTTCGATCGCACCTCTCGGCCTTGCTGCACTGGGCATCCGCGTTGCAGGCCAACACGCAACGACCGGCTATGCACGCTCCGCTGAGGCACTCCGTGAATTCTTTGCACGGAGAACCGGCCGTGCCGTCGGGTGGTGAGCTGTTGGGCTCGCCGCCCGACGGGTACAAGAAACACATTCCGTCCACTTCATCGTGAGACAGCGCCGTGCTCGATGGATTGTAGAGGGGAAACATCACCCGATCTTGGAAAGGCAAGTCATCACAGCGCGGAGCCACTCCGCCTTCTCCTCCAGGCTCACAGGGGTGAAGCAACCCGAGCACGTGACCTGCTTCGTGGGTCAGGACCGTCAGAAGATCTCGGAACTCCCCTGGCTGGCCGGGCGCCCACGCGAAACTCTCCGCGTTCAGATAAAGGTCGGCTTCAACAATCGTCCATGCGCCGTTGGAATCCCGTTCATATTGCACGTCTGTAGCGGCCGCCGCCGTCATCGTGGCCCCGAGAGCGCGCCATTCGTTCGTCACCCACTGAATCGTGTTGACACCGTCACCAGGAGTCGCCGGCCCTGACGTCGCCTCGTGCACCCCGAGCACCGGACCCGGACACCGGACTGCGTTCCATGTGGCGAACGCCTGCTGCGAGGCAGCCAGGGCCGTTGTATTTGGTATCGGCGGGGAGGGCGAGCTCGCGACGTAGAAG
Organism: Polyangiaceae bacterium; assembly: GCA_029261965.1. Taxonomy (GTDB): domain Bacteria; phylum Myxococcota_A; class Polyangia; order Polyangiales; family Polyangiaceae; genus JAJDAH01. Next base: position 10,369 of record JAJDAH010000280.1, read on the forward strand.
GTGACCGCTTCGGCTGACCATCGGACACGGGACGTATCGCTGAGCTCCGGCAGGTCTGCACCTGTACGAAACGCCGCAGCAGCCGTTGCATAGGAGGTCACGAACCCGCACGCGGCGACGACAAGCGAGAGGCGCAGGAGGCGAAGAAATGAACTTTCGATCTGACCGGCACCCGGTGCCTCACGGCCGCGCAAGGTCCGACAGTGCGGCAAAGCGCCAAAACCGGCAGCTTTCTGTCGACTACCGCGCATTCGCTGCTCCGAATTTGGGAGGGCCAGCGGCGAATCTTGGTGGGCCTTTGACTTGCACTTTGATCTCTTTGGTCGCGCTCTCCGCGAGGTGGCGATAAGGACGCCGTCGCGCCAGCAATCGTAGGGCATTGGGGCCAAAGAACCCTTTGGGGTTCCTTTGCTTTTGTGTCTGGGTCTCGCGCAGCTCGACGGCAGGTTTTCGCGGCTGCGCGGCTTCAGGCTCGAGCCATCCCAAGAGCCGGCGGCTCGACAGCCGCGGTCGCGCGCATACCTGGCTGAGCGGAGCAACGCCGAGCGAGGTCTTGGAAGGGATCACGCCCGGCGACGAGCAAGTCGTGCTCGAAACGCGGGCGCAATTTCCGCTGCCCGAGGTCGCCAACGGCGCGGTCTTCATGGCGATCTTGGCGACTTCCATCACGCGATTACTGCTGGTTTGTGGCCGTCGAAAAGTCGTTGGGCCGCGACACCGGGTCGGTGCCGTTCGAGCCCCCGTTCGCTGTGATCCTTAGCAGCTCTCGTAGGCGACTTTGCTGAGTCCTTGTGCCGTCAAGAAGGTCGATGGACCGGGACACCTACTGGTCCTTTGTGCGGTCGGAAAGTCGATGGACCCGGGACACATGAAGCAGTGTTCTTGATCTAAGGCGTCTACGAGAAGGCTTCTAGGGCGACAAACGGTTTGATCCCAGCATCAAGCAGCGCGCTTCAGCGCGTGGACGCGCTGCACGGTTTCGAGATTCTGGATGGTCGATGCTCGGCGCAGGTCGAAGAGATTGTTGCGTAGACCGATGTAGCGAGCGCGTCGGCCTTGTCGCTGAGCGATATGAGCGAGTCGGTGTTCGACGGACGCGCGACGGCGAAGATTCGCGCGACCACGCTTGGTCGCGATGCGTTTGCGGAGCCTCTGCTGGAGTTGCTCGTCGCGAGCGATGCTG
>JAJDAH010000029.1 GCA_029261965.1 Polyangiaceae bacterium
GAGCGCCTCGTAGGATCGGGGTGTGAACGGTGGCGCCCCCGCCACGACCCGAAACGCCACGCACCCGAGCGAGTAGAGATCGGTCCACGGACCGAAGTCTTCGGCGCGTCCTTCGAATTGCTCGGGTGCCATGTAAAGCGGTGTGCCGCTCGAGGGGCGGCTCGGCACCGACCGGACAAAAGCGTGAGCGATCCCGAAGTCGCTCAACGAGAAGAGTCGTCTGCCGCTGCCTTCTTTCACGAGAACGTTGCTCGGTTTCACGTCGCGATGCACGAGGCCCCGCGCATGCGCATGAGCGAGCGCGTCGAGGAGCGAAACGAGCACCGCTTTGACCTCGCCCCACCTCGTCTGAGCCGGCGCATCGGCGAGTGAGCCGTCGGCAAGCTCCATCACCAAGTAGGGAGATCCGGCCGCGATTTCGCCGATGGAACGCTCGAGCTCGCCGTAGTCGAACACCGTGACGATGCTCGGGTGCGTGAGACGCGCTACCGCTTGCACTTCGAATCGAAATCGGTCGCGTGCCTCGGCGTCGTCGGCCTGCGTCGTCGTGAGCACTTTGACCGCAACTGGCGTCCCGTCCGAGTATCGGGCGCGCCAAACGACCCCCATGCCGCCCCGACCGATCATCTGATCGAGCTCGAGCGACCTCATCGAATCCTGCATCGCCCACCGATCATACGCGCCCTCGGCGCTTGGTTCTGCCAGGCAAAAAAGGCCAAAACATTGGGCCACGTCGCAGCTGGGGTGGGTTGCGTGCGTGTTTTGATTCACGACGTGGCGCGAGGCTCGACTCGAGCCGATGGGGCGACGACACTCGACGCATGAACTCCGACGCATCCAGGTGGCTCGGCGGCGCCGTGTTCTTGTTGGCCACCGTGTCGCTCGCACTCGCCGAAGGGTGCGCAGGGAGTGGCGTCTCGGCGCACGCGGCAAGCGGCACGCATGACACCGCTCCCCCAGATGCTTCGGCTGCTTCGCCGGTGGTCACGCCGTCGGCAAGCACGGAGGCGCCGCCGACGGCGCCTTCGCCAAGCACGGCGCCTTCGCCAGACACGGCGCCGCCTACAATCTCATCGCCGGAAATGGTCGCGGCGCTCGCCAGCTGCGACGAAAACTTCGCCGAGACCATCTGCGTCGCGCCTGAAAAGGGTTCATGCAAGTGCTACGACGGTTGCTCTCGGCGCTGCTTGGAATGCGAAAGCCGTTGCAAGACGAAGTGCGTGACGTGTGCGAAAAAGTGTGACCCCGAGGACACGGAGTGCGGCGAGCTTTGCGCCGCCGAGTCCGCCGCCTGCCCTGCGGACTGCGTCGTGCCTGCCGCGGACTGCGCGGTCGCCTGCGTCTCGAAGCTCGGTTGCACCTGAGCTGATTTGGCGTGCGGCGCCACCGAACGCATGCGCATCGCGGCACCCAACGGCAAGATTGAGCACGCTATCGAAAGGGGAGCAAAGTCTCTCCGTCATGGCACGCGCGAAGAACATGTTCGGCGACTAGCAGCGACCAAACCATTGCGCTAGATTGGCGCGGATGGCGAAACCGGACGCGCGTGAAAAACCGACGGCCGACCACAAGAGGCCCAGCCGTCGACGTGTGCTCAAGTGGGGCGGTGCAGTCGTCGGGCTCGGCGCGCTCGGTGGCGGCGGATACGTCGCCAAGGAGCTTCGCGCGCGCGGGTACATCTTGCGCACTCCGGACGGCCCAGCCGTGCCGATGCCCGACCATCGCGTCGAGGTGCCGGCGACCACCCCCAAGATGGTCATTGCGCGTGGGAGTGACGTTCAGCGCAACTTCGCTGCGGCGCTCACCCGCATGGGCGGGATCCAGCGTTTCATCGAAAAAGGCGACAAGGTCGTCGTCAAACCCAACATCGGGTTCGATCTCGGGCCGCACTACGCCGTCACGACCAACCCCGATCTGGTCGCCGCGGTCGTCATGGCCTGCCGCGCCGCCGGTGCCGCGGAGGTGCTCGTCAGCGACGGCCCCGTCAAACAACTCGACGCCGCCTTCGACAAGAGTGGCATCAGACCCGCCGCGCTGAAGGCCGGCGCCAAGGTCGTCACCCCTATCGAGTCACACTACGTCAACAGCACGCTCCCGGGCTGGGGCGATTGGCAGGTGCTCGATCCGTACATGCGCGCCGACAAGATCATCACGGTGCCGGTCGTCAAACACCATTCGCTCGCCGGAACGACGATCGGTATGAAGGGTTGGTTCGGCGCCATCGGTGGGCTTCGGTTCATGCTCCACAAGCGCATCGACGAAGCCGTTGCGGGTCTCGCCGAAATGATGAAGCCGACCCTGACCGTGGTCGACGCCTCGCGGATCCTCATGCGTAACGGTCCCAGCGGCGGCAACATCGACGACGTGAAGGAAGAAAACGCGCTCGCCATCAGCACGGATCCCGTGGCGGTGGACGCGTGGGGCTCGACGTTGGTGCGCGCCAAGCGACAGGACCTCGGCTGGCTCGACCTCGGAGAGCAGCGCGGTCTCGGCGTCGCGGACTACAAGTCGCTGGATCCTGTCGAGATCCAGATCTGACGATCACGTTTGCGTCGTGAGCTCGCGGGCCGGGGTTGGCTGTCGCAGCGATTCGATGCCTCGCGGTCTCGGGCGCCCGCGGTCGTGTACGCTTTTCAGCGCCCCCGCGGCCTCGAGTTCAGCAGCGTCAAGAACCCAGGGCGGATGAACACCGTATCCTCGGTGACGATCGCTTCTTTCCCCCGGACTCGTCCCGACACGTCGTAATCCCCAGCGGGAAGCCTCGCCGCCGTGAACTGGCAGTTCGGCAGGGTCGTGCTCTCCGCCCAAGGCGCTTTTTCGTCGCCGTCCCAGTAGGTCACGGGGAAGCTGGTTCCGTTCGCTCGCGAACGGACGGTGATTTCGATGCCGGGAGCCTTCAGCATGTCGCAGGCGGAGGGGATCCCGAGCAGAACGCCGGTTGATGCGTCGCACGCGGTTTCCGTCGCAGTGGCGCAAGCGATCGCGTAGGAGTCGAGGCTCATGACGCGTACCAGGTGACCCGCGAATTCACCCGCGGTGTAGCCGCTCTGCCGCACGCCGAGCAGAGGGTGGCTCCAGAACGCGAGTGTCGGAATCACCCACGGATTCTCACGGTCCCGATTGAGCTCCAGGAAAACGTCGCCTCCGGGAGGCGGCAAGTCAGTCAGCGTGATCTGCGCCATTGCGGTGCCGGCTTCCTCTCCCAAGACGGCTTCGACGCGCCCCTCGCCAAGCGATGCCGCATTGGGGCAGTCGGGCTCCGCTCTCGGGCAGATCCGTGCGTCGAATCCCCCGACGTTGCCATCGCTCAGCTCGTTCGTGGGAACGACGACAAACGCCGGCTCGAGCGGGTTGCTGGCCACCGGCTCGGTCCAACTGAATCGGTCGACGCAATCCCACCGAGCGCCGATGTCGCATGTCCGGCACCGGTCACTACCGCACCCGAGCGTACGCGTGGTTCCTTCGGTGGGGTCGCGCGGACAATCGAGCACGCATTGCGGGTCGCTGCAGTCGTCCCGGCAAGCCAGGGTGGCCCCGCAATCGGTGTCTGCGTTGCAGCGGGTGAACCCCCCGAGGCCCACCCCGGGGACCTCGTCGCAATTCATTTCGAGGCAAGAGCGGCAAACGCCGTTTTGGATGTAGCCGAAAGGTTCGAGACCCGTGGCGTACCCACTTTGCCGAGCGTCGTTGCAACCGGTGAGAACGAGCACCGCGAGACCCGCGAGGATCCACCGGCGGCCGGCCCCCGAGCGATACGACACGACATTCTCTGCGCAGGTCATGAGCCGCCGAGCGATGGAGTTGGTGCTCGAAGAGGGTTCGATCAAGCCGTCCGCCTGACTCGCTCAAAATATCCGAGCACTGACTCGAATCCTACCCCAAGCGACGTCTTCGCGACTTCTGCCGCCGCGGGCGCGGCCAGCTTCGACGCTTCGGCGGACTCACGCGCAAGTCCACACGGCAACCCGCCGCCGCTGAGCGCAGCCTCTCCACACGAAGCCCGAAGCGGCAGTCTTCCTTCAACTGGGAGATGATCGCTAGCGCGGGTTCACGCCACCCGGGCGCGCCGCCTGTCCACCGATCGAGTGGGATCGGCACAGTTGTGGCGCTGTGTTATACTTGGTCCCGGGGAGTACGAGGGGGAAAGCCCGACGAAAGTGCGCCGATCCGGGGAATCCTTGACCCGTGCGCGGCAGCTCAACATGAGCACCATCGATCTAGTCGACGCCACCGCCTACTGCGTCCTCGGTGATGCCGAGTCGGCGGACGCCGCAGCACTTCGCTTCGTAGATCGATGGCCGGGATTCGGGTGGGCTCGCTTGGTGGGATGCGTTTCGGCCGCGTGGACGGGTGACCAGCGTCGCGCGGCGGCACAGATGATGGGACTCCGCGAAGCCGTGCCCGATCTGACTCTCGATCGGGTCAAAGCAATGTGGAGCTGGCCCGCACAGGCGTGCCTGGGGCCCGTGTACGCCACCCTGGGCGAGTACGGTCTCGAATAGCTCGCTGCTCGCCACTCGCGCGGAAAGGCACAGTTAGTGGCTCGACCCACCGAGTAGTCGACCCCAGTGGCTCTATCTCCGGCAGGTCCAGCGTTAGTCTCGTAGAGAGATAACCGGGCTGACGGATGCAGCTACGACTGTGAACTTTTTCGGCTGTGCGTGAGCAAATGCAGTAGCGTCGCAGCTGGAGCTACAATGCGAAAACTGAGCTTTCTTACACTGAGCGTCGCGCTCTGCAGCTGCGTAAGCCAGCGCGTCGTGGACGATGCCGGCTTCCATCACGAAGGCTATGACTACTTCGTTCGGGCCGAAGGCGGCAGCATCCTGCCGACGGAGTGGATGCTCGATAATTATTACCTCTTGAGCACGCGAGACAAGTACGTCGAGAAGAGCATTCCCAGCTACCGCGTCACCTACCATTTGGACCGCAATGGAGATGGAAGGCCGGACGTCAAGAAGGAGGAGCCGCTCTACGACCTCCGGTTCGTTCACCTCAATCACAACGGCGTGATCTGGCTCAGAACCTACCCGATGGCGACCTACGAGCACACGCGGGAGTTGCGCGTGCTCATGCGGTCCTACGTGGAGAACATCGCCGGAACCGGTGTGGAGGCGGTATGGTTGTCGGACGATGAGATGTCAGTCGGTAAGGAGAGAACGTTCGCATCACGCATCTTGGATTGCCAAGACGGCACAGTCGCGAGACAAAAGGCCTATGCCTGCACGATCGAAATCGGAGACACTGATCAAGTTCGCTTCGATCCGAGCCACGTGCTGAAACGAGCGCGCGTGATCTTGATTCGGACCCCCTTTGGTTACGATCCGCTAGAGCCAATACGTACGAAAGACAGTCGCAGCTTCGGCGTGCTGATGATGGCGGGCTACTCCAACTATCCTTCAGACTACGAGTCGGGGTTGGTCGATTTTGCCGCGATGCTGCAGCGCATTGCGATCGCAGCGCAATCGGGTGTGCAATTCGAAGCGCCCGCGCCACAAGCACCCACGACTCGAGCACCCGACGCGACACCACGAGCCGTAGCTCCACCGGTCAGCCCGCCGCCCGCGCCGGCGGTTCCCGACGGTGCGGGAGCACAGCCTGCTGAGGATGAAACGGCGCCTCCGCCGTGATGCGAGAGAGTCCCAGGAGCGCTCTTATCTCTGCCAGGTCCAGCGTTACCCTCGTGGAGATGGGCCAAGGGATAGCGTCGACACGCTACTGCTTCTCGTCGTTCTCAACTACAATGGCCTGATGCGCTACCCGGTGGCTCACTTCGTCGCGATGCGCTTTGGCGCCCCAGACCGCACGCTCCGGTGGACTCGCTTAGGGTGCCGGTGATGGCGGACGCGACCTCGAGCAAGTCGATGGCAATCGCCGCCGCAGCCGTCGCGGCACTCTCGGCGTTTGGAGCGTGTAGCTCGAGCTCCGGGGAGAGCCGCGGTGGGTTCGGTGGTGGCGTCGGCAGCGGCGGGTCTCCAGGGGCCGGAGGCTCTCCGGGATCGGGAGGCGGGGAGTTCGGTGGGGCCGGCGGCGGAGTATTGATGACCGACTCCGGAGGCGGGGGCGGACCGCAGGGAGACGGGGCGATTTGTGGCAGCGTCGAAGTGCCGTCCACCGTCGAGACGGTGGAGGTCGAGGTGCCCGGCAACGTGCTCGTCCTGTTCGACGCGTCGAACAGCATGAACAGCAACTTCAGCACGCCGTCGGGGCCGCAGCCAAAGTTCGTTGCCGCCGGGGACGCTCTCATCGCCGCCATCGATCCCATCAAGGACAAGCTGACGGTGGGTACCATCTTCTTTCCAACCGTCGCCGGCACGATATTGCTCTGCAGCTCGAACGTGGACTCGATCTTCAGCGGTCTGCAAATCAACTTCGTACCCGGTACTCAGTTTGCTGCGGCGTGGAGCACCTGGTGGACGGGCAATGGCCTGAAGCTCGGCACGCCGATGAACCGGGCGTTTGATCAGGCAGACGCCGCCTTGACGCAGTCAGGCCTGCAAGGTGGCAAGGCCGTGGTTTTGATCGCGGACGGCGAGCCGGTGTGCATGGACGGCACTCCCGCCCAGGTGCGCGCCGCCGGGTGGCTCGCTCAGGGCATCAAGACCTACGTCATCGGCTTGACGAGCAACGCGGGCGCCTCGTTCATACTGAACGACATTGCGAGTCAAGGCGGCACGGGGCCGATGGCGCTTGCCATTACCGATTCGGCTCAGCTGCAGACGCAGCTCGAGCAGATCGCCACGACGACGATCACGACGATGTCCACGATCAACGACTGCAACATCGTGCTCGACCCGCCGCCTGCAAACTTGAACGATGTCTTCGTGGTCGTCACTATCGGCGGTCAAGACTTCCAGGTTGCTCGCGACATGCCCAACGGCTGGACACTCTCGAGCGATGGACGCACGGCGACCCTCACCGGAACGGTGTGCGACGATGCCAAGGCGGGTGCGTTCGAGGGAGTGCGAGTCGAGTTCGGCTGTGTCGACCTGCCTCCGCTGGTTCGCTGAGAAACGCGTGGGGCCGAGCGCGCGCGGACACACGCCGATGCGGCGCTATCTTCCGCCAGCGAGTCCGCGGTTTCCGAGCAACGCTTCGACTCGTGGGTCGCGGCCTCGAAACTCGCGAAACGCTTTGGCCCGGTCGATCGCGTCGCCGGACGCAAGAATCACGTTCTTGAACTTCGCCGCTGTTTTTGCGTGCCACGGGTCGCCGGTGGCTTCGAAGGCGGTCCAAGCGTCCGCAGCCATCACGTCGGACCAAAGGTAGGAGTAGTACCCGGCGGAGTACGCGTCCGATGTGAAGAGGTGCATGAACTGCGGCAGCCGATGCCGCAGCACGATCTCCTTCGGCATCTTGATTGAGGCGAGGGCCTCACGTTCGAACGCTGCAGGGTCGATCTTTCCGCTCGGATCGGTGTGAATTTGCATGTCGAGCAGCGCAGCGCTCAGGTACTCGACGGTCTGAAAGCCCTGGTTGTAGGTGGCCGCCGCTCGCATCCGGTCGATGAGCTTTTGCGGCATGGGCTCGCGGGTTTTGTAGTGGAGCGCAAACTTGTCGAGCACGTCGCGGGTGAGCACCCAGTTTTCGTGGACTTGGCTGGGGAACTCGACGAAGTCGCGAGGGGTGCGGCCGAGTGAGGGATACGTCACGTCGTTGGTGAGGGCGTGCAAAGCGTGCCCAAACTCGTGAAAGAGAGTGCGAGCGTCGTCGAGAGTGATGAGCACCGGCTGACCGGCGGCGCCTTTGATGAAGTTGTTGTTGTTGGAAACGATGGCGTCGGTCTGCCCATCGAGTTTGTCTTGGGAGCGGTAGGTGGATTGCCACGCGCCGGAGCGCTTGTACTGCCGGGCGAAGTCATCGCGGTACAAGAAGCCGACGTGGCTGCCGTCAGCCTTGTTCGTCACACGAAACACGCGCACGTCGGCGTGGAACACTGGGACGGTCCCTGTGATCTCTTCGAAGGCGTACCCGTAGAGCCGCTCGGCCATGTAGTACGAGGCCGCGATCATGCTCTCGAGCTCGAAGTAGTTCTTGAACTCGTTTTGGTCGAGGTCGTAGCGATCCTTGCGAACCTTCTCCATGTAGTAGCGGTAGTCCCAAGGCTCGATGGTGATCTTGGCGCCGTTCTTCTTGGCCAGGGCCTGCATGTCGCGCACTTCTTTTTTCACCTTGGAAAGCGCGGGCCTCCACACGCGCATCATGAGCTTGCGGGCACGTTCGGGCTCCTTCGCCATCGTGTCGGACATGCGCCAGTGGGCGTGGCTCGCGAAACCGAGCAGTTTGGCTCGTTCGGCTCGTAGCGTCACGATCTTCGGAATGAGCTCCTTGGTGTCGTTCTTGTTTCCGTTGTCGCCGCGGCTGATGAACGCGCGCCAGACTTTCTCGCGCAGCTCGCGGTTGTCGGAGAAGGTCAGGAAGGGTTGCACCGCGCTCCGGGTGTTGACCACAGCGTAGCCCTCGACCTTGCGCTCCTTTGCAGCGGCTTGGTACATCGAGACGAGCGACCGTGAGAGACCGGTCAAGTCACTCTTCCCCAAAACGACCCACGTGTCCTCGTCGGCCTGGACGCGGTTGCCAAAGTCGGTGAAGAGCTTGGCGAGTTCCTCGTTGATCGCGCCGAGCCTCGTTTTCTTCGCCTCGTCCAGTTGGGCCCCACGGCGCACGAACTCGTCGAACGTCTTTTCGACCAGGCGGATCTGTTCCGCGCTCAGTTTCGACGTCTTTCGTGCCTCGTGCACCGCCGCCACTCGAGCGAAGAGCTTCACATCGAAGTAAATTTGGTCCTGGACTGCCGACAGCATCGGGCGGATCACGCGTGTCAACTCTTGGATCTCCGGCGTGTTTCGGTTCCCCACCATCGTGAAGAAAAGCGTGCCCAGACGATCGAGTGGCTTGCCCGTACGTTCGAGCGCGGCGAGCGTGTTCTCGAACGTCGGGGGCTCGGTGCTCTTGCTGATGTCGCCGACCTCGGCGAGCAGCAAGCGAGTGGCCTCGTCGAAAGCCGGCTTGAAAAGTTCGTTGTCGATGACGTCGAACGCCGGCAGGCCGCCATGGGGCCCCTTCCATTCGCCGAGCAGCACACGAAAGTCCTTAGCAGGTGCGGCAGGCTCGGAGGGAGGCGCTTCGCTCGGAGGCGACTCGGGCGGTTGGGGCGGCACCGGGCTCGGTGCGCCCGCGCAGCCCAGGACGAGGGCGGCGACGGATGTGGAGGCGCAATTGCGCCAGCCCAACGTGGCGAGCCCCTTCAGCGATTCAATCATCGCGCTAACAAGCCGCGGGGGAGCGCGAGGGTCAACCGTCGGAACAAAAAGCTGGCCGCAAGCACCAGGTCCGCGGCCAGGCTTCGGCTCAGTTTGCCGACCAGCTGCCCTGGCCGCCGTACGCCGCGTTCGACTCCACCACGGTCCAATCGCCCGAGAACGAGTTGGAGCCGGGATCGAACGTGCCATTGAGCGTGCCGGTGAACCTCACGGTCACGGGGAACGGCAACGAGACCCGGTAGGAGCCGTCGACCAGGTTGGCGCTGAGCATGCCGGTCGCGCAGTTCATCGTTCCGACGATGTCCGCTTGCGAGCTCGACGGGCTCGTTCCCCGGAACTCTCCCGTCACGTTGCCCGAGGCGTCGACGGTGAACTCCACCGTGCCGCTGGCATCCACTTGAAGCATGAACGCGGTGTAAGGACCGGACCAATCGCCGCGGTACTGGCCGACCGGGCAATCGATCGGAGGATCGCCACCGGTACCACCCATTCCGAAACCACCCGAGCCGCTCGCGCCGAAGCCCGCCATGCCGCCGGAGCCGGCCATACCACCGGTCCCCATGCCGCCGGTTCCGAAACCGCCTGTGCCTGCGCCACCGGTTCCTGCGCCGCCCGTGCCTATGGCACCTGTGCCGCCGGTGCCCACACCGGCGCTTCCGCCGACCGCTGCGGCGCCGCCGGTGCTGCCGGTCGTGCCTCCGGTACTCGCGGAAGCTCCGCCGGTTCCGGTCCCTGCGCCGCCCGCGGTTCCGCTGCCATCGTCGCCAAACAGCCCGTCGTCAGACGTGCCCCCACACGCCGTCCCCAAAAGAGCGCAAGCGATCCAAGGAACCCACAGCCTGCGCATGCCCGAAGAATACCGTGCGCTCGACCGAGCGACAATCAGGTTGGCGGGAATGCGGCCTTCGGAGGGCCCGCGTCCTCGTTCGGTGGCGGTGCAGATTCGGGCGGTGGCTTCTGCTCGTCGGGTGGGGTGCCGCCATCGACATCGGATGCGGGCCATGGCGGCTCCACTTGAAGGCCGTCTTTGCTGGGCGGCCGCCAAGGAGGAGACGGCACGATTCCCCCGCGCGGCTCGACTGAAGGCGCGTGGGTTGGCGGCTGTTGCGGGGGCGAAGCTTGTGGGGAAGGGACCGGTGGTGAGAAAGGTTCGTATGTCGGATGTTCGCGCACGCGTCGCTCGTGGGCTCGCTTCATGCGCGCACAGTCATTGGTGTTGGCGAAGCCGTAGCCACTCGATACGGCAAACAGCGCGGCGAGACCGGCACCGATCCCGATGTCAGCTCCGCGAGTGATGGGGAAGTCTTCGTATTGCTCGTCGTCCGCGGCGATCGCGAGTGAGGTGCGAACTACTTGAAAACCAGTGATGATCACATCGACGATGGGCGCCGCTTTGCTCGAGGTGCACTCGATCGGATGCTGCACGGGTACAAGTTCTGGGTGCTCCGGCGGAGAACGTGTAAATACGAAGGAGCAGCCAATGGCGTTGCACGCTGTGACGGCCGTCACGACGAGCAGTCTACGTGCGCGCGTCACCATTCGTGTGTCACCCTAACACATGAGAGTGACATTTGGCGCGCGGGCATCGGCTACAATCGCCCAAGGTACGAGCGTGACGGCAGCGCAATGACACATCGACGGGCCAATCGCGCCATCGTCATCGGCGGCAGCATGGCGGGGATGTGCGCTGCTCGCGTGCTCGCCGACGTCTACGAGCATGTCGTCGTGCTCGAACGCGACTCGTTTCCCACTGAGGCCACGCACCGCCGCGGTGTCCCGCAGAGTCACCATGCGCATGTGCTTCTCGTGCGGGGCCAGCGAGAGATCGAGCGGTGGTTTCCCGGCTTCACAGAGGCCGTGCTCTCACGCGGTGGGCAGCAGCTCGACTTCGCCGAAGCTTTTGCCGTCCGGCGAATGTGGGGCTGGGCACCGCGAAGCGCGACGGGTTTTCAGATGCTGTGGGGTAGTCGGCCGCTTTTCGAGAACGTCGTTCGCGAACGGCTACGCGGTCGTGGCAACGTGGAGCTGCGCGAACTCCACGCCGTGGAATCTCTTCAGGTCACGCGTGGCGAGCGCTTGCGCGTGGACGGCGTCGTCGTGAAATCGCGCGGAGGTAGCGCAGAGAAGCTGTATGCCGACCTCATCGTCGACTGCAGTGGTCGAGCAAGCCAACTGCCGCGGTGGCTCGAAAAGATCGGCGTGCCGACACCTAGAGAAGAAGTGGTCGAAGCGTTTGCGGGCTACGCCTCGCGCTTCTATCGACAACCATCACCGGAAGATTGGCCCGACGAGTGGTGGTGGAAGGGACTATGGGTAGAGGGCATACCGCCGGATCTTCCGCGAGGTGGCGTGGCGTTCCCCATCGAGGATCGTTGCTGGCTCGTGACGGCCGTGGGTTTCATGAAGGACTACCCACCAACGGACGAGCGCCGCTTCGTGGAATACCTCGAGAGTCTCGCCTCTCCAGTTCTCGCTCGGGTGATCGAGAAGTGCGAGCCCCTCAGCGACATCGTACCGAACCGGTCGACGACCAACCGATTCCGCCATTACGAGTCTTGGAGCGCGGAGCTCGACGGTTTTGTCGCGACCGGAGACAGCGTCTGCGCGTTCAATCCGGTGTACGGCCAGGGCATGTCGACAGCGGCCGTGTGCGCGGCGGAGCTCGAACGAGCTTTGGCACGCGTCGGCCCTCGGCCAGAGGAGCTACCGAAGGAGCACTTCCGCGAGCAAGGGCGTTTTCTCTCCGGGGTTTGGAATCTCGCAATCGGCGCGGACTTCGCCTGGCCAACGACTGAGGGCGTCCGGCCGACCGCGTCGCGCCTTTTCTGGCCGTACACGTTTCTTCTGCTCGAATCGATGCACGGTGATCCCGAAGTGATGCGTAAGATGGCGCCCGTGTTTCAACTTTTGGCGCCGCCCGAACGAGCGATGGAGCCCGCGATGCTTCGAGCGGTGGCGTCGTCGTCGCTCCGGCGGCGCGTGGCCCGGTTTCGTGAAGCGCTGTCTCGAGGGCAAGGAATCAATGCGGTCCGCGCCGCGGTACTGCCCACGATGGCCGAGCTCGGCTCGATGCCCCCTCGGGAGAACGCAGGGGCCAATGGCTAGTGCCGTGACACCGATCCAAGAGTACGAAAAATCGACGTTCGCTGCGGCGACGAGCTCCGGCTACGAGATTTCTCACGACGTCTACCAGCGCGGGAGTGGGGCGCCGGTCGTCGTGCTCCAGGAGCTGCCGGGCATTGGCGTCGAGACCCTTCGGCTCGCCGACGAGCTGGTCGATGAAGGGTTCCTCGTCGTGTTGCCGCATTTGTTCGGGCCTATCGGAAAGACCAGCATGGCTGGCAACACGATTCGCGTGCTCTGCATGCGTAAGGAGTTTCACTGTTTTCGAGCCAGTCGAACGAGTCCCATCGTGGACTGGCTGAAAGCGCTGTGCCGGGACGTGCGTTCGAAGACGTCTTCCGAGGGAGTCGGGGTCATCGGCATGTGTCTGACCGGGAACTTCGCAATGTCTCTGATGGCCGACGAAAGTGTGTTGGCCGCGGTGGCTTCACAGCCTTCCATGCCCTTCGGAAAAAGCCGCGCGCTACACATGAGCGACGAGGAGGTGGCGTGCCTCAAGGCGCGCATCGATTCCACAGCTCCAATGAAGGCGCTGCGATTCGAGGGAGATTCGTTGTGTAGCGCCGCGAAATTCGCCTGCATCGACGCTCGTCTCAACGATGGGGAACACCGCCGGGTCGAGCTCGACACCCTGCCGGGCAAAGGGCACTCCGTGCTCACCCTTCATTTCGTGAACGAAGTCGGACATCCGACCCGGAAGGCACTAGACGATGTTCTCCAGTATTTTCGGGGGCAACTGAAGCGATAGGGGATTGGGTGGTTAAAGTCTGGCGAGTCTCGGTCGTTTATGGGGCGTATCGTGACGTTTGACGAGGTGGTCAGCGCGGAGGACGTTCCCGTCGTGGTGGCGAACCAGCGCGGACTGATCGATCGGGTCAATCAGGCGTTCATCGATGCTTTCGGATGGTCGCAGTCCGAAGTCGCGGAGCAGCCACTCACGATGCTCATTCCCTCGCAGTTTCACGACGCGCACAACCTCGGGTTCTCCAGGTTTCTGGCCACCGAAAGGGCAACGCTTCTCGGGCAGGCGCTCGAGCTGACCATTGTTTGCGCCGACGGCCGAGAGCTGGCTGCCGAGCACTTCATCGTGGCAAAAAAAATCGACGACGACTGGTGTTTTGCCGCCGTCATTCGAGCGCCATGAGTAGCGATGAACAACCAGCCGCGCCGAGGCGTGGAGAAGCCGTCGTGCTCGCGGGCCTGCGCGCGACCCTCGCAAAGATGGAGTGTGCGCTCAGCAGCCTCGCCGAGGCGATCGTTTGGACGGACGGCGAGGGCACCGTGCAGTGGTGCAATCGGGCCTTCGACGAGCTAGCGGGGCGTCCACACATCCAGGTCCTCGGCAAGTGCGTGCGCGACTTTTTCGTGTTGCGCCAGGCCGGCAAGCCGGTGCCGCAGGAAGAGAACCCTCTGTTCGGTGCGCGAGCGTGTGGCGGGCTGTGCTGCGACATCGAGACACCGAACGGTATCGTTCTCGTCGAGATCCAAAGCCGAAAGCTGCAACTCACCGCGCGTGAGGACATTCTCATCTTCGTGATTCGAGATGTGACGCAAGAGCAACTGGCGCTGGAGCTGCAACGGTCACTGCGTGAGCAGGCCGCGGCTCAGGAGCGAGCGGAGGAGCTCAATCGGCAGCTTTTCCACGCGGACCGACTGAAAGCGATCGGCCAACTCGCCTCCGGCGTCGCCCACGAGGTCAACAATCCGTTGACCTACATCATCGGAAACCTCGACCACCTCGCTGCGGTGACCGATGCGTTCCGAGCCGACCCGAACCAGGGGCTTCCCGCCGACCTCGAAGAAGTCATCGAAGAAACCCGACACGGTGCCGAGCGAATCAGCCGAATCGTTCGTGATCTGAAGGTTTTTTCTCGGAGCGAGCAGGATCAGGATGACCGTTCCATCGACGTACGCGACACGCTCGACGTGGCGCTCACGCTACTCGGCAACGAAATCCACCACCGCGCGACTCTCAAGCGCGACTACCGGTCGACGCCATCGGTTCGGTGTTCCGAGTCGCGTTTGGCGCAAGTTTTTGTCAACCTGCTCGCCAACGCCGCACAGGCGCTCTCGGAAGGACACTCGGACGAGGACGAGATCCGCGTTTGCACCCGGTCCGACGACCAGCGGCGCGCAATCATCGAGATCCACGACACCGGGTCAGGAATCGATCCGAGGGATGTTCCCCGAGCTTTTGAGCCGTTCTTCACGACGAAACCCGTGGGAGAGGGGACGGGTTTGGGGCTTTCCATCTGCCACGGCCTGGTCGTCGGGATGGGCGGTACCATCGAAATCGAAAGTGACGTCGGCAGCGGCACTTGCGTTCGCGTGACCCTGCCGGGGTCGGTCGACTCGCCCGCCGCGCGATCGCAGACAGGTCGCCGGCTCAAAGACACCGCCGTTGGGCGACTTCTCGTGGTCGACGACGACCCCGCCGTCGCTCGATCGATCGTGAGAATGCTCCGCGCACACGAGGTTGTCGTGGTGAACAGCGGGCACGGTGCTCTGGAGAAGTTCACTTCCGACCGTGGCTTCGACGTCGTCTTTTGCGACCTGATGATGCCGGATCTCACGGGCATGGCGGTTTACGAGCGTGTTTGTGAGCTCTATCCCGGCCTCGCCGAACGTTTTGTATTCATCACCGGTGGCGCCTTTACCGCGAGCGCAAAACGCTTCGTGCGGACCGTCCCGAACCTGTGCTTGGACAAACCGCTCGATCTCGCCTCGGTGCGCGACGTGATCCAGCGCTTCGTCTCGAGCTCGGCGCGCAACCGAAAACAATCCGCCGGCTGAGCGGCGCGACTCGTCCATCGCCCTCGCCAAGGATCTCTGCATCGGCCAGTACCGGCCCGTGCGCGAAACACGAGCGTATGGCTGTGGGACATTTCGCCCGCCGGAACTGCTCGCCGCGGTTGTTGCTCACGACGAGCGCTGCGAGAATGACTAGCGGTAGCCACTCGCCGTCAGTCCGCAGGAGCAGGTCGTGATGAAGAACAATACGCGTCTCGGTTCGGTCGTTTTCGTCGCATTGGGTCTCGCTGTCGGGTGCGGCTCCGACGGCGGCAACCAGGGCGGAGCCGGGGGCACCGGCGTCGGCGGGGCGGGTGGCGTTTTCGCCGCTGGCGGTGTCGGCGGTGCGGGTGTCGGTGGCGCGGCAGTCGGCGGGGTTGGCGGTGCGGGCGTCGGCGGCGCGGGTGTCGGCGGGGTTGGCGGTGCAGGCGTCGGAGGTAGCGGCGCGGCAGGAGGTAGCGGCGCGGCAGGAGGTAGTGCCGGCGCTGGTGGTGCGGCTCCTTGCACTGTCGCCGACAGTTGCGCGGGCTGCACCACTTGTCTCGAACGTTGCGCCTGCGGGACGGGGAATTCGAGTCAGTGTGCCGTCGTCTGCGGCTCCGGGGCCGGCGGCACGGCGGGATCAGGTGGCGCGTCGGGTGCTGGTGGTAGCCCCGGAACGGGTGGCAGCTCCGCGGCTGGAGGCGCCGGCGGATCGGCGGGTAGCGCAACGGGCGGCGGCGCCGGTGTTGGCGGCTCGGCAGGAACTGGCGGTGCGACGTCGCCCGATCCGACCGTCGCTTCGGTATCCACCGACGGTCCCTATTCCGTCCAGTCTTACACGAGCGGTTTCGCTCCGAGCACGGCCTACAGCGCGGCGACGATCTACTATCCGACCGACGCGCCTCCGCCGGTCGGCGGCGTCGCCATCTCGCCCGGTTTTCTCGAGGACCAGGTCGCCAATCAGTGGTGGGGTCCGAGACTCGGTTCCCATGGATACATCGTGCTCACGCTGGCCACGAACACGACGTTCGACCAACCCCCAGCGCGGGCAACCGCGCTGATGGCCGCCCTCGAAACACTGCGTCAGGAGAACGGTCGCGCGGGCAGCCCCCTGTTCGGAATCGTCGACTCCTCGAAGTTCGCCATCATGGGCCACTCGATGGGTGGTGGCGGCACTCTGATTGCGGCGGAGAACAATGCGAGCGAGCTCAAAGCCGCGATCCCGCTGACCCCATGGTCCGGTGGCCCTACGGCGTTTCCTGGTCTCGTGGTCCCCACCCTCATCATCGCCGGGCAGAACGACGCCGTAGCGGCCGTCGCGGCACACGCTTGGCCCTTCTACCAGAGCGTCCCCAACTCGACGTCGAAGGCGTACATGGAGTTGGCCGGTGCCGACCACTTCGTGACCAACACCGGGACCGCGAAAGCAGCCATCGTCGGGCGGTACGCCATCTCGTGGTTGAAGATCCATCTCGATGGCGACCAGCGCTACCGGCCGTTCGTGTACGGCGCGCCCCATGATGCGGATGTCACCGCCGGCGAGTTTTCACGCTTCGAATCGACCCCATGAGCACACCGTGTTGGCCGGCGTGCACGCTCCGAACGGCGATCAACGCCGCCGGTAGAGCCACCACTTGCCGACGTTCGCCGTCAGCTCGAGCTCTGGATCCGCCGCGAGCACCGGTTTCGGATCGATGCGGTGCCTGACGAGGAATGTATCGAACCACGGACCGTGCTCGGTGACGTTGAAACGGTGCGGCTCCCATTCGAGCATGTGCGGCAGGGTAGGGGGCACCGCGCCCCCGTCGAAATCGTACCGAATCGGGTAAAGACCCCACCGGACGAAGTGAAAATACAACCAACCACCCGTTTCGGCCTGAATCCACGCCGGCAGGTGGATGAACGGTGTCGTCGAGCGTGCCGTGTCGCTGTGATCGTAGATGAGATAGAGCAGCCGGGGAGCCGCGGGGACGAGCTCTTTGATTTGGCGAAAGTCGGCGGTGGCTCGTTCGAAGTCTCGCCACTGGTCGCCGACGAGCGACGCGAACCTGAGCGGCCCCACGCTGACGAGCGCGACGAACGCCAGGCGCACCGGCACCGAACGCGGCAGATCGGGAGCTACTGCCAGAAGGATGTAGAGCGCGGTCATCGCCTCTCGCGGGTACACGAAGAACCAGCTCTTGAGCATCATCGGAAGCGTCAAGAACGCGAGCAAAAAACCGAGGGAGAGCAGCAAGGCCAAGAGCGTGACGCTTCGTTCCCAGAGCCGTCGCGGCGGCGAAACGTCGCTTCCAGAACCGCTCGAGCGACGGAGCGCGAAGAGGCCCGCTCCAGCCAACACCGCGGCGAGCACCACTTGCGTTCCGATCCCGCGTTCACGCTCTCCAACCTCGCCGGCAAAGGCACCGAACACGTGACCCGGGATCTCCGAAAGCCGGCCGAACTCGAAGGTCAGGTGCCCCGACTCGAGGGTGAAAATATGGCTTCGGACGAGCAGGAACGTGGCGAACAGGAGCACCGACGGTAGCGCCGCAGCGAGCACGGGTTTGTAGCGGCGCGTCGCCGGAAACATGACCGCCACCGTCAGACCGACGGAGAGCGCGGCGAAGGGAAACCTGTAGATGTGCGTGAAAAAAACAGCCAACAGGCTCGCCGCGAGGGCGACTTGGCGCCCGCGTGTCGGTCGGTCGAGAACCATGAGCGTGGTGCCGATGCTCATGGCGAAAAGGCCTACCGCCCCGATGAAGCTGAGAAAGCCCCAGTGCGTGAGCGTCGTCCAGACCAAGCCGAGACCGAGCAGACCGAGAAGCGGACTCTTCTTCATGCCGCGGAACAACACCGCCAGTCCCAACGGCAAAAGAGAGAGCATCACCACCGCGACGCACTTCATGGCCGTCGCAATGGGAAGAAACAGAGCAAACAGTGCGCCGAGCGCGTACATGAGCATGTACGGGGCCTCGAGCGGTTCGATGAGGAACTGTTCGCGAAAGTGGTAGGCGGAATCGAAGTAGTTGCGAAGCACGGATGTGTTCGCCGCGTGAAACGGTAGATCGGTGATCGGCGGATACGTGGCTAGAAAGAACGGGGAGGCGATGACGTAGGCGGCGATGGCGATGCCGA
This sequence comes from Polyangiaceae bacterium, assembly GCA_029261965.1. GTDB lineage: Bacteria > Myxococcota_A > Polyangia > Polyangiales > Polyangiaceae > JAJDAH01. Next base: position 18,279 of record JAJDAH010000029.1, read on the forward strand.
CTAGGGCGACCAACGAGTCGGGTCGCGTGAGGTGCCGCCAGGTTTGCATCGCTACAGATGGGCCGCCGAAAGCCGTACGGACTGCCCCGGGTTGGGCAGCTCGAAGGGCACGTACTTGCCGTCATGCCACTTCATGAAACGATAGCGATCGCCTTCGAGGCGCTCGCCGAATTGGAACGTGACCGCGCGGGGATCCCCGCTCGATGTCGTTTCTTGGACGATGGCGAGCACACCACTCAGCGCAATGCCGTCGCCTGCCGCCACGGGGTGGGCGCGACCCCGGTAGACCCGGTCGAGCTCCTCGGTCAAAAACCCCTGCTCGGACTCGAGCGACAAGGTGTGCTCGTTCACGCGGGCGACCTCGACGGGGACTCTGCCCGCGAACAGCACGCGGGTGTGTCGAGGAACCGGCCGTCCACTGCTCGCCGCCACGCCCACGACGAGACCGCCCACGTAGTAGCTCGGCGCGTTGACCAAAACGAGCTGCTGAGTCGGGTCTCGATGGCCCTCGAGCGCACTCTCGGCCGAAGCGTCCACGGCGCTGCCGACCTGAGCCATGGTCGTGGCTCTGCTAGGCAAACGGTAAGCCGCGATGGCCACGTGCACGACGAGCGTGGCCAGGGCCAGTCCGGCGGCGATGACACGACGCGGTCCAGCGCGATACCGCTCGATCGCGGGCTTTGCGGCGAGCATGATGACCCCCGCGAGCAGCGCCGACGAGCCAACGGTCGGCAAAAACATCAGCCGGTCCGAAGGCAGGGTGGCGGAGACGGGAATCGTGCCGAGTAGCGTCGCAATGAGCCAAAAGCGAGCGCGGCGATCCTCTCTCAGCCACGGCAACGCCCAGGCAACGATCGCGACCATCGCGGCGCAGAGGATCAAGCTCGCTCGGGTGCGCCCTGCCGCATCCAGCAGGACCCACTCGTCCGCTGTCGGCAGCCCGAACATGCCACCGAGCAGCGCGGGAAATCTCCAAGCGGCTTCGCCCACGAAAGCGAGGGGCTCCGCCAGAGGATCGAGATACATGCCCGAACCGTAGGTGCCATGTCCGAGCCAGCGGTAAACCGCGTACCAGACCAGCGCCACGGATATTGCCGGGACGAGCGAAAGCCAGCGGTCGCGTCGCGACCCTTCGTCGAGCGTCACCGCGTAGGCCACGAGGTAGCCGAACGCGCCGACCGCGAGCTCGGCGGAGGTGAGCCCGGCCGCTAGCAGCGCACACGAAGCGCCGAGCCACGCGAGACCTTCTCCGTCGCGCCATCGCAAGTGCGCGAGAATCGCGCTCACGGAAAAAAAAGACGCCATCACCGAGTTTCGACTCGCGAGCCAACCCACGGCGACGCCGTGCCCGTCGTCCATCGCGTAGAGAGCGGTGGCGACGGCGGCCGCCCACGCCGCGCCACCAACACGCCGATGAAGAAGACCTACGACGGCGATCAGCGCAGCGAACCAGAGCAAGCTGTGCGCGTGCATGCTCACTGGCGATTTGGGCCAGAGCCGGTAGTCGAGGTGGTGAGTCAGCGACGACAGCGGGCGCCAGAACGAGATCTTGTAGTTCTCGAGGGCAAGCCACGGCACGATGCCGAAGTTCTTCTGTGCGTAGATGCCCATCGTGTCGCCGGAGTTGTACGCGAACAGGTTCACGCTCCTCGGGAACGTTTCGGCCTGACGCTGCACCGTTTGACGGTGCATGTAGTCCTCGGTCTGCATGCCCGCCCCGAGCGACGTCGCCGTCAGTCCGATGGCCAGCACCATGGCGACGCAGATGGCGCCCCACCTGTCCAACCAGCCCCCTCGCTCGGTTTTCAATCGCGCGCTCTCGGCGCGCAACAAAAGCACGCCCGGATCGGCAGCAATCGCGACGGAGCAGCATCGTATTCCGTCACCGTGAACGAGCGCTCGAGAAGTCGTCGAAACGCGGCGGGTTTCCATCGGTGCAAATGGAATTCGTCGCCGCCCCAATTCACCCGCCCGCCGAGGGCCCAGCCCAGCGGTGTCCGTCGAGCGACGGCTTTCATTCCGTCGATGAGTGGATCGTTCGGGACGGTGATCACCGCGCGACCGCCGGGGGCGACGAGGCGCGCGATTTCCGCGATGATCGCCGAGGGTTCTTCGGTGTGCTCGAGTACTTCGGTGCAAATGACGCAGTCAAAAGACGCTGCGGGCAGCTCGAGCTTCTGAAGCTCTCCCTTGATGAGCTCGACTTCGTACCCCTTCAACCGTTGCCTCGCCGTTTCGAGGTACACGTCGGACACGTCGATCGCGGTCAGCTTCGAATGGCGAAACATCGACAACACGTGGCCGCCACCAGAACCCACCTCTGCGATCTTCATGCCCGGCTTTTCCGCGACCATGCGTTCGATGATCCTCAAGCGGCCGCGCTCGATCAGTCGGATCGGGAGCGGTGATCGCGAGTAGTAGTCGTCGATGCTGTGCTCACGGGCCAGCCGATCGTTCGCCGCTTCGACTTCCGGGGAGAGAACGTCGGAAACCATCGAGTCCTAGCAGGGGGTGAACGGGTCGAGCCGAGGCTCGAGCACGGGTGGATTGAGCCGCCTAGCCACTCGACGACCCTCATACCTCGACGGGCAATGGGGTGGTAGAACCCTGCGTCGCGAGCAAGCGATGAGCACCGGCGAGAAGCAGAGGACGGCGCGCCGCCGAGCACTTGCGGCGCTTGGGCGCCCGGGCGCGATTTGGCGCTCGGTGACGACGTCGGCGGCAGCGGCGCTGATGCTCGGTCTGCTCTTGGGCATCGTTGCGCCCATGCTGTCGGACTGGTCGACGTTCGGGCACCACGACTGGGATGTCGTCACGTCGTACCGATACATCACCTCCGTGAGCTTGTTGAAGTACGGAGAAGCGCCGTACTGGCATCCGTGGCTCTGTGGCGGATTTCCGGCATTTGGCCACGTCGAAGGGGCGACCAACTTCGTCTCCCCGTACTTGCCGTTCTATCTCCTGATGGAGGTGCAGAAGGCGCTGCGCATCGAGATTCTTGGCGCGGCGATCACGAGTCTTCTCGGCTCGTTTCTGCTCGCCCGCCGCTACACACGCAGCGTCGCTCTGGCGAGCTTCGTCGCGATCGTGTTCACCCTGAACGGGCGCTGGGCGCTTCAAACCGCGGTCGGTCACTCGTGGCATCTGCAGTACTGTTGGCTCCCGTGGGTGCTGCTCTTCTTCGAACGCTCGATCGACCCCGGCAAGCTCCACAACGCTCTGTACGGCGGCGCCACCCTCGGCTTGATGTGCCACCTAGGAGCCATCTACCCGCTCCCCCACACCGCCATCTCGCTTTGTGTCTACGGTTTACTCTTTGCCGTCTTCACGCGGGACTGGCGTCCGATCCAATCGGTGGCGATCACCGGCTTCTCAGGGCTCGGATTCGCTTCGCCAAAGCTCTTCGCCATTGCGGAAGGCATGACTCGCGCCCCGCGCCTCATCGGTTCGAAAGAAAAGATAGGCCTCGATCAGCTCGTCGTGATGATGACCGACACGAACCAGGGCCTCGGGGCGCGCCCCATCCGAGTTCCGGCCTACGGTTGGCACGAGTGGGGCATCTACGTCGGTGCGATTCCGCTTCTCCTGCTGCTCGTCGCGCTGCTCTTTGCCCGTGGCCCTCGTGGCAACGCGCTCAGACTCACTGGCGGGTTGTTGCTGCTCCTCGGGTTCGGTGCGTTCCACGCCTACTCGCCGTGGAGTCTTCTGCACCGCTTGCCGGTTTTTTCCTCGCAGCACGTCCCCTCCCGATTCCTCTACCCCATGCTGCTCTTCTCCTCACTCGCGCTCGTGGTGGTCGTTGCGCGTTACCTCGATCACCACTTGATTCGACGGGCGTGGCTCGATGTGCCGCTCCTGGCGCTCACGGCTTACGTGGGCGTGGACATCGCGCGGGTCGCAAACCAGCCGTTCCAGGGGTCGTTCTGGATGCAAGTGCCCGACAAGTACGAAGTGGCCGAGCTCTTCGAGCACCGCACGCGGTCACCTATCCACTACAAACGCCGAGACTGGGCGGAGCCAGCGTTGCTCCCGATGTTCACGAACACCGGGGTGCTCGAGTGCTACGGACTGCCGAACCTCGAAGTGGGGGCGCTTGCGACCACCGACCCGGACTACCGAGGGCGCGCGCACGTGCTCGAGGGCGACGGGACCGCGAAGGTCGTGGATTGGTCCCCCAACCGCGTCGTCGTCGAAGTCGACGGCGCCAAACCCGGCGATACGCTCGTCTACAACATGAACCACGACCCAGGGTGGAGTGCCAACGGCAAGCCAGTACACGCGGTCGACCGGCGGATAGCGACGAAGCTCGGGTCGGAAACGCGCATCGTCTTCGAGTACTTTCCGCGAACCTTCAGGTACTCGCTGCCCCTTTTCTTCACGACACTCGGGTTGTCGATCGGTGTTCCGCTCTGGATCCGCCGACGGCGGCGGCGGAAGCCGGTAAAACCGTCCCCCGAAGCCCCTAGCTAGCGGCGGTGAAGGGCGAAGCCCCGAGCGCCCCCTTGACACCGTCGGCAACATGTCGACTTTTCTGTCCCCAGGAGCAACCGAATGACCGATCCCGCACCCGGAGGACCCGACAAGAAGACACATCGTTTCCAGGCCGAGGTGACGCAAGTGCTGCGCCTCGTCATCAACTCGCTCTACAGCAACCGCGAGATCTTCCTCCGCGAGCTGCTCTCGAACGCGTCGGATGCCCTCGACAAGCTCCGGTTCGAGTCGCTCACCAACGACGCGCTCATGCCGGAGGACGACAAGCTTCGAATTCGTCTCACGCCCGACAAGGACGCGGGCACGTTGACTATCTGGGACAACGGCATCGGGATGAGCGCCGAGCAGCTGGCCCAAGAGCTCGGCACGGTGGCCCACTCGGGCACCAAGAACTTCGCCGAGAAGCTGGAGGCCGCCAAGAAGGGTGACGTCAACCTCATCGGGCAGTTCGGCGTCGGGTTCTACAGCGCTTACTTGGTGGCTGATCGAGTGGACGTCACGAGTCGCGCCGCTGGAACACGGGAAGCCGCGCGATGGTCGTCCGACGGGACCGAGGAATTTA
>JAJDAH010000281.1 GCA_029261965.1 Polyangiaceae bacterium
CCACACGTACGAGCGGTTGCAAGTCGGCGCCATCACTTTCTTCGTGAATGGGCTCGGTGGCTCGCTGCCGTACCAGCTGAGCTCGACGCTCCCCGAGTCGCAGGTCTTCTTCAACACGACATGGGGGGCCCAACTCGTGACCGTGACGGCGACGGACATCACTTTCGAGTTCTTCACCTGGGACGGTGCCCCGGTCGATTCACACACGATAGCCAAGGCATGCCCGTGAGCACCATCCGCGCGGTGGTTTTTCCTCGCGCCCGGAGAACCTAGACAAGCACTGCAAGCCACTTCTCGATTCCGCTCGAGCCGCAGCCTACTGGCCTCCCGCCGGCGAACCGTTCGGTCAGCTCTATCTCCATCCCGGTAAAACTCGAGTCCGCCCTCGGGGCTCTCGTACTCGACGAATGCGTCGAACGAGGTCCGTCATCGACGTATTCTGCGACGGGTTCAGGTGCCCATTCGACTTTCGGGCAAATCACCATCGACTACTTCTTGCCTGGAAAATACTTCGTCGCCCTTCGTTGCCCGGTCTTCTTGATCTTCGCCTCGTCCAGCAACTTGGCGATCGGCACTCGCATCTCGACTGCGTTGAGACCCAGCGCCGCTCCGATTTGTTCGGCTTTCGACCCCGGCAGGTCGTTTACATACCCATGGATCCGTTGCTGATCGGCGAGCATCTGCTTGAGGCTACGACGGCCGCCCCTCTTTCTTCGACCTCGATCTCGACCAGGCTTGCTCTTCTTGCTCGGGGACGCTTTCGTCTTGCTGGGGCTCGGCCGCTGACGTGATCGGCTCGGAGCTCCTGCCGCAGCCGCAATCGGCGATCCCGTGCCGAGGGCTTCGGCCACCGATTCGATGGCAGCTTCCCGGATCGAATCGGTGGGTTCGGCCACGAACTCGTCAACACGAGCACGAATTTTTGGCTTCGACGCTTCGGTTTCTTCCTGGCATGCGGACGACGATACCAAGGCGGGCGTCCTCAACGTCTCAGAAACGTTTTAGAGAGCTTCGATGTCGACCCGCGTGCGACCGAAGTGCCAAAACATCAACGACGTCCCTGATGGATTCCCCGGCGGTCCGGTGTTCAACCCCTTCACGGCTATTCGTCGCCAACCGAGGCATCCTTGACGTCCGCGGCCTGTTCGAGACGGCCCGCTTCCGCAGCGAGGTCGGCGGCCAGGGCCGCCGCATGGAGCGCGCACCCCCGGAGACGTGTTGCCCGGTGCCGAAGCTCATCGGAATCGGCGTCAGCGAACGCGTCATCGGTCGAAGCCGAGTGAGCGGAAGCGCCCACGGCTTCGAGCCGCAGCGAGTGACGCGCGGCAGTGTCGAAGGCGCTCCGGATATCGACTCTGAGCGAGCTGCTTTCGAGTCGGATTGATTTGATGGTACTCGTCTTCATGTCAGACCTCCTGGTAGGTTCTGGCCACGCCCTCCGGTGGTGCCTGCCACGCGGAGGGCACTTTTCGTGAGTTCTTACCGTTTCTTTCGGCGCCTTCCAGCCGTCCGTGGGAACTGGGTCGAGTGTTCTTGACGGATGACCTGTCGAATCCAAGCGGCCGCGGACCGGCCGTCGGCTTCAGCGAGCTCCATGAGCTTGGCGTGCTCGTCGTCGGTCAGGACCATCGTGAACCGACGCTCCCTAGGATTGCCCTTCGGCGTCATTGCGGTAACCTTGCATCACTTTGACACAAGATGCAAAGTGCCACAAATCCGACGGCGAGAGTGAGCGAAAAAAGTCGGACGCCGAAGTTTCGCCTGTTCTCATAGTGACCGAACGCCGTTCGACCGGGGCAAACGGGAGTGTCGGCTATGAGCATCGCCTGCGAGGAGCCTCCCGAAACGACGTCGGTGCTCGCCGGGCCGTGGCCGTCCGCCGCGCGCACTTTCGCGTGGCACTCGCCGCGCGCCGCGCTAAGTCTTGCAGGCATGGCCGATCCTCCGCCGCAGCGGACGCTCCTCAGCGTCGAAGAGGCTTCTCGCCAGATGGGTGTGGTTCCCAACACGGTCCGGAACTGGATCAAGGCGGGAGAGCTGACGGACGTCGGAGACGGCACGAAGATCCAAATCGACGTCGAGCAGCTCAGGGTGGCGAGATTGCTCCGTGAGGTCGATCTCCTTGGCCTGTCGCACGTGCAAGATGCGGGGGCGACCGCAGTGGACGTGACGGAGGCAATCGTCCAGGGCATCATCGAACGGACGCCGCGGCGGCGCTTTTCTCTTCTGGATGCGGATCGCTTGTGCGCCTGGATGCACAGGAGGGCCGGCGAGTGCGAGGCCCGCTTCGACCCGGCGACTGCGAACAGCGAGGAGTCCCCACAGCAGCCTGGTGTCTCGCTGGAGGAATGGGCTACGGATTGCTCCGGTCGCTTCGAGGCTCTCAAAGAGTACATGCTGAGCTCGCGCGACCCGGGACGTCTGCCCCCTACCTTCTTCGATGTTCGGGTGATGCCCGACTTCATCCCCCCGGTCGGCGTGTTTCGCGCCTGGTACGGCAGCAGCATGACGATCGACGAGGAGGGCTTGCCTGCAAGAAGTGTCACGATGATCGGCCGATGCGCAGTCTGGGTCGCTCACGGAAACAAGCTGATTCGCATGCCGGCCACCGATGGGTTCCGGCTCGTGTCGCCCGGAGGCTTACCACCCGGCGAGACGCCGCCGGAACACGCCGAAGCGAACCTCCGGTATGCAGAGCTCGCTCGGGTTTGGCGGGACCTGTTTCGTCGGCGCCGCGGCGAGCTGCGGGCGCGAGGCATTTCAATCGTTACGCTGCCCGACGCGTTCAGCTTCGAAGGGCGTAGCCGTAGAGACGCGATCCATCGGTATCATCGCGAGCACCTGTCCCCTTCCGACCTCCCCGATTGGTACTTCGCGACCGAGGAATGTCCGCCCTTTGAACCGCCCACTGGGGTGTTTCGCTACGAATACGGAGCGCAGGCCGTGGATCCGGTCGCACTCGTACCGCGATACGCCGAACGGCCGGCTGGGGAGTAGAGCACGACGTTCCAGGCGTAGTCTTCATCCCGCGTACCGAGCGAGCCGATTGGGCAGACGGCGAGCACCCCGAAAGGCGAAGTACCGCCCGGGAATGAGGAGGCGAACCTTTGCTACGCTCGCGCCGAGCTGGAATGGAAAGAGGAGTGGCGCAACCGGCAGGTGTGGCTCGCGTAGCGAGCGGAAAGGAAGCCGACGCCGGCTCCGACGAGATCGGACTTGCGCACGCTTTGAGGCTGTTCTGATGTCGACTTTGCCACTGATTTACGCGAAATTGCGTGGCGGCTGCGGTGGGAATTCCCGGGCCCAAGCCCCCGCGCCGAGCGATTCGTTCAGCTCCGTCGGTGGCCGCATCTCCGCCGGATTGCGGCGTCACGTTGTGATGCCTGGCATGAGCGGTCGGGCCTTGGCAGACGAGCTCAAGTCCGCTCGACCGATGCGGGCGGCCTTTCGGTAGCAGAGCGGCCCATGTGCGCCTTGAGGGGTGTGTCGGTGGGTTGATTGACGGGTTGTCGACGGGTTGATTGGCGCCTCGATGCGTTCGTCGGTGCCACGATGCGGTTGCGTGGGATGGACTTTGTACGCCGTTTTATGCACGGAACGCCGAGTTCATGTTGCACGTGCAACGCGCCGAGTGCACGTGCACCTCGCGCAGGCCCAGCAACGGCGCCGGCGTGCAGTGTTGCCGGTGGCGCTCGACCACGTCGCCGTCTGCGCGCGTCGTGCTACGTTACGGTCGCCGTGACCGTCTCGCAGATTAACGTGCTCCCCGGTAGACTCCGGTCGCTCATTCGAGACCACTTGCGGGCGACGGGCGAGCTCATGCCGCTGCGCACTTTCTGCTCAGTGCTGGGATGTTACCCGCAGGACGTTCCGGCGCTGCTTGCCCGGGCAGGGGGTGACGTCGTCTTTCGCTGCGACCTCGGCATAGGCCTCACGCTTCGCGGTCTGCTCGCGAGTCGTCGTGAGTCGGAGTATGCGGTCGTTATGACGTGGATCCGCAACGTGCGCCGCCTCCGCAAGTTGGATCCTGCACGCCGGTCGTGGAAAGTGCGCGCTCTCGGGGTCGACCACGCCCTCGTGGATGCGCGTCGGGCGGTCTTGGTTGCCGTACGCTGGGGCGAGCTTCAGGCGGGAGCTTTTTCGGTGCCGAGTGCCCAGGAATTCGCGATGCCAGACTGGGCGCTCGAGCTGTCGAAGCGTAACCTCACCCCCGACGATCTCATCGCGAATACCACTTTCCCGCACCAGTTCGGTCTCGGGCTGACTTGTCCCGAGATCGCTCGGCAGCTCGAGCGAGCCCTGCGGAGGCCCTTGCCCCCTAGGAGGCAGCTGACTTGGATTGCTCATGAGCTCGAGAGGCTGATTCGTACGAATCGCCACGCGAAGTCGGAAGTCGCGGCGCTGCGCCGAGCCGTGTTTGCGTGGTGTTGGGAGCCGTTTTCGGCCGTGGACTTCGACGCGGCAGCATGTGAACGCCTGATCGCCGTGCTTGGATCGCCTGACTTCGGTATCCAGAAGACCCCGACTGCCACCAATGCCCTCGAAGAAGACGTACTGCTCGCTCGAGGCGCGGGGCTCGATGACTTCGAGATTCGGGTTGGTGCAACTACGTTGTTTGTCTTCGATCGGAGACGCGGGGTCCAGCTCTCGCGTGACTTCGTGGGGGCCGGCTTTCAGGGTCGGGGCGGGCGACCGAGCGCGTTGTGGGAGCTGCTGTTGGACCTCGCGGCCGGCGACGGTGTCGTCGAGCCGAGCACCTTCCGTCGCCGCGGGCTCGACGCCGCTGCGGTCCGCGCGCGCGTCAAGCGCCTGAACAAGGCGCTCGCATGCCTGCTCGGCAATATAGGCGCGAGAGCGGAGTGTAGCGGCGGGTCCGTCCGCGCAAATTTCGAGATTGCGCTTGCTTCCGAACCGATTCCCATCCCCGGGGTCGAGTGCTGGAAAGACGTCGTGATGGGGCGTGAGCGCGAGGGCGAAAGCGTGCGGGTGGCATCCAACGATGCGAGCGACACGGCGGCAGAGCAGGTCTGGACCTTCGAGCAGTTGGGCGTTTTGGCGCCGAACGGCACCGGTGGGCCGGTGGCCTCCGCGTTCGAGGAGCTGTTGGCCAACCGGGGTCAACTGCAAGCGGCTTGGGATGACCCAACCGCGAGTGAGCTGGTGCGCAAGCTTACGGATCGCTTCGATCTCGTCGGGGCTCCGATGGTGTTCGACGGAAACTCGCAATGGCATGCGACGTTTACCGTTGCCATGTAGAGCGTCACGTCGTTGTGGGTCGCGCTGTGGGCGAGCTTGGCAACCCCGCCGGCTCCGGGCACCCTACGTTGCAGCTCGGCGTGACCGTCGTGGGTGGTTGACGAGAAAAAGTCGCGGGATGCGATTTTCTCATTGTTGCTAATCAATTCACGCACTTCGAACAGCTCGAGCGCTGTCGTCCCACGTCCAACCACGCTGCGAGCGTGACCGTCACGCCCTAACCCATAGGAGGCATCGCATCCGCGCTGGCTCCGGGACGGAGGTCGAGATGCGTGACGAAAAACCCCAATCTGACCATGACGCTGGGGCGCCCCGATCCGGAGGGCCGGTTCGCAGCCAAACCCTCGGATCGGGGTGGCTTACGCCTGAGGCAGCCGCTGAATTCCTCGGGACAGACCCCCGCACCCTCCGCGACATGGCCGCGAGGCACGCGCGCCGAGCTGCCGACGGCGTAACCGAGGCCCGGTGTAGCGGCGTCGTTGCTCGCCGTTTCGGGCGCCGCTGGCGCTTCTGGCTCTCGAACGAGTGGACGGAGCCGGAGTCCGCGTGAGGGCGCCCCGCTGCGGCCCTCCTGAGTGTAAGATGTTTGACGCGGAAAGCGCCGGTCATGGCGGGAAAGCAAATCCCTCATGACCGTCCGACCCAGCACCAGGCGCGGAAAGCGCCGCTTGATCATTGACATAAGATTCACCCGCCCCGATGGGAATCGAGACCGCTACCGACGCGACGCCGTAGCCCTGACCAAGGCTGCTGCGCTCTTGGAGGAGCAGCGAATTCGGCAAAACATTGCCGCGTTCGGCTCACCATTTGCGCCCAAGATGGTTGTCGAGGAGCCTGCGCACCCGCCGACATTTGCGGAGGTGGTCGAGAACTACCGGCGCATCTACATGCCGTCCGTGCTCAAGCCCACCACCACGCGCGGCTACAACTCGGTCATCGACCATCACCTGCTGCCCCGCTTCGGTGCGCTCGAGATATCGAGTGTCAACCGCGAGGTAGTCTGGGAGCTCGACCGAGCGCTCGCTGCTCGCGCTGGACGAAAACGACGGAAGTTGGCGAAGGGCACCAAGAACAACGTGCAGGTCGTGTTGCGCAGCATTCTCAGCTTTGCAGCCGACGAAGGGTATCTCGCCGAGCGACCTCGTGGCCTGCCGAAGCTACTTCGCCCCAGTCAACGAGTGCTCGACATCCCCACGGACGAGCAGATCGACGCCACTCTGTCGATCGCCAACCCGGCACAAGAGCGCTCGCTAGGCATTCTGGCCTTCGCGGGCCTCCGACCTCACGAAGCTCGGGCGCTCCGCGCCGGGAGCGTCAAGCTCGTTTGGTCCAACGGTCACGCGATTGGCGGTCGCATCACGGTGCGCGACGGGGTTTCTCATGGCGAGGCTCACGAGCCGAAGACCGGCGAACGCGTCGTTCCCGTCGCCCCGCGGCTCGCGCGCCTCCTCGCGCCCGTAAGTAGGGCGCCGCGCGACTCGTTCGTAGCTCTGACGTCGTACGGCAAGCCCTGGGGCCAGTACGGGCTCGACCAGGTGTTCCAGCGCCTGGCCGGCCGGGCCGGCATCGCCGGCTTCACCAGCTACACGCTCCGGCACTACGCCATCACCGCGTGGCTGCGTGCTGGAATTCCCATTCACGTCGTTCAGCGCATGGCTGGACACGCGAGCATCGCGACAACGCAGCTCTATTTGCACCTCGTCGCGGGCGATCTCGACGACGCCGCGTCCAAGATGGGTAACATATGGGTAACGCCGGCTGAGTAACCCTGCCGCCTCCAGTCAGTCGCGGCCCCAAGTCACGCAGAACACTGAGTACCCCCGAGACGATTCGAACGTCCGACCTACGGTTTAGGAAACCGCCGCTCTATCCGACTGAGCTACGGGGGCGAGAGGGTGCGCAAATCTGGCGCGAGCGATGCCTGGGATCAAGTTCGGTCAAGTTCGGTCAAGTTCGGTCAAGTTTGGTCAAGTTCGGTCGAAGCAACAATTGGAGTTTTTTTTTTTGACTTTGGCAAGCGCGTGAGTGCTGGTAAGGAACGGCGCAGTATGGGGGCATCAAAAAGGAAACCGTGTAGTGGCATCAAAGAAGAAAGCTAGTCGGAAGAAGAAGAGCGGGGGAAACGCCTCTGAGTTCATCCGAGGCATGCCCACGACGTTGAAGGCTGCCGACGTGGTGGCTGCGGGCAAGAAGAAGGGCATCAGCTTCACGCCCGGGCTCGTGTACATCGTCCGTGGACGGGTGGCCGGAAAGGCCGGCGGGCCGGCGAAAGCTGGTAAGCGTGGGCCGAAGCGCGGACGCGCGGCAGCTGCCTCGAGCAGCGATGCGCAGTTCCGACGCTTGGTCGTCGAGCTGGGTGTGACCCGTGCGAAGGCCCTCCTCAATGAGGTCGAGCGTGGGATGGCGGCGCTGATCCAAGGCGGCTGAGCCGATACCCCACGGACGGGCCGTGGCCGTCGACCAGAGAGTGCTTTCAAGGGCATTCGGCGGTCGCGGTCGCGGCTTCGTACTTTTGTTGGTTGCTACAAGCGGCCCACTCGGAGGCGGGCAGGGCGTACGCGCCCTTGAGGAGAACGACGGCGTCATCGCTGCTTCTGCGGAGGCAAGTTTGAGCGGGTGCGATCTCGGCGGCAGCCTCGGGGGTGACGCAGGCGTGAACTTCGACAGGATCTAGGCACGCGGCGCCGAGATTGACGCGGGATCCTTCGACCGCGAAGCAGTGGGCCGGGCACTCGCTGGCGATGCCTGGGCACGGGCCACTGGAGCCGCACGAGAGCACGGCGAAGAGAGTGCCCAGAAGCCAAGATCTCATCGGAATCCGAGTCTTAGCGAAATCTTCGCCCGCCACGTCACGAAATGACGGCGGCGGGCGACGAGAGGGTTGATGAAGACGACGATATCTTGCTGGGTCGCGTTTTTGGCCGCCTCGACGGCGTGGGCATGCACCTCGAATCCGCCGGCGCTGCCCGGGCAGTCGTTCGAGCGGGTGAGCGGCGGCGGGGAAGTGTCGCCGCAGGGTGCTGGGGTGAAAAAGGCGCAGTCGGGAAAGAGGGCGCCGAACCGGCCGAACGCCGGCCCCGCAGAAGCGGAGCAGGCGCCGCCCCAGGCCGCGGTTTTGCCGCGGACCGCGTACGATCTCGACGCCGACGTCGCACGCTGGAAGACGCGCGCGCAGGCCGACTTCGGTGAGGTCGCCTCCGTCGAAGTGGTGGCGGACGTGTTCGTGATTTCCGGACCCGGGCGCAAGGGCAGCCTGAAGGGCACGAATCGCACGGTCGAACGAGCGCTCGAGGCGTACACCAACGACCGGTTCGGCCGGCTGCCAGCGCGTGCGGTGGGCGTGTACTTGTTCCCGAGTGCTAAGAGCTACGACGCCTTCTGTAGGCGGCACTCGGGGGGCGCGTGTGTTTCGGTCTACGGCTTCTACATGCCGAGTCAGCGGTTGATTGTCATGAACATCGGGCTCGGGGTGGGCACACTGACCCACGAGCTGGTACACCCGATCGTCGAGACGGATTTTCCCGAAGCCCCCGACTGGATCGACGAGGGCACCGCGTCGCTGTTCGAGGCGTTCGGGTTCACGAAGGGCGGCATTCGTGGCTACAAGAACTGGCGGCATCCGCGGCTGCTGCGGGCCGTGCAGAGCAAGCAAGATAAAGCGTACGCGGGGCTGCCGACGTTGTTTGGCATGAGCGACGCGGTGTTTCGCGGCGAAAACGAGGCGCTCCACTACGCGATGGCGCGCTATCTCTGTCAGTGGCTCGATAGCCGCGGGCAGCTCTGGCCCTTCTATCAGGCCTGGCGAGACAACTACGCCACCGATCCGACCGGGGAGAAGGCGTTCCGAGTCGCGACCGGCATGACCCCCGCCGAGGCGAGCCCCGAGTGGCAGCGCTGGGTGAAGCGCTTGTGAATGGGACTAGAAGATCTGCCCGCAGATGATCTTCATGTCAGCGGCGTCGGTGTTGTTGGCATCGTTGCACTCGAGGATCACGTCGTCGGGATCCGCCACGCCGAAGATGAGGATCTCTCGGCCGCCGGGAAAGTTCGACATGGTGGCGGTGATGCTGGTGCACATGCCCGGGGCGAGAGGCCCGGCCACGGTTTCTTCGTGGATGAGCGTGCCGCCTTGGTTGGGATCACCTGCGAAGTAGCGGATGACGATGTTGCTCGCCGGAGCCGAGCCGTCGTTGCACACGGTGGTGGGCACGCCCGGAGCGGGGCAACCCGTGGGCACGCCGATCTGCAGTGAGATGTCCGGCTGGGCCGTGCCAGGGTCGACGTCTTCCACGAGATCGTTGTTGTCCTCGATGCACTCGCGCTCGCGCCCGCTCGCCCCGGGGCCGTCGTCGACGATGACCCGCACGCGGTCCGGTAGCGCGTTCGGCGAGTTGTTCGCCGCGTCGTAGGCCACGGTGATGAGGGTCACATCCCCGGGTTCGAGGCTCGAAGTGATGCTCGCGCGGAGCGGCATTCCGGCGCCGTCGAGCAGGGGCTCGGTCAGCGGCACACTGTCCCATTGGCCTTCGAAACCGATCTCGACGCCGGGGCCGACCCGAAGGTCGCCCTCGTTGCGGATCTCGACGGTGATCTCGATCTGGTTCGAGAGCGTGCCGCAGACGGCGTTGGGGCTCGAAATCTGTATGTCGGTCGGTACGAGATCCGGCGCCACCCCGAACGCGCGGGGCTGGGAACGGTACGTGTTGTAGAAGCGCCCGTTCAGCGGCACCCAGCTCTTGGGCTCGAACTGCGGTACCCGCGCGCCTTCGGTGATGTTGGTCACATGGTAGGCATGCTGGTTCCAGATCCGGCGCGCGCTGACCCAGAAGTCGCCCGCGTCTCCCCAGACTTCGATGCCGTTGTTGTAGAGATCTTCGATCGCCATGACGTCGCCGTCGCCGTCGCAGAACCCTGACTCGTTGCTCGTCGCGAAGACGATCTCCGCGTTGCCGTCGTTGTCGACGTCGACGACGACGGGGTACTCGATGCGAGTTCGGCTTTCGCTGTTCTGGTTGAACAGGACGTCTCCGTTGATCCCGTCGTAGATGCGGAACATGCACTCGTCGTTGTAGACGACCTCGGCGGCGCCATCGCCGTTGAAGTCGAAGAGCGTCGAGCCCGTCACTCGGCTCGAGCTGTCCTCGGTCGTCCGTCGCCAGCCGTTGTGCAGACACACACACTGGCTGGTGGTCACGTTGCACCCGAACTTGGCGATGTCGCCGCAATCGCTTGCTTGGGTACACGACATGCCCGGTGGGGACCGAGTGGTATTGACGCTCTCGACGCTCGTCATGTCGTCCGGCGGCGACGTCGGCCAGGGATCACACTCGGCCCCGGTGGTGGGATCCTGAAAGTCGATCATGACGTAAGCCGTCGCGGCCGCCGTGCCGACCTCAGGGAAGCCGTCGCCGTCGAAGTCGTCGATGTTGGGCGGTCCGCCGTTGTTGCCGGCGTTCATGTTGATGCGGCGTTTGAGCTCTCCGGTCTGGCTGTTGAACACCTGAACGAAGCCGTTGGTGACCGAGAGCATCTCCGGTTGTCCGTCGAGGGGGTTGCCCGGTCCCGGCGCGGCGTCTTGATCGCTGCCGAGAATGTCGGCGATCGCACAAAAACCCTCGCCAGTGACGGTGTTGCCCGCGTTCACTGCTTCCGTCGGGGCGTGCCAAACGGTGACGAGGTTGCCGTTGCACCACTCGGCCTCGTCGCCGGTCTCGCTCCCGGTGCAATCCGCCCGGCTATTCGCCCCCGCGGGACCCACCGGGTAACGGTAGAGGCTGGCGCCAGTGCCGATCTCCATTCGTCCGTTGTCGCCCTCGATGACGTCTGCGATGCACGCGACCGGTCCTTGGGGACCGTTGGTGCCGTGGTCTTCTGCGCCCTCGAAGCGATCGAGGAAGACGAAGTTGCCCATCATGTCTTTGCCGATGGTGAGGAGCGAGCGGCCGACGTTGATCTCGGCCAAGCCGCTGCCATCGACGTTGGCGATGCTCGGGCCTGCGTCCTGGCCGCCTTGAGCGAAAACGGCGCTCGTGGCGAGGATCGCGCCGCGGTTGTCGTAGATCTGTACCGCGCCGTCGTTGCCGGCGCTCCAGGTGAGCGCGATGATCTCGGGGACGCCGTTGTCGTCGAGATCGGCGACGGCGAGGCTCGCCGTCGAGTCGAGATCGCCTTCTTGGCATCCGCAGGTCGGTGAGGTGATCGCGTCTCCTTCGAACCATTGCTTGCCGTCGCAGTTGGCGAAGTAGTCGCCGCCCTTGTTCGGTCCGCCGCCGTGGATGGCGCGCAGGATCCCGTAGCGCTGGTAGCGATCCGCGCCGCTCACGGTTCCGCAAAACGTGGTGAATATGATCTCGGGGAAGTCGCGCTCGTCGATGAGGCCGTCGCCGTTGTCGTCGTCGAGGTTGGCGACGACCGGGCTCATCACCACCTGGCCAGAGGCGGGGAAAACGCTCGTCGTGACGTTGGGATCCGCCTGGGTCCCGCCCCAGGTGATTTCGTTCGTCGGCAGCACGTTGGTGAAGGGCTCCGGGGGCAGACTGCAGGTTGGCTGCACGCCGGTGCCTTCGCAGCTTTCGACCTCGCAGTCGGTGAAGTTGGGGCAGTCCCAATCGTCCTCGCACGGGCATGTGGCGTTGCCCGCGCCGGGATCGGTGCACATGCTCGTGAAGCGTGGGTTTGCGCTGCCGCAGCTGAACTTGGTGCTCGTGCCGCCGCCGTTGGGATCGCACTCGAGCAATTCCTGGCCGCTGCAGGTCCGGTCGCCGGCCGCGCAGACGTCGTCGACGCAAATCGAGCCGTTGCAGAATTGATCTATCGGGCAATCGACATCGCCGGTGCAGCTGATGTCGTCGCAGAAGGCTCCTCCATCGGTCAGAATGCAGACACCGGCGCCGCCGCAATCGAGGTCGCTGCAAGTGTTGCCGACGCAGACCCCGGTGCCGCCGTCTTCGGCTTCGCAGTGCTGATCGTTGCCGCACTGCAGGTTGGCGCATGGGTTGTTCGCGCCACCGGTTCCGCCGGCCGCCGCCGATCCGTCGGGCTGGTTGATAATATTGCCCATGCCGCCGCCGTCGGTCGGATTTCCCCCGCCGCCGGCCATGCCGGCGGCGCCGTCCGCAGCGCTCGTGACGTTCGGGTTACCGCCACACGCGAAGGCCAGCCCCAAGGAAGAAGTGAGCAAGAGAACAAGTCGCCAGTGAGCGGATCGCACCATGATGGGAGCGTAGCATCGGGCAGCGGATCGGCGCTCGGGTTGAAACCCGACGCCTCGAGCGGCGGGATTTCAGCGACTTTCAGTCGGCTCGATCCGGGGCCACGCTTTGCCCCACCCGATCCAGGTAGCCGTCGAGTGCGCCGAAGGCCGCGGGTGAGAGTAGCTCCTCTCGAGGGACCTCGGGGCTCGGCAGATCGATGCTCGCGCCGGGGAATCCGCTGAGCGACGGTCCGCGCCCGGGGTGTGGGCTCACGCTCAACCGGAGCGCGTCGCTGTCGCCCTGTTGCAGGATCACGGCGTCGGCGTCGCCACGCGGGTTTTTTTTTCCGAGCGCCCAGACGTAGGTGCGTTGGATCGGAGCCCGCAAATCGATGGATTCTCCGAAGGCACGCAGTCGGCCATCTCGGTCGATGGTGATGAGGGGATGCTCCGCGTGCGCCGTCGGCAGAACCAGTACCGCGCTCTCGTGTCGCTCGGCGAGATCGCGGGCGCGCTCGGCGAGCAAGCGGAGCGAGCCACAGCTACTGACGCCGCCGATTATGGTCGCCCCGCTCGCGCCGACGGACCAGAAGGCCGACCACGTCGTGCCCGGTCCGAGCTCGTCCTCGCGGTGTCCGAGGTGGCGCACGCTGACGTCGTGCCAGCGCACGCCCCAAGCGCTTCGCCCCCCGAGATCTTCGGCGATGCCTTGCCCGAACAGGATCAGGCGAGTTGCGCCTTGGGCGATCAGTAGCGCCTGCTCGTCGCCGAGTGAGAACACGCACGTGCCGACCGACTTCTCGAGATCGAGCAAGGGTTCGTCCGCTCCGTCGTGGAACACGCCGGTTCGGTCGAGTCGCAGGCGGTGACCCTCTCGTCGGGACGCGATGTTTGCCGCGGCGAGCGCCGGGAGGAACCCGACGAGTGCCAACGCCGCCGCACCGACCAATCGAGCGCCGGGATCGAGGAAGAGCGAGCCGGCGATCGCCAAACCTGCCCAAGCGGCCCAGGTGAGCACGAACGCGCTCTTGCCCGCGGCGCCGAGCTCCTCGGTTCGCACCACAAGCTCTCGGGTTTCGAGCCGCTCTGGTCGGTCACGGTACGGCACGCCGGAGATTTACCCGCTAAATCAAGGGGTTGAAAGTCGGGCTCAAGACTGCCCGCTGATGTGCCGTTCCGGGCAACGAGGGACTCCTTGGCCTCCGACATCCCTGCTTCAGCAAGAGTGCAGCGAGCGCAGCACGGCTGCGGTCTTGCCGGGTGCATCGGCGCGAGTGACCTGCTCGCTCACGAGGCGTGCCCGCTCGCTCGCCCCGATTTCGTTTCCGGCATCTTCGACGCGATGGAGTCGCTCGTCTTCGTCGTCGACGAAACGGGGACCATCGTTTGGGTGAACCGGGCGTACGCGAAGATCACCGGCTTCGGAGTGGAGGAAGCCGTGGGTCGTTTTTTCTGGGACGTGCACTACCCGTCTCAGAACGCCGAGCAGGCTCGGCGCGCTTACGACGAGTTCGGCGCGCGCACTCCGAAGGTGCTGTCAGGGATCCTCGGCGGCCACATCGTGACGAAAGACGGCGAGCGTCGGATTCTGTCGTGGTCCAACACCGTCATCGAGCAGGACGGCCGCATCTATGCGGTGGCCACTGGTGTCGACGTCACCGAGTGGAAGAGCATGCAGATGCGCGTGCTTCTAGCCGACCGAATGGCTTCG
The DNA here is from genome assembly GCA_029261965.1 of Polyangiaceae bacterium. Taxonomy (GTDB): domain Bacteria; phylum Myxococcota_A; class Polyangia; order Polyangiales; family Polyangiaceae; genus JAJDAH01. Next base: position 14,160 of record JAJDAH010000281.1, read on the forward strand.
GTGGGCACGCTGGCCGCGGGTGTTGCCCACGAGATCAACAACCCGCTCGCTTACATCCAGGCGAACCTTTCGATGGCGAACGATTGCGTCGATGCGATCCACCTGCGGCGCCCAGAGCACGACTTGCTCGAGGTCAAGCAAATGCTCGGCGAAGCCACCGAAGGAGCCAATCGGGTTCAACGAATCGTCGGAGACCTGAAGACATTCTCGCGAGTTGACGAGGGGCGCCGCCTCGGCTCGCACGATCTGCACCACATCATCGAGACGTCGATCAAGATGGCTCGCAACGAGCTTCGGCATCGGGCGCAGCTCATCAAGGACTACGGCGACGTCCCTCAAATCGAGTGCAGCGAAACGCGCCTCGGACAAGTGTTCGTCAACCTGCTCGTCAACGCCGCCCACGCCATCCCCGAAGGGGCGGCCGCGCGAAACGAAGTGCGCATCGTCACCCGACGCAAAGCCGGCTACGTCGTGGTCGAGGTCCATGACTCTGGCGTCGGCATGAGCGAAGAGACCCTGGCGCAGATCTTCGACCCGTTTTTCACCACCAAGCCCGTAGGTGAGGGGACCGGCCTCGGCCTCAGCATCTGTCACAGCGTCGTCACGGCCATCGGGGGGGACATCAGCGCCGAGAGCCGCGAGGGCGAGGGATCGGTCTTCCGGGTGACGATTCCGGCGTCTGGCTCGAGTGTGGCGCCCGATCCTCATCGGCCCTCGGTGGCACCCCCGGCCAACAGCACCCCCGTGCGCGTGCTCGTCGTCGACGACGAGCGCATGGTCGCCAACTCCCTACGCCGGGCGCTCCGCTCCCACGATGTCGTCACGGCCAGCTCGGGGAGAGAAGCGCTCGACGTGCTTGCTCGAGACACGGCCTTTTCGGTCGTGCTCTGCGACCTGATGATGCCGGATTTGACCGGAATGGATGTCTACGCCGAGGTCAAAAAGCGGTTTCCCGGCCTCGAAACGCGAATGGTGTTCGTAACGGGTGGCGCATTCACCACTCGAGCCCAAGACTTCCTTCGTGACGTGCCGAATCGCCACATTCTGAAGCCCTTCGATGTGACCGCCGTTCGAGCCCTCGTTTCCGAGTTCGCCGCGGCGAGCTGAATCATTGCTGGCGGACACCCCGTGTCGAGGCTGTTCTAGCGGTCTCCGGGCCGTGACAAGTCCGCCGGTCGTCATTAGGTTATCGTTGCTAGCTCATGTCGGACCCCACCCCTTCGAAGCCACCGGCCCGCCCCTCCCGGTCGCCGGGGCGTGATGAGCCGCCGAAGCCGTTCTGGCGCGGTTGGGTGATACCCGGCTTGCTGTTGGCGAGCGTGTGGGGTTGGCACGCGTTCGGTCCGCGCGTGGACTCGCAACCGAGCATCACCTACTCCCGCTTTTACGACTTGGTGGAAAAAGAAGTCGTCGAGACGGTCAACATCCGCGGCCAAGAAGTCACCGGCAAGCTCCGCACACCCACCACCGTGGGCGAGCGCGAGCTCAAGACCTTCCGAACCATGATCCCCGACGGCGACGACGAGCTCATGCCCACGTTGCGCAAGAAGGGCGTCGACGTCGTCGTCGAAAGCGAGGAACAGCCGCTTGGTGTCCAGCTGTTGATGAGCATCCTGCCCTTCGCGTTGTTGATCGGCCTGTGGGTCTGGTGGTCCCGCCGCACGCAGAAGATGTGGGGAGACGGAGGACCCCTAGGCGGCATGCTCAAGGGGCGCGCCAAGAAGTTCCAGCGGGACAAACAAGTCAACGTGACCTTTCAGGACGTCGCTGGGCTCAAGGCGGCCAAACAGGATCTGCAGGAGATCATCGGCTTTCTGAAGGATCCCGAGCGCTTCAAGCGGCTCGGCGGCAAGGTGCCGCACGGCGTGCTGCTCGTCGGTCCCCCAGGCACCGGCAAGACGCTCGTCGCCCGCGCCGTGGCCGGCGAGGCGGGCGTGCCGTTCTTCTCGATCAACGGCTCGGAGTTCATCGAGCTGTTCGTCGGTGTCGGCGCGAGCCGCGTGCGGGAGCTGTTCGACGAAGCCAAAAAAGCCTCCCCGTCGATCATCTTCATCGACGAGATCGACGCTGTCGGGCGTTCTCGCGGCGCGGGCCTCGGCGGCGGACACGACGAGCGCGAGCAGACGCTCAACCAGTTGCTGAGCGAAATGGACGGATTCGACCGCAACGACCTGACGGTCATCATTGCCGCTACCAACCGACCGGACGTGCTCGATCCTGCCCTGCTGCGGCCGGGTCGATTCGATCGGCGTGTCGTCGTCGACCGCCCCGAGCTCGATGCCCGACAAGCCATCCTCGAGGTGCACGCCCAGAAGAAGCCACTCGCGCCGGACGTCGATCTGCGAGAGGTAGCCAAGAACACGCCTGGCTTCTCCGGGGCGGATCTGGCCAATTTGCTCAATGAAGCCGCGCTTCACGCCACTCGTATCGGCGGCGATGCCATCACGAAAGACGACGTGCAGGCGGCCTACGACAAGGTGGTGTTGGGGGATCCACGCGAAACCAAGCTCGATCCCCAGGAGAAGCAACGCGTGGCGGTCCACGAATCCGGTCACGCGGTGGTCGCCCACTTCACGCCGGATGCCGAGCCGCTGAATCGCGTGACCATCATCCCCCGGGGAATGGCGCTCGGGGTCACGATGCAGTCGCCGGGCAACGACAAGCACATCATGACTCAGCCCGAGCTGAACGGGCGGCTCAACATGTTGATGGGCGGGTACGCCGCCGAGAAGCTCTTGCTAGGGGACACCTCGTCCGGCGCCGCCGATGACCTGAAAAAGGCCACCGACATCGCCTTCAAGATGGTCGCCCACTACGGAATGAGCGACAAGGTGGGACCGATGTTCCACGAGCACCGCACCGAGCACCCGTTTTTGGGTCAGCGGCTCGCCACCGAGAGTGGGACGAGCGACTCCACCGTGCACACCATCGAAGAGGAAGCACGCCACATCCTCCAAGCCGCGGTCGACAGCGCGAACCGGATCCTCTCGGACAATCGTCAGGAGCTGGAGCAGCTCGTCGACGTGCTGCTCGATCGCGAGACCGTGGAGAAGGACGAGTTCGCCGATATCCTCTGTCCGTCGGCATCGGCGGGTGACGGTGTGCCGAGCACGCTCCACTTCGATCGCGAGTAGCGATGACTGCGCCCGCCTATGTGATCGTCGTCGCGCTGGATTTTAGCGACGAAGGCGAGCGGGCGCTCGAACGCGCGATCGAGATCGCGCAGTCCCGACCCGGCGTGCGGGTGCACGTCGTCACCGTCGTCGCCGGAGACGGGCTCGGCAAGCTGGAGTTCGGAGCGTTCGGAAAGAGCATCTCCGTTCAAAAGGAGCGGGCGGATCTCGACGAGCATGTCGACGGCATCCTCGCTCGCTCGCGCCGGCCTGAGTGGGTGGAAAAAAGCCAAGAGCCCGTCAACGTTCCGCTGACTCGCCACGTGCTCGTCGGCTCCCCGGTGGACGAAATCTGCGGGCTCGCGAAGAAATTCGACGCGGACATCATCGTCGTCGGCACCCACGGAAGACGCGGCGTCAGCCGTCTACTGCTCGGGTCGGTGGCGGAGGGCGTTCTTCGGAGCGCCCTCTGTCCGGTGTTGGTCGTGCGGCAGAAAAACTGGAGCTGAGCGCTCAGTCCCCGATCACGAGCTGCTCGATGAAACCATCGAGCTTCACGGTTCCGGTCGGCCCGGGGATCTCGCGCGCTGGTGTGCCCATGCCTTCGGCGATGTAGAGCTTGTTTCCGGCGAGGGCGAGATTGGTCGGCGTGTCGAGCCCTTCTGCGAGCACGACCGCGGCGTCGCGCTTCGGATCGACCCGCAGGAGCCGACCGGAGAACCGTCGAAACCCGCCGTGGCCGACCCGCTCGAGCGCGGCGCGATTCGGGATCGGATCGAGGAACCCGTCGCAGAGTTCGAGCACGTAGATGCGGCCTGCTCGGTCGAGCACGAAGTCGGTCGGGGCCGTCAGGCCGGAGACGGCGCGCCGGATCTTCCCGGTGTCGGGATCGAGTCGAACGATCTCACCGGCGCGTTTGACGAGCTCGACGCCGCTTCCACCCTCTTCGCCTTCGGGCGAACCGGAGAACAGACTCACCAAGATGTCGCCGGTCGCGGGATCGAAGCGGAGATAACCCGGAACGGCGTCCTGACCTCGGGCGAGGGGCGGGAACTTGACGATGCGCTTCGAGCCGCCGTCTTCTTCGACGCGCACGACTTCGTCGCTCGAGCTCGAAACGGCGAACCAGGCGTTGCGCTTGGGATCGTGCGTCAGTGCGTTGAGGTTGCCGTGCACGAACGACCACTTTGTTGCCTTGTTGCCGTCGACGCGGAAGATCGTCGTGGGCGCACCGAACATCGAGTGTGCCGCCAGCACGACGCCGTCGCCTCTTGCGATGGCGGCCATGCCGAACACTTCGTCGCGGCGGACGACGTCGATGACGTTCGCCGAGTGCATCTTGTCGAGGATGCGCGCGCGTTCCCCCGGATCGTCGTAGTCCCCGTCAGCGTTCTTGTCTTCGAGCCGCGATAGGGCGCCCGTGTTCGGGTTCGCGGGGTTTCCGGTGCCGGCCTCCGAGACGAGCAAGGTCCGCTCGGCGAGCTCGAGCATGCCGCGCGGGTTTTGCAGTCCGCTGGCGATCTTTCGTCTTGGAACCGTCGACTGCGGGAGGTTTTCGGGGACGACGAAGCCGGCCTCGGTGGGCGTCACGGGCGACGCGGCGCCCTCGGCGATCGTCTTGGGCGCCAGTGGCGGCAGAGGTGGTGGCGCCGGGGGCGGCGTCGGTGCGGACGAGCACGCCACGCCGAATGACGCGAGTAGAGCGAGATGTAGTCGCCAGGCCATCGCGCCCGATGGATACCACGAGCGCGCGGTGCGAGCCCTCTCGGGGCGCCGATGGCGCCGCGCTAGTTTTTCGCGCTTCCGGCGTCGGCTCCGAGCACGCCCTCCGTGGCGACGTCGAAGAAGCTCAGGTAGCCCTTCTTGCGCTGCCGCCAGCGGAAGTGATCGAACAGCTGTATCACGCTGGCCGTGCGGTGGCCGTCGATCTGCTGGGGGTGCTTTTTGCCTTGGTCGAGGTACGCCCGAAGAAACACGCTCTTCTCGTTCGATGGAAGCGCGTCGATGTTGCGAACCCACGCGGCCCATTTGCCGTCCTCGAGCAGGTACTGCTCGACGTTCGAAACGTAGAACACCGACACGGGCAGATCGCGCCGTTCGAGCTCTCGAGCGATGGCCGGCATGGCGCGTTTTCCAGCGAAGTCTCCGGACACGGGGATGATGCGATGTTTCGCGTGCAGGTGTTGCACGAAGCGAAACGCCGCCTCGGTGGCGAGGAAGCCGAGCGCGTCGCCCTCCGGGCTCTTGCTGGTCAAGAGACTCTCGAGCGACGGGTACTTCCGTTGCGACGCTTCGAGGAGCTCGAAACGAACCTCGAGCTGACGGTCGAAAAAGGCGCGGTGAGCCTTGGAGAGCTTCTTCTCGTCTGCTGCGTCGAGCGCGACCCCGTAGGTTGCCGAAATCCGCTCGACAGCCTCGGCGTGCGAGCTCTTCCACAGCTCCTCGTTGGGTTTCTTCCTTTTTGCGTGCGCGATCACCTGTTCGATGCTCGCGTCGGGGCCCGGGTCGCTCGCTTTCTCCCAGGGCCGACCGAGCAACCTGGTCAGAAACTGGGAGCGGCTCTTCGCTTGGTCGAACGCCGTCTTGAACAGCAGGTGGAGCAAGAGATTGCTCCGTCGAATGTCGACGATGAACGCGAGCTTCGGTCGTGTGAGTGCGATGTAGGTGAAGTTCTGCTCGGGCCCGACGCCGATGTATGCGCCGCCTCGCTGTGCGCGTTCGACGAGCAGATGGGCGGGCTGCAGATACGACGTCTCGTTGGAAACGTAGTTGTCGGAGAAGAAGTATTCGTCCGGCTCCGAAATTCGCTCGACGAGTGACTCAAACTCTTTCGGCGTGATCGGTGCGAGAGGTTTTCCCGTGGGGGCGGGCTTGGCGATCGAGGCGGCGGCGCTTGGACTGGGCAGCGCGGCGCTGGGCGAGGAGGGTCCGCTTCGGCTGGGCGCCGCGTCGTTCGAGGGTTTTTCGCAGCCGGTCGAGAAGGCGCCGACGATGGCGAGAACGAGAGTGAGTCGTCGATTTCGAAGCATACTGATCCGAGTCAACGCTGTTCGCCCGATTTCGATTCCGTCCGGCGGCTGACGGTTGCGGTATTCGGGGCGCTGCCGATAGGCTCTCGCGCGTTCATGGGGGAAATGCAAGACACGACCCTCTCCTACCGTGCGGGTTGGTCGCGCGTCGCGATGGCCGTGGCCGGCGTGACGCTGCTTCCCATCGCGTTTGCTCCCCTCGGACAGTACCGGTGGGTTTTCGGCGTCTACTTTCTTTTTGCGTTGGCGATTCAGTTCGCGATCAAGAAAAACATCGGCGGCAGCATTCGCATTGTCGCCGGTGGGATGGTGGACATCGCTCAGCTTACGTTCTTCGTTCACTTGCTCGGCAGCTCGGACAACGTTTTGCCGGCGATCTACATTCTCATTGCCGTGATGAACACGCTCGCGGTGGGGCAGCGATTGGCGATGCCCGTCGTGCTGATGGCCATTGCCGCCTACGCTGGCGTGCAAACCGCCGAACAGTTCGGGCTGTTGCCCTACGCGCCGGAAGCTCTCGCCGAGATCCCGCCGGCCATGCCTTCGGCGTCCACGGCGCTCGGCCAGGCGCTGTTGCTCACGGCGATGGTGCTCGTCGCGACGACCCAAGTCGGCAAGCTCGTGGCGATGATGCGAAAGCACGAAAACGAGCTCGAAGCGGCCAACGCCCAGCTCGAAGAGCTCAGCCAGCGCGACCCGCTGACACAACTTTTCAATCGCCGCTACCTCGTTGGGCAGATCGACCACGAACTCGAACGAGTGCGGCGCGGCCATCCGCTGTCGCTCTTGATGATCGATCTCGACCGCTTCAAGCACGTCAACGACGAACGGGGACACTTGGCCGGAGACAACGTGCTTCGTGAGATCGCGACGGCTCTCGAAGAGACCACACGCGCCACCGACGTGGCCGCTCGCTACGGGGGCGACGAGTTCATGGTGGTGCTCACCGACACGGACCACGAGCGCGCTCAGCTCGTGGCGGGTCGGCTAGTCGAGAATGTGCGAGAAGCCGTCGAATCCGTCGAGCCGGGCGCCGGCGTGACGGCGAGCGTCGGCATCGCCATCGCGCGGCCGACGGACAGCGTGCGTTCGCTCACCAGTCGCTCGGACGAGCAGGTCTACAAGGCGAAACAAGCTGGCGGGGACCGCTTCGTGGCCGAACCCGACGAAACCGCCCAAGCGAGCTGAATGCCGGTCGTCTGTCGGACGGCGTGGGGTCGCGCCTGACGGGTCAAGCGCTGTGTTATGGGACCGCTGTGAACGCCGCTTGGTTGTGCTTGGCCGGGCTCACTACGTTTGCTCTCGGCTACGTCTACTACTCGAGACACCTCGTGGGACGTGTCTTCGCGCTTCGCGACGACGAGCCGGTGCCCTCGCGGCAGCTCGAGGACGGCGTGGACTACGTGCCGACTCCACGAGCCGTTCTCTTCGGGCATCACTACTCGTCGATTGCTGGCGCCGCGCCGATCATCGGTCCGGCGATTGCGGTCGTGTGGGGTTGGGCTCCTGCGCTCGTGTGGGTCGTTCTCGGCAGCGTCTTCATGGGCGCCGTGCACGACATGTCGACGCTGGTCATCTCGATGCGTCACGGAGGAAAATCCATCGGCCAAATCAGCGCCGACGTCATCGGGCCGCGGGCAAGGCCACTGTTTCTGTTGGTGATCTTCCTTCTAATCCTGCTCGTCATCGCGGTGTTCGCGAAGGCCATCGCTACACTCTTCGTGGCCAAACCAGGCACGGTCATTCCGATCAACTTCGAGATCCTGGTCGCCGTTTTGATCGGATGGCTCTGCTACAAGCGCAAAGCGAAGCTGCTCTGGCCGAGCATCGCGGCGCTCGTGGCCCTGTACGCCATGGTGTGGGTCGGGGTGCAGGTGCCTCTCAGTCTCGAGCCACTGGTCGGAGCGGAGAACCAGAAGACGACGTGGATCGTTCTCTTGCTGCTCTACTCCTTCGTCGCGAGCACTTTGCCTGTGTGGACGCTGCTCCAACCCCGCGACTACATCAACAGCCACCAACTGCTCGTCGGGCTCACCCTCTTGATCGCCGGCATATTCGTTGCGCGGCCCGAGATGAAAGCTCCGGCGTTTGCCGTGCCGCCGGAGGATGCGCCGAGCCTTCTTCCGTTCTTGTTCGTGACGATCGCGTGCGGGGCGATCAGCGGATTCCACGGGTTGGTTTCGAGCGGAACGACCAGCAAGCAGATCGAACGGGCAGGGGACTGCAGAATGATCGGCTACGGCGGCATGCTGGGCGAGGGTGTGCTCGCGCTCGTCGCCACCCTTGCGGTGAGCGCGGGACTAGCGGACTGGGCCGGGCACTATCACTCGTTTGCGTCCGCGGCGAAGGGGGGCGTAGCGGCGTTCGTGGAAGGTGCCGGGTCGTTCTTGGTGGCGCTCGGTCTGCCTCGCGGTCCCGCCGAGGTCGTCGTCGCCGTCCTCGTGATCAGCTTTGCGGCAACCAGTCTCGATACGGGTGTGAGGATCCAGCGGTTCATCATCCAGGAGCTTGCCGCGATTTACGACATCCGCGCGCTCGGCAATCGATTCGTTGCGGGGCTCGTGGCCGTCGTGCCGCCGCTCGTCTTGGTGCTCGCCCAGCAGGAGGGCGCGCTCTGGCCGCTGTTCGGGGCGAACAACCAGCTGCTAGCGGGGCTTTCGCTCGTCGTGGTCACGGTGTGGCTCTACCGGACTGGCCGCCCGTGGCACTACGTCGGGATCCCGATGCTGCTCGTGCTTGGGGTGTCGATTGTCGCGACGGCGCTGAATCTCGCCACGTATTTCGAAAAACAGAACTACCTCCTGCTCGGCGTTGGAGGGTTCGTGTTCGCACTCGAAGTGTGGGTGGTGCTCGAAGGGTTGGCGGCGTTTCGAAAAGGACGCGACCCGCGGCCAGAGCCTGCGGAATAGCGCCCGGCCGCCGAGATCATTTCTCCGGCCAGGCTTCGAGCTTGGCGACCGCGTCTTCGAGCTCGCCGACGAGTGGATTGTCGCCCAGCCGAGCGCGGGTGAGCGCGGTGACGCAGGAGTAGTACCAGAGCTGTTCTTCGCGCGAGCTCTTGAAGCGCGACCAAACGCTCGGTCCCACGGTTTCGAGGTCGATGAGGGTCGACATGCAGTTGTGGAGCGAGTCCGCGGCTTTGAGCGCCGCCACGTGTTCGCCCCCCGCTTCGAGATGCGCGAGGGCCTCTTCCTTTCGGACCCGCCACGGGCGGGGCTTACCGTCTTCGGTTTTGAGCTCGGTGACTGAGGCCACGAGCGCTCGCACCTTCTCGCCGAAACGGGCGCCGATTTCGTCGAGGCCGATGTCCTGGTCCTCGACGATGTCGTGCAAGAGACCGGCAACGACGACGTCGTCCGGCATTCCCGCGCGCAGCAGAAGCATCGCCACCATGACAGGGTGGGCGACGTAGGGCACGTCGCTTCCCTTGCGCACCTGTTCGCGGTGCTCGACCGCGGCGAGCCGAAGGGCGCGGTCGATGGCCGAAGAGTAGGCGGGCATGCCTCGGTCATGGTAGCGCGTCTGACGTGAGACGCGCGCTCTTGCTCGGTGTGGCGCTCGCGGTTTTCGGGTGCCGCGACGGGCAGTCCGCCGCCGAGATGGCGCCGGCGCGAGTCGGGCCACCGGAGCGCCCAGCGGCCCAGGTGCCTGCCGCACCCTCGGCGAGCACGTCTGGCGCGACGGCCGAACGTACATCGGCGGAGATTGCCGCGACCGATCCGTGGGAGTCGCCCGCTGCGTGTCGCGAGCTGGTGGATTCCAAAAAGTTGCTGCCGCGCCCGTCCGGCGTGGCCCGTCTCGGCACGTTCAACATTCGGTGGTTCCCCGAAGGCCATCCCGGCAAGAAGCCGAAAGGCGAGGGCACCGACATCGCGTGGCTCGCGTGCGCGATCGCGTGGCTTCAGGTCGATGTGCTCGCTCTGCAAGAGATCAAGGGCCATCCGCGGGGCCGAGAGAAGCTCCAGGAGCTGACTCGCAGTTTGGACGCGCTCACCGGCGGGGGGTGGGAGGCGGAGCTCGACCGGTGTCCCGCGGGGGCCGTCCAGCACGTGGGTTTGCTTTTCGATTCGAAGAAGGTGAAAGCGCGTGACTTCACGATGCTCGGCTCGCTCAACCCCTACGGCGATGCGTGCAAGAACAACCTTCGGCCCGGGTTCTCGGGATATTTCGTGTTTCCGGGCGGGCTCGACGCGCACGTCGTGTCCGTGCACTTCAAGAGCGGGTCGAAACGACGCTCGTTCGACCTGCGGCAGCGCTCGGTGGATCAGCTCCCCATGGCCTACCGCGAGCTTCAAGCGGTGGTCGCCGACACCGACGTGGTCGTTGCCGGAGACTTCAACACCATGGGATGCCCCACCTGTTCGCCGAAGGAGCTGGCGCCGCTCGAGCTGTTCTCGAAAAAGCTCGGCGCGCTCGACGTCAGGTTTCGTCGCGTCACGCCCAACCTCGAGTGCAGTGAATACTACCGAGGGACCGGCGGCTTGCTCGATCACTTCGTCGTCACCGATTCGATGCAGGAGCTTCCCCGCGAGTCGGCCTGCGTCGTCTCGGGGTTTTGCGGCCGCGCCGCGTGCCGCAAGCTCGATCGGTTGAAAATGCCTGCGGCCTACGACCGGCTGAGCGACCACTGTCCGCTCGTGGTCGACTTGAAAGACCAGGACTTGGATTGACCGGCGTTCGGGCTGTCAGCTGATTTGGGTCTTGTTGTCTCGCCAGTAGGGCTCGCGCAGCTTGCGTTTGAAGATCTTTCCCGACGGCTCTCGAGGTAGCTCGCTGACGAGCTCGATCGAGCGCGGCACCTTGAACTTGGACAGTCGCTCGACGAGATAGTTTTCGATCTCTGGAGGTCCGAGGCGCGAGCCTGGTTCGAGCTGCACCACGGCGTGCAGCCGTTCGCCCCACTCCTCGTCGGGGATACCGAAGACGGCGCAGTCGTGAACCTCGGGGTGAACGACGAGGGTTTGCTCGATCTCTGCGGGGTACACGTTCACGCCGCCGGAAATCACCATGTCCGCCCGTCGGTCGACGAGGAACAGGTATCCCTCTTCGTCGAGGTAGCCCATGTCACCGGTGGCGAAGAGCTCTCCCCGCGTAGCGGCGCGCTTCTTCTGGTCGTCGCCGTGATACGTGAACCCGCGGCTGGCGTCGGTGGCCACGGCCACGTCGCCGATTTGCATCGGGCCGAGCTCTTGGCCGTCGGTGCCCAGGATGGCGAGCCGCACACCATCGATGCTCGTGCCGACGCTGCCCGGGCGAGCCAGCGCTTCTTTCGCCGGGAGGTACGTGACGATGCCGACCTCCGTCGACCCGTAGTACTCGTCGATGATGGGGCCCCACCACTCGATCATCGCCTTCTTGGTTGCGGGGGGGCAGGGCGCGGCGGCGTGTTGGGTCGCGACGAGCGAGCCGAGATCGTAGCGGCGCTTCACTTCTTCCGGCAACGCCAGCAGCCGATGCATCATCGTCGGGACCAGATGCATGTGCGTGATGCGGTGCTGCTCGACCGAGCGAAGAACGGCTTCGGCGTCGAACTTCGGCAAAATCACGACTCGGCCACCGAGCAGGAGCGAAACGTTGGCGAACGCATTGGGCGCCGTGTGGTAAAGCGGGCCCGTAGCCAGGTGAACCGGGGCACGGCCGAGCTTACAGACGTCGCGGAAGGTGGCGAGGTATCTCGCGCCGGCGTCCGGGCTGCGCGCCGTGCGGACGACGCCCTTGGGTTTGCCGGTCGTGCCCGAGGTGTAGATGACCACTCCCGGCGCCGCCTGCGGCTCACCCTCGAACCGCTTGTCCTCTCGGATGGCGGCTTCTAGCGACTCGAACCCGTCGTGCTCTCCCCGCGCGATGAGCCGGCGTCCATCCAGCGCGGTGTTCCCGGCGGTGCCCTGGCTCGTCACACCAGCGTAGGTACCGGAGGTCACCACGGCTCGGGCGCCGCTGTCGCTCGCGATGTAGCGCGCTTCTTCGGCCGTCGAGTGATAGTTGATGGGAACGGGGAAGACCCCGAGCACGCGGCACGCGGCGGATACCTCGAAGATGGGTATCGAGTTTTCGAGCAGGTAGCAGAGCCGGTCTCCCGGCTCGAGCCCTCGCGCCTGGAGCCACCCGGCGAGCTTGTACGCACGGCTGGTCAGTCGTTTGCGGGTCAGCCGGCGGTCACCGTCTCGGCGGACTTCGACGAGCGCCCAATCCCCGTCGGAGGTTGCCGCCGGAGCGCTCACGGCGCGAGCGCGAATTCGGTGATTTCGCTCACGATGCGACGGCCGTCCCGTTCGAAGAGATCGTTGTGCCCCGCCGCGGCGACTTCCACGAGCTTTGCTGGACCGAGGGCCTCGGCCATTCGTCGTCCCATCGATATTGGAATCAAGTCGTCCGATGCTCCGTGCACCACGAGCGCTGGCACCGAGATTCGGGATGCTTTCCCGAGCGAATCGTACTTGTCGCGGATGACGACTCGCATCGGCAGGATCGGCAGGACCCGCCGCGCCATGGCGACCATCGAAGTGAACGGCGAGATCAGCACGAGCTTCGAGCCGAAGCCGCGGGCGGCCATTTCGGTCGCCACTCCGGTGCCGAGCGATTGGCCCTGGAGCACTATCTTTTCTTTCGGGACCTCGAGCTCCTGTTGCAGGTAGCGGATGGCAGTTTCCGCATCGTCGTAGATGTCTTGTTCGTTGGGTTTGTGATCTCTCGCGAGCCCATACCCGGGGTACTCCACGGCGAGCACACCGACACCGCCTCGCCGGAGCGCGGCGGCGAGCCATGCCTGATCGGCGAGCTCCTCGCCGTTGCCGTGAAAGTGCACGATGGTCGGCGCTCCCTCGGGGGCCTTCGAATACAACGCGAAGACCGTTCGCCCGCCGCGACCCGGGATCCGTGAGAGCTCTGCGTCTTCGAGTACCGGTTCCACTGCCCGGCCGGGCGCAGGGTACATCACGGCGCGGTGACCGAAGTAAGCGAGCGCACTCGCTCCGGCGTACAAGCCGACGGCCCAACCAAAAATCGTCATGGTCTTTTTACCTCTCACTCCGCCTCGGCCGCACGTCGCGCGTCGAGCTCAGCCAGGATCTTCGCGTGGCGTTCGCGATTCAAACGATAACGGAAGAAAAAGGGGATGGAGACAATCGTCAAAATGGCGATGCCTGGGCCGTACACGATGGCGAGCGCGTCGAGTGTTTCCTGGGGGATGACCTGTCCGGGCTGGGGTTTCGCCGGGAAATTGATGACATCGATCGCGATGCCGGCGATGAAGGTGCCGAGGCCGGTGGCCGACTTGCCCGCGAACGCCAAGGCTCCGAAGAAAATACCCTCCTGGCGGCGGCGAGTCGTCAGCTCGTGCTCGTCGCTCACGTCCGCCAACATCGATCCGGCGGCGACGAAGCCCGCCGCTCCACCGAAAGCGGCGATGCCCATGCAGACCGCCAAGAGCGAGAAGTAGAGGCTGCTTTCCGGTGACGGCCAAACGCCCAGGAGCGCGCCGGCCGGAGGAATCAGGTTGAAGATGCTGAACGACAGGATGCCGACGAGGAGCGTCGGCTTCTTGTCGATGAGTCGCGAAATTATCGTCCAGGCGGGGACTCCGAAGGCGAACGCAAAGACCATGGTCCGCTGGATGGCTTTCGCGTCCACCTGCCAGAAGTAGGTCAAGACGTGTAGGGCGAGCACGCTCTGAACGCCGCGTGTGACCAAGAAGATGACGAGACCGATGAAAAGAAAACGGAACGAGCGGTTCTCGAGCGCTCCCACGAGCTCTCCGAACACCCGGCCCACGCTCAGGCGCTCGGGGTTCATCGGCGCGGGAGGTAGGTACGGGATCCGCGAGTGCGTGCCGATTCCGCTCAAGAGGATCGTCACCAACATGATGAAGCCGAAGAAGATGGCGAACTCGGGGTACGCCGCCGGATTGTTTTGGCCTTCGGGAAACTCCGCGCTCTCGGTGAAGAACAGCTTCCACGAAAGGGTCGCGACCAAAATGTGCCCGCCGATGCCGAAGAGCACGCGGTAGGCGACGATGCCCGTGCGCTCCTGGTAGTTGTTCGACAGCTCGGCGCCGAGGGCGAGGTGCGGCACGTGGTAGAGCGTCATCGATCCACGGACCAAAACGGCCCCGGCGATCAGCCAGAAGAAGAGGCCCCACTCGCCGAGGCCCGCCGGCGGGCTGAAGAGCACCGCGAACGAGATCGCGAGTGGCAGGGCCGACGCGTACATGAATGGGTGGCGGCGGCCCCACTTGTGTCGCAGATTGTCCGACAGCGAGCCGGCGAGGGGGTCGGTGACCGCGTCGAACAACATGGCGATGAACATCGCCGTGCCAGCCAGCGTGCCCGACATACCGAGCACCGAGGTGAAGTAGTAGAGGAGGAACCACTCGAAGGAGAACGACTTGATCCCTTCGGCGAGCGATCCGATGCCGAACGCCGATTTGGTGCCGAAGCCGAGCCCTTTCGCGCGCGCGGGCGTGTCGGCCGGCGCTGTGTCGCTCTGGCTCACGGAGACTCGCTTATACCCCGAAAAAAGTGGCGAGGTCGGTGTCCGGCGGATAGTCTCCGCCCGGCTTCGCGAGGCCTGAGGAGCGATGGGCGAGCAAGAAGAAAGCGACGAGCAGTTCGGCGTCCAGGACGTGCCTTGGTCTTGGCGCCAGATGGGGTACGTCGCTTTCAGCGGCTTCTGTATGGGGACCGCGGACGTCGTGCCCGGCGTGTCGGGGGGCACCATGGCGGTCGCTCTCGGCATCTACCGCCAGCTCTTGGCGGCGATCACGTCCATCAACACCCGCACGCTCAAGGCGCTGTTGAAGCTCGACCTCAAGGGCGCGCTCTCCAAGCTTCACTGGCGGTTCATCGCGAGCCTCGGCACCGGAATCGTCTCCGCCGTCGTCGTGATGGTGGTGGGGCTCAAGCTGCCTCACCTCGTGCAGACACAGACGAAGCTCGTCTACGCGGTGTTCTTCGGGCTCGTGCTCTCCTCGGCGCTCGTTCTTGGTCGGCGAATCCCCAGCTGGACGCCGATCCGCGTGCTGGCCGCGGTCGCGGGCGCCGCCCTGGGTTTCGGTGTCGTGAACATGGTGCCTGCCGACACGCCGGACAGCCCTCCGTTCATCTTCATGTACGGCGTCATCGCGATCTCTGCGATGTTGCTGCCCGGCATCAGCGGCTCCTTCATTCTGCTGATCTTGCGTAAATACGCGTACATTTTGGATTCGCTGAGCGAATTATTGCACGGGGACCTCGGAGCGCTGCGTGTCGTCGCGCCATTCGCAGTGGGCTGCCTCGTCGGTTTGCTCTTGTTTGCGCGGTTTCTCGGCTGGCTCCTGCACAAGTGGGAACACACCGTGATGGCCGTGCTGACTGGCCTCCTGATCGGCAGCCTGTGGCGAATCTGGCCGTATCAGCACACCGAGGTGGTCGTGGTGCGCGAGAAGGCGCGGGTGATATCCGCGACGCCGTACTGGCCCGAGTCTCCCGAAGTATTCACCGTTGTCTTGTTCTTGCTCGGGTTCGTCGCGGTGCTCGGCATCGAGCAAATGGCTCGCAAGCGAGATAGTAAGGGCCCACAAACGGCGGTAGACTGAACCTCGTGAGGGCGTCGACCTCGTCTCTGAGCGTGACTGCGGCATTCGCAGTATTTGGTGCGGTGCCGCTGCTCATCGCCTGCAGCGTGTACGACAAGAGCCTTCTGGCCGGAAGTGCCGGGCCCGGGGGCTCCGCGGGCGCTGGCGGTCAGAGCGTCGTCGACTGCGCCGGGGGTGACTGCTGGTGGTCCAGTACGAACGAAGATGGCTGCGCGACGAGCGGAGTGCCCCCAGCGGACGGCCACCCGCCGCCGAGCGAGACCGCGGGTCCGGACGTGCCGCCGTTCTACACGGGCATCGATCAGCTCTTCATTGGCACGAGCCTGCTCGACGGTACCCGGTCCGACGACGCTTGGCAGTCCTTCGGATTCGACCTCGACGGCACTTGCACGAACTCGGCGACGTGTGCGAATTCGCCCTTCGACGTCGTGTCGTGTCAGCCCCCGCTGGCGTCCACCGGCGCGCCGGCGGCCATCGCGTTCGATGGCGAGACCTGTCGAGACAATACTTTTGCCCGGCTCCAGCCCGTCGCGGCCGCCGTTCCGGACATCGGGATCCGATTTGGCCTGAGCGAGGAGGCGATCAACTGCCAGCTGTGGAGCGGCAACTTCAACAACATCACCAAAGTTTCCGGATACAACGGCGAGGCGAACGACGATCAGGTACGCGTCGACTACTACCGTTCCGCGGGTGTTACGGCGCCGTCCGGTTGGGATTGCCTCGACGGTAACGGCGTTCTGCTGACCGATTTTCGAGAAACCTTCCCCCGTTGGCTGACGTCCTCCGCCTGGTTCGTCGGCGACGCGGATCTGACCGGGCCCATCGTCGAGCCCGGCCAGCTTCCCGATTCGATTTTTGCCGACCCCAACGCCTACGTGCGCGACGGCTATCTGGTGGTCCGGTTTCCCGACGGGACGCCGTTTCACCTGCCCGGCGACAACGCCCCGTATCCGGGATTCAAGATCATCCTGAACCAGGTCGTCTGGGTCGCCAAACCCGAGCGCGCTCAGGACGGCACCTGGCGGATGCTGGACGGACTGGTGAGCGGTCGCATGATGCCGGAGGACCTCAAGCAATCGTTCCGCGACATCGGGTTCTGCGGCGGCCCGCTTTGGGACGGCACAGTGAACTTCATCGACGAGAACTCGGACGTGCTCGTCGACGGCGCGAACGACCCGTCGAGAACCTGCGATTCGATGAGCGTCGGCCTGGCTTTCACGACTGCCCAGATAACGCCCGGGCCCGCCGTGACGCTCGAGACGCCGCCACCCTGCGATCCAACGTTGGGGTTCGGCGGGATGGGCGGCGGCGGGGGCGCTGGCGGCTCGATGTAGCCCCAGTCGCGCGGGTTTTCTCCATTTCGGGGCGCTGGTGCTAGGCTGTTGGCCGTGCGACCGCTGAATGCTTGCCTGCTGACTTTCGCCGGAATCGTCGGTTCCTGCAGCGTTTACACCCCCGAATTGCTCGAAGGCACCGGTGGGCCGATCGTCGACGACGATGCGGGCGGACCGGTCGAGTGTGCGCTCGGCAAGTGCTGGTGGTCTGAACAGAGCGTCGAAGGTTGCGAGACCGCTGGGGCTCCCACGAAAGAAGGGCGCCCCGCACCCGGTGACGCGACGGAGCTGCCACCCATCTACGTCGGTATTTCCAACCTGCGACTCGGCACCTTCGACGCCGATGGGCAACCGAACGACAACGCCTGGCAGACGTTCGGGTTGGACATCGACGGCACCTGCACGAGCTCGGCGACCTGTCCGGGGAACTTCGTTTCGTCTTGCACCCCGCTCACTGAAGAGATCCCGTTCGACGGTGAGCTCTGTCGGGACAACACGTTCGCGAAGCTCCAACCCGTGGCCGCGGCGGTGCCCGATCTCGGCCCGAAGCTCGGCATCGGCGAGGACGTCACCAACTGCTTCTTGTGGAACGGCGCGTTCACGATCGTCGCTCGAGTCAGCCGCTACAATGGCATGCCGAATGATGACGACGTGCGCGTGGACTACTACATTTCGCCCGGTCTCGAGGCGCCTCCCGGTTGGAGCTGCTTCGATGTGAACGACGAGTTCTTGGCGGGCTACAAGGAACAGTTTCCTCGCTGGTTGGCCTCCGCGCGCTGGCGCATCTCGGATGCGGAGCTGAGTGGGCCGGTCGTCGAGCCAGGTCAGCTCCCCGATTCGATTCACTTCGACAACGAGGCGTTCGTTCGCGACGGGTATCTGGTCGGGAACGTTCCCGACGGAACCAATCTCGATCTCGCCGGCGACGACGACGCGCGTCCGGGCTTCGACATCATCATTCAGAAAGCGACGATCACCGCGAAGCTCGAACGAGAGCAGGCGGGGACGTGGAGCGCGGTGGACGGCGTCATCGGCGGCCGGATCATCAGCAACGACTTGATCGAGTCGTTCCGTCGCGTCGGCTTTTGCGAGGACAATCCGCTATTCCTGGGCATGGTCAACTTCGTGCAAACGAACGCGGACGTGCTGGCGTCTGGAGAGAACAACCCAGCGCTGCCCTGTGACGCGATGAGCATCGGTCTCGCCTTCGAAGCTGGACAGATCACGCCGGGTCGTGCCGAGACTCGACCTCCACGGCCTGGATGTCCGCCAATTGGCATGGGCGGTATGGGCGGCACGGGCGGCGTCGGCGGCACCTGAGCTTCCCTCGAAATCGCCACGAGTTTTGGCGCGTTTCGCGCTGGTGGAAAGTTCTACTGGGACCGATTTCCGAACGAAATCCGGAACTCCGGATGTCTGACGCGTGTCAATTCCCCTGAGCACGACGGCGACAGCAACCAGCGCTTAGCCGAAACGGCTCGAGCTCAACCAGCGGTCGGCAGGCGGCACACGCCGAGAGGCCCCAGCCCCTGAAGACCCACACCGAGCCCGCGATCGCGGGCTCCCACGACACACGGCGGCGCTCGTCCCCCCTTCTTCGGGGAAAGGAGCGTCGGCGGCGACAGGAGAGCCACATGAACCAGCCGAACCCCTTCACGACCCCCGACCTTTCGACCTTCGCCGCCCCCGAGAGCACGCGTGCCGCCGCCCACGCGTTGTTCGCCCGAGCGCCCGGCCCGTCTGCCAAGCCGCGGCACGAACCCGAGCCCACGGACGGTGTGGCCGGCGTGCAAGTTTCAATCGTCTGGGGCGATGCGATATTGCATCTGGAACAACTGTCGCCTCCTCGGCCGTTTTTCGTCGGGACCCCTTCGAGCAAGGCCGCTCCAGTCGACTTCGTCGTTCCGGAAGAGAGGCTCGGCGCACCCCGGCTTCCCCTCGTGCTCTTCGAACGAGGCGTGCCTTACGCCGTCACGCCAGCGGGGACGAAGATCCCGCTCGAAAATGGAGCGAGTGCCGAGCTCGCGTTCGGGGATCTCGTCTGTCGCATCAAGGCTGTCGTCGTGCCGAAGACGCCGAAGCGCGGGATTTTCTCCGGGTTTGGTGGCCGCATGGCGGCCTACTTCGGCCTGAGCGCCGCGGTGACCGCGGCGCTCATCGGCGCGGCCGCAGCGTTCGCTCCACCGCTCGGCATCACCGAGGACGAAGGGTTGAACAAGGATCAACTCTACGCGATGAAGGCCTACCTCGACGCGACCGCCGAGGAGGACGTCGAGCCCGAGCCGCTCGAGCCCAGTTCCGCCAGCGGTGGCGAGCAGCAAGGCGGGGGGGCGGCTCCCGCCGAAGGGGAGCAGGGCGCCGCGGGAGATCCGCAGAAAAACCAAGCGGGGCACGCGGCGTGGAAGGGACCGAAGAACAACCCCGAGCCGACTCTCTCGCGGGCGGAGGCCATCGAGCTGGCGAGCACCTTCGGCATGGTCGCGCTCTTGACCGGTGACGAGAGCCGCCATGTCAGCGCCCCGTGGGCGATGGACACCTCGGGCAGCGACGCCGTCGACGCCGTGGGCGACCTCTTCAGCGACGATCTGGCCGACGGATGGGGAAGGGCCGGTCTGCACCTCGAAAACGACGGATCCGGCGGCGGTGGCCGAGCGAAGGTCATCGGGCTGTTCGATGGCCCAGGGTGCGATTCGTTTTTCTGTCCGGGTCGAGGTGACGAGCGCGGGAAATTCGTCGGTTGGCGGCGCAAGGGCGGCATGCCCGAGCATCAGGTGAAGCCGGTCGACGGCTGGGATCCGACGACCACCGTGAGCGGTCGCATTCCTCCAGCGGCGATTCAGCGCATCGTGCGCAACAACTACGGTCGATTCCGAGCGTGTTACGAGACTGGTTTGCGCACCAATCCGAGCCTGGCTGGTCGTGTGACGACCCGATTCGTCATCGATCGGGACGGCAAGGTCGCCAACGCGGCTTCGGGTGGGAGCGATCTGCCGGACTCTGGTGTCGTCTCGTGTGTGGTTTCGAAGTTCTACTCGCTGAGCTTCCCCAAACCGGAGGGCGGAGTGGTCACGGTGAGCTATCCCATCATGTTCGCGCCGGTCGCCTGAGCCGACGTTCTCACAAAGAATTGCGGGCCGAGCCACACCGGGTGGTCTCGGCCCGCGGCTTTTGTGCTGCGAGGGCGTTGACCCGAGCGGTCCTGGTGGCGAACATCCCCGCCTCATGGCAGCGAGCTACTGGTTGGTGAAGAGCGAGCCGAGTGCGTACTCTTGGGACGCGTTCGTCAAAGAGAAGCGCGGCATGTGGGACGGCGTGCGCAATTACGGCGCGCGCAACAACCTCCGAGCGATGAAGAAGGGCGATCTCGTGCTCTTCTATCACTCGGTGGACGGCAAAGAGGTCGTCGGTGTCGCCAAGGTCGCGGCGGAGGCGTATCCCGATCCCACCGCCAAGAAGGGCGATTGGTCCGTGGTGGATCTGGTGCCGGTCAAGAAGCTGGCCCAACCGGTCACGCTCGCCGACGTCAAAGCTGATCCGAAATTCGAGGACATGATGCTCGTGAAGCGGGCGAGGTTGAGCGTGCAGCCGGTTTCCAGCGTTCACTTCAAGCGCGTGCTGAAGTTGGGCAAGACCAAGCTCTGAACAGGGAGAAGCTTTTTTGACTCGATTCGCCTGGATGGTGTGCGCGTTTCTCGCGGTGTTTTTCGCCGAGCGGTCGGCGCGAGCTACGCCGCCCACAGATTGCAAGACCCCGCGTAGCGCCGTCGACAGCGTGTTCGCCTGGCAGCAACCCGACAACTCCAGCTTGGAGCTTGCCGCGCGCTGTCTCGATCCCGACGGCCGCTCGACCGACGAGCTCCGAGGTGTCGCCAAGGCCATCAAGAGTGTCTACGACCACCGCTCGGCTTTCGTGAAGATGGAGAAGATCCCCGACGTCGCGGACTACAAGAACGACAAGGGGGCGAGCCGCGTCGTCGTTCACGACGCGCTGCCGGAGGTCTTCGTCGTCAAATCGATGGACGGAGATTGGCTGTGGAGCAAGGCCTCGCTCGACAAGGTGGAGGCCCTGCACTACTCGGACACGGCCGCAGCACGCGTCGACAAACAATGGATCGAAAAGATCCCCGCTTCGCTCCGCGGCAAAGTCCTGGACGTCGAGATCTGGCAGTACCTCGCGATCATCTTGCTGTTCGTCGTCGGGCTGGTCGTTCGCCGCGTGATCGCGTTCGTGGTGAAAAACCGGGTGAGAAGCCTCGTTCACAAGCTCGGCCAGACGTGGGCGGAGACGGTAGTGGACGTTTTCGCTTCGCCGGGCGCGACGCTCATCATGGCAGTGCTGCTGCGCTTGTTCTACCCGCGCTTGCTGCTGCCGATCCACGCCGCCGTGGTCATGCAGGTGGCCGTCCGCGTCCTCATCGTCCTGTCGATCGTCTGGGCGGCGTACCGCATCGTCGACGTCATCGCGGCGCGCATGGCGTTTCGAGCAGCCGAGTCCGAATCGAAGCTCGACGACCAACTCGTCCCCCTCGTTCGCAAGGCGCTCAAGGTCGTCACCGTCATCATCGGCGGCCTGTTCGTGCTCCAGAATCTCAACGTCAACGTCAGCTCCCTCCTTGCGGGGTTGGGCATCGGAGGCTTGGCGTTTGCCCTCGCCGCCAAGGACACGCTCGCGAACTTCTTTGGCAGCGTGATGATTTTCATCGACCGGCCGTTTCAGGTGGGTGACTGGGTGGTGATCGGCCCAGCCGAGGGCATCGTGGAGGAGGTCGGCTTCCGGTCGACGCGTGTACGTACGTTCTACAACTCCCTCATGACCATCCCGAACGCGAAGCTGATGGATACGTCCATCGACAACTACGGGGAGCGCGAATTTCGGCGGTGCTTCATCACGCTGGGTGTGACCTACGACACGACGCCGGAGCAGATGCAGGCCTTCGTCGAGGGCATTCGCGCGATCATCCAGGCGAACCCGAAAACGAGGAAGGACTACTTCGAAGTGCACATGTCGGGGTTTGGTGCGCACTCCCTCGACATCATGGTGTACTTCTTTTTCAAGGTCGCTTCTTGGACCGAGGAACTCACCGAGCGCCACAACATCTACCTCGAGTTCATGCGCCTGGCGCAGCACCTGGGTGTCGCCTTCGCGTTCCCGACGCGGACGCTGCACGTGCCCGAAGTGGCGAAACCCGGGGACGAGTACCGAGTTGCACCGCCTCCTGGCAACGAGCGCCTCATCGAGGTCATCGAAGGGTTCGGGCCCAAGGGTCAGCTCGGGCGTCCAGGCGGGCCGCGGCTCAGTCACGGCTACATGCCGGGTGAGGCGACGTCGCGAGGCTCCGATGGCGAAGCGAGCTGAACGGGCGGACGGGGCGGCCGGACTTGCCAGCAGTTAGTTAGCTATCGCTCTTCTTGTCGCCGGCGGGTTTTTTTTCGGGCTCGGTCACTTCGATGAGGGTCGAGAGCGCCTCGATTTCGCGCTTGATGCGGATCTCGCGTTGGCGAAATCCCTTGATCTCGGTCTCCAGCTTTCGCTGCTGAATCTCGAGGTCGCGTAGCGACTCCTTGAGGGTGTCGCGTTCCTTCTTCAGCGTATCGAGATCGAGTGCCACGGGTGGCGCGAGAGATAGCAGACCGCCGCCCCGCTGAACAGCGTTCGCCCGCCCACGGGCGGCGTCAGCCCATCGAAACGACGCGGTTACGGCCCGCCCCTTTGGCCAAGTAGAGGCGCCGGTCGGCCGCGGCGAGCAACTCGGCGGCGGTTTCTTCGGTGGAACACCCGAGCGAGGCGGCCCCGGCGCTCAGTGTCACGGGGATGAGCTGCCCGTCGTGCATGGCTGGCTTGGCCGAAACTGCGGTGCGGATGCGCTCTCCGACGCGGGCAGCGCCGGGTAGATCGATGCTGCGCAGGATGATCGCGAACTCTTCCCCGCCGTACCGCGCGAACACGTCCTCGACGCGCAGACGAGGGTGCACCAGGCCGGCGGTGTGCGAGAGCACCGCGTCGCCGGCTTGATGTCCGTGACGGTCGTTGACCTGCTTGAAATGGTCGAGGTCGAACAGAACGAGCGAGACGACGGTCTTGTGCCGCACGGCGTAGGCCACTTCCGAGTCGAGCCGCTCGTCGAAGTGCTGCCGGTTGTAGGTTCCGGTCAGCGCGTCTCGGGTGCTCGACTCGAACAGTTGGCGGTACAACCGCTCCTGTTTTTCGTCGGTCAGGGTGAAACGGAAGCTCACACGGGGTCCGATGTGAACGATGTCACCATCGCGAAGCACCACAGTGCTCACCCGTTTGCCGCCGGCGTAGGTGCCGTTGCTCGAACCGAGATCCTCGAGGTAATAGCCGCCCGCCTGACAAAGAATTCGAGCGTGTGACCGCGAGATGCCCTCGTCCTCGACGCGCACCGCTTGTTTGCGTCCGCGGCCGATGGTGACGCCGTCGTCGCCTATCGACGTCGTCTGGCCCGCGAGCGCTCCGTCCAGGCGCACGAGCACGGCGCGATTGCGCACGTTGAGCGTTGGCGTTGGCGGTGGTGCACCGACCTCGGTGACGCGCCCGACGCTCGTGATGTCCTCGAATTCGTCGTCGTCGTCGAGAAGCGAGACGAACGGCGCGCGGGAGGAGGGGGGATCGAGCCGTGGCAAGGGCACCGGCGCTGCGGTCGGTACGACGTCCGCCGCCATGGTCTCCGTCGACATGATTCGCGGCGCAGAGCCGCGGACCGCTCGCATTTCCGGTTGAGTTTGAGCGGTGGGTGAAGCGGTCTTCGCTTTTTGCGCCGCGTGTTGAAGCAGCGAAGGACAGGGCGGTAGCACCGCCGCCCGCTGGCTCACCACTGCACCGTTGGGAACGGCTTGCCGGGTTTCGCGAACTTGAAACCTTGAAACAGATCGCAGCCCAGCTCCGCGAGGGTGTCGCGCTCGGCGCCGGTTTCGATGCCTTCGGCGACGACGAGCATGCCCATGTCCTTGCACAGAGCGGTCATCGATCGGACGAGCTTTTGCTTCGTCGCGCTGGTGTCGACGTCGCGCACTAGCGTCATGTCGAGCTTGACGATCTCCGGCTCGAGCGTGGCGAAGCTCGTGAGCCCCGCATAGCCGGCGCCGAGGTCGTCGATCGCGATTCGGTATCCCATCTCCCGCAAGGTGGAGACGATGGACTTGACGTCTTTGACGCAGTCGAGCGACGACCGCTCGGTGATCTCGAGCACCACCCGATGTGCGATCTTCGACAGCGCGGCGTCGGGGTTCAGCAGATCGGAGTCGAGCAGATCCGTCGTGTGCAAATTGACGAACAAGAGCTCCTTGGACTCGAGCGGAGCGATGGGCCCAGCGGCGCGTTCACGAATCGTGCGGCCGAGCAGGTCGAGCGCCTCGAGGCGCTCGGCGGCTTCGATGACCGCCCCAGGATGGGGAAGACTGGGCTCGTTGCTTCGAAGCAGGGCCTCGTAGCCGAACACGGCGCGAGTTTTTGCGCAGAGAATCGGTTGGTAGGCCATCCAGAGCGTGCTCATCGCTCGTCGGAAGCTCGTTTCGAGCCCGACACGGTCACCGGCTCCAGGCTCTTCGCCGAGGATCTCTGCCGCTTCGCGCTTCATCCGCGCCATGCGGCTGAGGCATACGGCCTTGTCCACGACTTCGAGCAGGTCCTCGTTGGCGACTGGCTTGAGCAGGTAGTGAAACGCGCCGTATTCGAGCGCCTGAACGGCGGTGCTCACGGCGGGCTCTCCGGTCACCAGGATGACCGGGACATCGAGATCGTGCTCGCGGGCGATCTGCAGAAGCTGAATGCCGCTGATGCTCGGCATGGCGATGTCGGTGACGATCGCGTCGAGCTCCTGCCCGGCGATGATCTTGGCTGCGGCGTCGCCGTCGGGAGCAGCGATGACGTCGTATCCCGTCGCGCGCAATAGTCGCGTGAAGCTCCTCCGAAGCTCGGGCTCGTCGTCCGCGAGCAGCACCCGACCGCGCTTGGTCGGCCACTGACCGCTTTCGGTGGAGTCGCTTGCCGGCGTAATCGCCACCGGCACGCGGGGTTTCGAGCTGGGCGGCTGGGCGCTCGGTTGGACAGCGGGCAGCGCTTTCAGGCCGGGCGGCTCCGGCTCGGTGCCGTCGCCGGCGTGCACCAACGCAGTATTCGCACGGGCGGTCATAGCCCATGGGAACGGCACGGTCGTCCAGTCCTGTAGCGAAGTTTTTCGGTTCGAGAGCGGACCCATCTCTTTTTTGCTTCTTCGCTGCATTTCGAGTCCGTTTCGGCGCCGGCTTGGGAGTCGGCACGTCGTGGCGCTTTCGCCCTCGGATTGTTTCGCATCACCGAGGCGTGCGGCCGGCTGAGCCAACTCCGCGATTTTGGTGCTGGAACCGCCGCGGGATTGGCTTCAAACAAACACTTAGAATGTAATTCTTCAAACAAAATTTACCGCTCAATTCAATGGAGATAATCAAACGAGTAAAAGGGGTGCACTGCTGCGTGCGGCCAGGCGTTGCTTCCGCAAAACTTGCGCATGTTTGGCTTAAAAATAGGGGTTTGATGAGCGGATTGCGCGGCACTAGTGACGTCGGTCGTCGCGCTTTGGCGACAAGCTGCGCACAAGCTGTGGACAATAAATGTGACCTAGAGCGCGTTTTTCTCTTGCTTTGAATTGGCTCTCGGCACATATTCCAAGTCAGGAAGTTCGCGGCATATCTGCCGCGGGCAATTCGTTCGTAGAAGCCTCCAAAGGCGCTGCGGATGGTGCGGTTACCCTCGCGGTGCCGTTCATCCGACCCGGTACTCGCGTCGAGCCCGTCAAGGCGCGGCATGAGTCACGGAAAACGAAGGCGCGCTGCCCAAGCTTGAGCACTCGTGCGCGAGCCGGCACATTCCGGTGGGTCGAGACCCGACACGTTGGGATCAGCGGAGGTGGAAGGCGCCTCGGCTTTCAGGAAGCACCGTTTCGTTCGCGCGGGCGGTGTGGAAAAGAGTCTTGGCCGACCTGGTCGATCGGGGTCCCTTTAGACCCACGGAGGCCGGTCGGTGACCGATGAGGCGTCGGGGAGACATCGAGCTGGCCTATTCGCCGCCGTGCGGATGCCACCTCGCGGTCTCACTCACCTCGGCACTTCCGAGGCCCTCGGGCCGCGGCAGTGAGATGCTGCGCGGCGTCAATCGACGGGGCAACTTGCCGATCGACGCAGCGGACCAGGAGACTGGTCCGTGCGTGGGAGCGAATCGCCACGCGGTGTGCTCGCGTTGAGATTGAGTTGCAGTAGGTTGACAAGAAGCGTCTGATCCCAAAAAGCGCGGTGAGGCTACGGCCGAACGGCGCGGACGGGGGACTAGCAACGACGGGCAACCGTCGGAGCAAAGGGGCGCTTTGAAGCGAATTGCGGCGGCGAAGCCGCAGTGGCGTGAAAGTCTCGCGAAGAGACCTTGATCCACCGAGGATGTCCCGGGCTGTCGAAACTCGAGTCCTTTCACGAAGGATCCGAGCGGAAACTGCCTAGACCGGATGAAAACGCCGAAGCGACGGCAACGTCGAAGAAGCGGGACCAGCCGGTGTACGGGGACGTTCAGAGCCTGAACACCGAACTGACGTCGAGGGGAGACAATGCCCAAGACGCTGGATCAGTGACAAACAAGCTCAGCGGACCGCGCGTCGTGAAACGTGCGGTCCATCCGCCAGCAGCTGGGGCAACCTGGTGAAGCGGGCGGATAACTCGACAGGCGCGGGTTCTCGTCTTTGAAAATGTGGGTTGCACAACGTCGGCCAAGACGCATCTGTGTCTGGGGAACCGGGTTGCCGCGAGGTAGCCGGGATATCCACTGGGCTAGTGCGGCGCAGACCATCGGGCTTTTGACGAGGCGCGGTGAGAAACGTCGGGCGAACAGGGTGCGCGAAGTCAGGCGCAGAGATTCCAGAATTTTTGCACCAGGCGTCGACCCGTGGGGATGACTTCACGGGCTCGAGTAGGTACGACGGAAGGCGTTTTGAGTCGAAGCTACGCTCCTCCTTAACCGGATGGGCGCAAGCGCGGCTCTGGCTGGGCAGGTCGCTTGGGACTTCGTCGGTCTTCGGACCAAAGATGAAGGCCCCATTAGCCAGCGGGCAGTGAAGGCTGTTTCGAATGGTGCCTGTTCCGCGACAGAACAACGTCAGAAGCAGGCGTGGCGCGGTAAAGGCTCCTCCACTCGAGAGAGGCGGGGGGTCAGAGTTCACGGTTCGCTCGTTCTTCGGAGCGTTCGTCCCGAGAGTCGCCGCCGGCGACGTCGGTGAAAGTTGGTCATGAGGTAATTCCTCCCACCATCATCAGAGGGTCTCGCAGCGCGAACTGCAGGGCTCCCAGGGCATGAAACCCACGTTATGACAATGATATCCCGGGCGCGGTGGCTTCCGCGTCCGAGGGGCTGGTGCGCACCGAACCGGATTATCCCGGCAAAGAACGTTCAATCGTTCGCCGCCAGCAAGCGAGCCTCCTCGAGGGCGATTCAGGCGACTGAATCGCCCTCGTTTTTATTTTGTCCACCGACGTTTTCCTCGAGATCTGGGTCGGCGGCTGCCGGTGCTGCCGAGTGCGCTAACCTGCTCGTGGGAGGTCTTCTGGAAATGCGCGACGAAGCTCGATGGTCGGTGGTGATTGCGGGGGCGGTCTTCATCGGATTCGCTGGCGCCTGCGGCGGCAGCACTTTCGACGATGGCGCCGTAGATGGTGGCGGCGGCTCGTCAGGCAGCGGTGCTACGGGCGGTTCCGGTGCCGGCGGTTCGGGAGGTGCTGGCGGCTCGGGAGGTGCTGGCGGCTCCGGAGGTGGCGGGCAGTGCCTGGTGCCCTGCGACGCGGTCGAGTGCGCCACGGGGTTCGTGAGTCGAACTCCGCCGGGGGCCTGTTGCCCCGAGTGCCTCCCGGAGGAGGGGCTCTGCGCGGGGTCGACCGAGGACTGCTCCACGCACCCCGGTTGTGCTCCCGGCTACGCCCAGCAGGAGTTCGCGCCAGGGTGTTGTGCCTGTCAAATCGACAAGTGCTCGCTCGTGTCGTGTGCGCCGGCGAATTGCGCCGCGGGTGAGCGACTCGTTTTTCCAGGCGATTCGTGCTGCGCCATTTGCGTCCCCACAGGCGGGTGCGGGCAGGACGAGTTTCCCTGCGACCTCTTGAGCTGTCCGCCGGGCTACACGGGGCTCGAGCTCGGCAACGGTTGCTGCTTCGGGTGCGCGCCGGATCCCGACTTCTGTGCGAGCGAAAAAGCGCAGCATGACCAGCTGCTGGCGGACGAGATAGTGCGACTTGGGGCTCTCGACTGCTCTGTCGACGCAGACTGCACCATCGTCAGTTTCAGTAACGCGTGTTCCGCCGACTGTGGCACGGGGGTCGCCACGGCCCACATCACGGAGCTGACTCAGGCGACCGAGGAATTTGCTCGCAACAGCTGCTCGCACTGCCCTCCAGTCGCAATCGGTTGCCCCGCAGTCGTGCTGACGCCACGCTGCTCCGCAGGAACCTGCACGGCCTCGCCCTGACCCTGACCCTTACCCCTGAGGGGGCGTACCCCTGTGGGACGGGCGGGTCCCCCCGGGTGGACTGACGGTGGGCGGCTACCAGCGGGTGACGAAGCCGATGGAGAAGATGTCGGCTTTCTGGGTCACTTTGCCGCCGTTGACGCCGGCATAGGAGCGATTCTCGAAGCTGAGCTCGTTCGAGCTGTTGCCGGACCCGGCGATCGCCGTCAGGCGGCCGCAACCCGTCTGGGTTTCGATGGGGTTGGCGTCCGTGGTTTCTCGGCAAGCACCACCGTTGTTCAAGCCCGCGTTCCAGTGGTGTTGGTAGCCGACCTCGACGTCGGTCTGGTCGATACGGAACACGAAACCGCCGCCGAAACCGCCGCGAAGGGCAGGCACGCCGGTGACGTTCAGGTCCTCTTTTTTGACCGCTGGCGACTCTATCCAGGTGCCGTACCGGACACCGAGCTTGTTGCGCATGGCCGCCCACTGACCGCCAATGCGGACCCCGATGGTGTCTTGAAAGCCCGTCGGACGGTCGGCGTTGGCGGGCACCTGGCCGCCGGGTGAGCCGACGACGTTTACCTGAGGCGCCGACGGGAACCGAACCGTGAAGAAATCCGCCTCGGAGTTTTGTGCCCAGGTGACGTCGATTTCGATGTCGAACTTGTCATCGCGCAGGGGGTCCCGAACCGGGTGGTCGTCCTTGCGCCACTGGTCGCGCTCCAGCGGCGTTGGCGCATCGGAAAACGGCATGTGAAAGCGGATGCCGCCGCGAATCTCCATCGGGATGGCGAGGCCGAACCTCGGCACGTTTTTGCCCTCGGCATCGCGGGCCGAATCTTCTGGCACGAGCGTCACGCCCGAGCAGGTGGCGCCGGGGAGCTCCGAGTCCTCCGGGTTTTCGCAGTCGAGGCGCTCGGTGGTGCCTACGTTGGGATCCTCGCCGTAGAACGGGGCGCGCACCTGCAGCGGCCCGTAGGCGGTGACCGAGTCGAACCACTTGTACCAGAGCCCGACGTCGAGATTCTTGTGGGGCGAGGCGTGGGCGCTCACGACGATGCCGGGAACGAAGAAGTCGGTCACGTGCAAGTCGCTCTTCGTGTCGGTCCGGAAGTCGTCTTTCGGGTCGTCGGGAGAAACGTTGCCCATCGACGCCGTTTGCAGCTGCAGGTCCACCAAGCCGGCGACGAAGCCTGCGCCGAGCCGGAAGCCCTTGAAGATTTCGACGCCGAACGCGAACGTCGGGTAGATGATGGTCCCTTGCACGCCGAGGGACAGGAAGCGCTGCGGAGCGGCGATCTGCTGATCGAAGCCGCGACTATTCTGCACGGTGACGGTTCGAGGCCACGAGACCTTCCCGAGCGACGTCGGGGGATTGACGGTGATGCCTAGACCGACGCGGTCGTGAATGCGCCACACCCCGCCGAGGTTCGGGATGAACCGGGGGAACTTCGAGTTGATGTTGCAGACCTTGGGGTATTCGAGCTCGGGCTGTCCGGGGTCAGGGCCGGAGGGTTGAACGGTGCCGTCGGGGTCGACGACGCCGGCGCGGGAGAAGCAGATCTTCTGCGTGACGAAGTTGGCGCCGATCGCGAAACTGTCGGACTGCGTCGCAAGCGCTGCGGGGTTGAAGTACCCCGCGATGGGATCGCTTGCCGTCGCGAGCCAAGCGCCGCCGCGTGAGAACTGCGCGACGCCGTTATCGGGGTATTCGATCGCCGTCGAGGCCTGCGCTTGATGCGCCATTCCCAGGCTTGCCACCAAGGCAGCGGTGCACAGAAGCTGGCGACGTCGCATGTACCCGGGGCTCCCCGCCGCCGGGGGGCGGCGCGAGCGAGAGAAGAGCAAGGCGGCGGGAAGTGGTCAACCATTAAGGCAAAATCCGCCCAGGGGAGGCCGGAGCCGCCGAGGGGCCGTCGACCCGAAATACTGAACAAACGCCGGATTTGTGGCGGGGACTCAGTCCGGCGCGTAGTCCGGGCTGGTGGGGGGCGGGACGACCGAATCGTCACCCGTTGGAGGCTTCGGCGCGGGCTTCCGGGGTCCGGCGGGTTTCTTGGGGCCGGGCGCGGCAGGCCTGGGCTTTTTCTCCGAGGGTTGCTCGGCCTCGCCTTCGGCGGGGACTTCACCGACGTCGTCGCCCTCGGGCGCCTCTTCGGCGACTGGTGGTCGTGCCATCGTCACGAATGAAGGCGGCGCATTGGGATCGCATCCCGCCGCAAATCCTGTCGAGTCGAACTTGCTGAACGCGCTCGACGTGCGCTCACCGCCCTCGGCATCGGCTATGGCAACCTCGACTTCGAGGTCACGCATGCCCGAACGTCCCGGCGAGCAGTACGACAGTAGATAGTGCGAGCTGAAGTGAGCGTCGGCTTTGGCTCCGGCTTGGGCCAGAGCTTCACCGATGCTCGTGACCGCCGGCACCGGAATCGTGTGGTCGTGACCCACGTCGTCGAGACGCGTTTCTCCGAAATCTTCGCCGTAGCCCACGGCGATGGACAGGTAGCCCGAGTCCTCGATCGCCATGATCATGTCCTCGAGGGACTGGCGACTCGCTTGGTCTCCATTTCGAAGATAGACCACGAGAGTCCCGATGCGGATCGGCTTGCGAACGCCGGTCAGGTGGCCGCCGAGCGTGTGCACGGCTTCGACGACGGCTCCGTAGAGATTGCTCGACGTGTCTTCGATTTTCACTCTTTCGACGTCGTCCAGAGAGTCGGGCACGCTCGCCCCTTTCGGAAAGTCGCCGAGCTCCAAGAGCTCTGCACGACCGTCGAAGCCGTAGACGTGAACCGCTTGGTTTTTGGAGACGGTTTCGGCGAATCGTGCGGCGCCGCGCGCCATCTCCTTGCGAGCGAGAGCGTCGGCAGTGCCGCTCATGTCGAGCAGCAGCAACGTGCGATGCTCCGCCGCGACGGACCGGTCGAGCAGCGTTTGTTTGCTTTGATCGGCGGGGACCAGCTGCCCTCCTTCGAGAATACGGAAGCTCTGTGCCGTCAGCGGCGGTACCGCTTGGTCGTCGGTGACTGAGAGGTAGACCGCGACGTTGCTGGGTTTCTGATACGAGGTCGCTACCGTCTCGACCTTCAGTCCGCCAAACAGACCGCAGCCGCCGACGACGAGCGCGAGCAAGCACAGCGTCAGTAGTCGTTGCTTGTTCATCACGAGCCGATTTTTCCCACGCCCCGGCCGTCCGCGCCAAGGGCTACTCCCAGGTGGTCTTACCATCGCGAGCGTGGTCGAGCATGGCGCTCATGCCGTGCGCCAGTTTGGCCGGAAGCTCGTCGGTCCCGAACAGGCCGACCTCGGTGATTTCGAGCGGATTCTCCGGAGGGCGTTCGGGCGCGCCGACGGTGACGCCGACAACGACGGTCACCGCGTGGAAGCGAGCGTCGCGATCCGGCGCGGAATAGACGCCGAGCAGATCGCCGAGCTCCTGGACCCGGCACCCCGCTTCTTCCAGTAGCTCGCGTTCGATAGCGGTGCGCAGGGTCTCGCCCCACTCGAGAGTTCCGCCGGGCAGCGCCCATTCACCCGTGTCGCCACGTCGTATCAGGACCCAGCGACCGTCCGGCGTGCGCGCGGCCGCGGCGATGCCCACGACCGGTCGCCGCAAAAGATGGCGTGCGACCTCCTTGACGATCGCCCAAACCCCTCGGGGAATTTTCACCGGTCGCCGCCGGCTCGGGTCACAACAGTGGCAGAGCGCATGGAACGGGGCGAGCATGCCCCTGCCTCGCGGGTTTGTGCTAGTCCGCGGACGAATTCGCCCATGGTCCGATTGGTCCCGTTCACGCTCTTTCTCGCCGCCGCCGCCGCCTGCGCCGAGCGTCAGGAGCCCCCAGGGGTCAGCGCCGAGCCTCTAGACGCGGCGGTTACCGCCGCGGTGAACCTGGGGGAGCCTGTCGCCGCCGAGGACGCCGCCGCCGAGGACGTGGGGGACATCGTCGGCACGATTCGCGACAATCTTCCGTTCGAGCCTACCGGCAAGAAGCTCTCGAGCGTGGCGTGGAGGACCTGGGTCTACACGGACACCGGACCCAAGCGCACACGATACGGCTACCTGCGATCCGGCGCGACGCTCGACGTTCGAGAAAAGGGCACCGTTCGGAACGACGGCTGCACGGGGACCTGGTACCGCATCAACCCCCGGGGTTTCGTCTGCATCGGCAAAGGCGCAACGCTCGACGTCGAGGATCCTATTGCGGTGGCGACATCCGTGCGACCCGACCGCGGGCGAGCCCTACCGTACATCTACGCCCTGTCGAAGGAGATCGCGCCGCACCTGTATTTTCGACTGCCCGACGAAAAGCAGATGGCCAAGGTCGAGGGAAAGACGCTCGCCCGACACGTCTTCACCTGGCGTGAGCGGTCGAAGCTCGACGGCACGCTCGACGTGCTCGGAGAAATCGGCGCCCCGCCGGACTTCCTCGTGAACACGAAAAAACTTCGCAAGCCTTATGGCGTGGAGCAACGGCTTCATTTTTCGGTTCACGCCGGCCGGGCAACGATGGACAGCGGCTTCGCTCTGCAGCGAGTGTTCGAATGGCACGATCGCGTGTTCGGACTGACCACGGAGCTCGACGTCGTGCCGCTCGATCGGACGAAAATCGTCAAGCCCAGCAAGTTTCACGGGGTGAAGCTGGGAGAGGGCGAGGATCTGCCGGTCGGGTTCATCCAGCCTCACCTCGTCACGGTCAACGTGAAGAACGAGCAGGGCCAAATGCAGGCCGACGG
>JAJDAH010000282.1 GCA_029261965.1 Polyangiaceae bacterium
CGACTAGCACAGCACTCGGCGCGGCCAAAGAGACGGCTACTGCTCGACTTCCGCGATGACGATGACGTGTCGGTCCGGCACGAACAGGGCGTGCAATCCGCGAAGGGAGGCGAGCGACGGTGCCGCTTCGGGGGCCGCCCGCCACAGCTGTACCACGCGGTGGCGTGGCGACAGCACCATCTCGCTCTTCATCGAATCGAAATGACGCTGGGCGCGCGTCAGGTCTCTTCGATTGACGGCTCCCCGAGCCAACCGCTCGAGGAGCGCACGGACCTGCGACACGGCAGCATCCAACTGGTCGTCCACGGAGTCCAACTCGATCAAGATTGCGGCGTGGTGTTCGCCCCCGAGTAGCGTTGCCTGGGCGGTGGTTGCCAAGCCGGGTTCGCGTAGCGCGCGGTCGAGCCACCCACGCCGGCGATTGAGAAGCCAAGTCGTCCACCGCAGATCGGCCGCACGAGAGCCCGAGCCGGATGCAGGAATGGCGACCCCGACGATGGCGCGGGCTCGCAGCCCATCCGGGTTCGTCTCGATGGTGAACTTGCCGGCTCGCGGCTGTTGCGGGGGAGGGGTGGGGCACGCGGTTGTCTGCCGGCGCCGAGGTCCCAGCCAACGCTCGACGGTGGCGGCACCGGTTCTCCACTGAGCCGCATCCCAATTCGCCAACATGGCGAGGCGGAGCGGACCAGAGACGAGGGCCTGGCGGCTCAGGTCCACGTCGTGCGACGCCGATTCGTTCACCGATTTCCACGTGCCTCGGGGGTCGAGCCACGACGGGTGCTCGGGGGAAAGCGCCGACACCGCCAACCACCAGTTCGGGTGGGGCTCTGGGCCCAACTCGTCCAGCACCAGGCTGCGGGCTCGAGCGACGCGGGTGCCGAGCCGTCGGCCGAAGGCTCGACTGAGAGCGCGAGCGATGCGGGCGGCGTGCGCGTCGGGCGTTTCGGTTCGGTCTCGTCTGGGCGCGTGCGCGAGCACTCCCACGCCGTCGGTCGTGATCCACGGTTCGAGCTCCACGCCGGCGTAGCCTGTCGCGGATTCGGCAATGGCGCGTACGGCGAGGCCCAGCGTCCCCGCGTTGCTCGTCGACTCGGACAACGTCCCACAAGGGGAGCCGAGCAGCATCCACAGCTCGCCTTGGCCGGTTTCGACGCTCTTTTCTAACGCAATCGTCGAACGTGGTGCGGCCTGGCGAGCGAGCTCGAGCGCGAGATCTTCCTGGCGGGGCACTTCACCGATCCGGCTCGAATAGCTCACGTTGCGACGGCTGACGCCGCCAGCGCGTTTGCCGCTGAGTGCGTGCCAAGCTGCGGTGGACGCTGCATCCCGCGGATCAGTTGCGCGAAGAACGCTGTCTTCCAACGCCCAATCTCCCTGCTTCGCGCTGCCAAGCGCGCGCTCGACCTCGTCGGTTACGGCTAGGGCGGCGCTCGCGATGTCTGCCGGCGGGGGCTCAGCTTTCGACGCGCTAGCCAAATCCACTCGCATGCACGCCCCTCGGGGGCGCGTCGTGGCAGTGGCGCGTCGCACACTCCACGAGGGATCGAAAATCCTCAGCCGCTCTGCGAGATCGGATCGAGCAGCGCCGAACGAACGGACGGCTTCCAAGGCGGCGCTCGATTCAGCGACCCAAAACGCCACCGAGAGCTGCCGGCGCTTCTGCTTACCCGGCGCCGCGCCGACCACATCCGACTTGGGCCACGCATCTTCGGGTCCTGGGCCGCGCGGCCAGGCCTGGCTGGTCGTCAACGCGCCTGCGGCGGCGTCCAACACGGGTTTCGAGCCGATTGCTGCGAAAGCGGCTGCGCCTGTCGTGAACACGGAGCGCCGCCATTTTTCGATCTTCGCCGCGCCCGCGGGCGTCGCCGGGTCGACGAGGGAAGCGCCCTGGGGCAAGCCGAGATCGCCCGAGCACCGGGCGACTTCGCGATCACCCGGGTTGATGAACCCGTGGGCTTCGAGCGCCCCGAGACTCTCCCGAATGGCGGCGGCGAAGGCTTCTGTGCTGGAAAACGGCGTGCGCAACGCGCGGGCCGCCGCGTTGACGAAGCGGTCGGCTTCTTCGGGGCTCGTGACCAACGTAGAAATCTGAAAACCGAGGCCGTGCGGCGCGCTTCGCGCGGATGGGAAGCCGGCGGCTCGCAGGCGTATCTCGACGAGTTTCCCCAACGCCACCGACGCTTCACTGCCGAAGTCGTGGGCGACCGCCAAGGCGAGCGCGGGGTAGGGGTCGCCCTGGCGTTGGACCAGGCTGATGGGCGGATGGTCCGCGTTCTGCCGAAGCTCCATGCGCGCGGGCGTTGCCGGCTCGACCCAACCCGGGGGAGTCTCGCCAGTGCGGGGATCGGGGGCGCGGCCAAACCACCCGCAGCCGGCCGACGCGAGCGCGACGGCGAGCGCCGTGACGTAAGCGCGCACCCGGCGGCTTGTAGCACGGGTGCGCGAGGTTTCCCGAGGGCGAGAAAAAACGGTGTTACGCCGCGGCCTTGTGGTCGGCCATCAGCAGCTCGAGCTTGCTACGGATCTTGTGCTTCTTCGAGTAGACCGTCTTCACACTGATGCCCATTCGTTCGGCCACGACTTCGGGCTCGAGCCCTTGACCGAAGTACAGCTGGATGAACGTCCGGTCCTTGTCGGAGAAACCGTTGACCAGCTCGGCGACCATGGCGGCTTGCTGCCGGGCGTTGACGATCGAAAAGGGGTCAGGAGTCGACGTCGCGAGTCCTTCGGCTTCGCTCATCGAGCCGCGCTGGGGCTCGCGTTTCACCGTGCGCAGATAGTCGTACGCGGTGTGAATGGCGAGCATGCCAATCCAACTCGAAAAACGGCTACCCCGACCTGCGTCGAAGCTGCGGAGCTTCTTCTTGTCGTTGGCCAAGAGACCGACGAAGAGCATCGAGTAGATTTCGCGCACGTCCTCGGGACTGATGACCGCGCTGAACCTGGCGGTGACGCGGGTGACGCATCGGTAGATGAGTCGTGAGTAGCGCTCGTTGAACTCGCGCCAGCTGGCTTGGTCGTCCCTGAGGAGGCCTTCGATGAGGCGAGCCTCTTCGCGCTCGTCGTCGAGCGCTCGCGGGGTGGCTCGCTGGGTAGCGGGCGCAGGCTCGGGCTTCGAAAAGGGGGCGGAGGGGGAGGCTACTGAGGTGAACATGACCTCCCATAGAGCAGGCGCCGTGCCAGGTTTTTGCGACCTAATTTCAGGTACTTACGACCGCAACAGGAGCGTCACAGCGTCACGGGTGACGCGTCACAGGTGACGGATACGGGGCGCATTCTCCATCATACGCACCCCCCGTGACCTTCTCCCCGCGGTGGCTCCGGAAGCGCTCGCGATCGAGCGCTAGCAGCCGGATAGCCGCACTGCGTCATGCTTGCTAGATTGCGCGGCGGGAAACGTGACCGGCCGTTTGAAGGCAGCGTGGCTATTGACCTGGGCGCTTGTCCGGTCGCTTTTCCGGCGGGTCTTTTCCCCGGGGAGCAAAGCGGGGATCGGCGCGTTTCGTGCGAATTACGACGCGGATGGGCTACCGCCGGTCTCGCCCGACGAGCGCGAAAAACTCGGGACGTTCGGCCGGTGCATCGCTTGCGGGCTCTGTGACCGGGGCGAAGCTGAACGGATCGAGCGCGCCGGCGGGGCCTATCGCGGAATCATGCCGCTCATGTTGGCGGCATCGCGGAGCATGCCGGACTTTGGAGCGGCGGCGGTGGGTTTCTCTCACGTTCCGGACGAAGTGCTGGCGGAAAAGGAGCGCCTGTGTCCGACGCGAGTGCCCATGCGCGACATCGCACAATTCGTCCGGGTTCACGCGTCAGCGGCGCGCCGGTCGCTACCCCCCGGCTAGAAATCTTTTGGGCCCTTCAGTGATCGAAGTACGGTCCGCACGCCCGCGGGCGCTCATAAAACTGGATCGGGAGACATGTCGAACGAGAAAGAAATTCCGGTGCCGGCCTTGGACGGTTGGGCGCTCATTTTGGGGGCTTCGAGCGGATTCGGAGAAGCCGTGTCGCTCAAGCTGGCCCGCGCGGGGATGAACGTGATCGGCGTGCACCTCGACCGTCGGAGCACGCTGCCGAACGCCACGCGAATCAAGGAGGCGATCGCGGCGATGGGGCGTGAAGCCTGGTTTTTCAACGTCAACGCTGCGGACGCGGGCAAACGGGCGCTCGTGCTCGACGACGTGAAGAAGCGGTTCGAAGAGCGCGGCCAAGGAGAACGTGTTCGAGTGCTGCTGCACTCGATCGCTTTCGGCACGTTGAGACCCTTCATCGAGTCCGAGGGAGAAGACGGCGCCATCAATCAAAAGCAGATCGAGATGACCAGCGACGTGATGGCCCATAGCCTCGTCTACTGGTCGCAGGATGTGCTCAGCCGACAGCTCTTCGCGCGCCACGCGAGGATCTTTGCGATGACGAGCACCGGATCGAGCGCGGCGTGGCGTGGCTACGGGGCCGTCAGCGCAGCGAAAGCCGCGCTCGAATCCCATTGTCGACAGCTCGCGCTCGAGCTGGCCCCCCACAGCATCACGGCGAACGCCATTTGTGCCGGGGTCACCGATACGCCGGCGCTGAAGAAGATCCCTGGCAGCGATGCGATGAAAGAAATCGCCGCACGAAGAAATCCTTCGGGCAGACTCACCACCCCCGATGACGTGGCCAACGCCATCGCGGCGTTGGCGCAGCCGTGCACCTACTGGATCACCGGCAATGTCATCTACGCCGACGGCGGCGAAGCGTCGACCGGTTGAGGGGCCCCGACAACGCCGTCGCGCTCCGCTACTCGACTCCGCTACTCGACTCCGCTACTCGACTCCGCTACTCGACTCCGCGACTCGACGGCGACGCCGCTACTCGACGGCGACGCCGCTACTCGACGGCGACGCCGCTCCTCGACGGCGCCGCCGCTACTCGACGGCGACGCCGCTACTCGACGCCGCTACACGACGGCGACGCCGCTACTCGACGGCGACGCCGCTACTTGACGGCGACGAGCCGTGGG
>JAJDAH010000283.1 GCA_029261965.1 Polyangiaceae bacterium
GTATTATGTTTTGTTTGTAGGGTTTTCTGCTGCCTGGCCCGTCGCGGTTCGGCGGGGCCTGCGGCATCACGGTTGCGCAACCGATCTGTTGGATCTTTCGACAAACGACCGGGTCGTCGATGCAGTAGGGCAGGA
Source organism: Polyangiaceae bacterium (assembly GCA_029261965.1). Lineage (GTDB taxonomy): Bacteria > Myxococcota_A > Polyangia > Polyangiales > Polyangiaceae > JAJDAH01. Next base: position 136 of record JAJDAH010000283.1, read on the forward strand.
CCGTGAACCCCTCGTTTACGAGAATCTTCGCTGCCACGAGCGTTTGCTCGTTGTCCGGATAGAGCGTCTTCGGATCACCGATGACCTCGAGCTTGACGATGTCCGCGATTCCGAGCTCTCGAGCGAGACGCAACGTTCGAACCGCTTCGTCCGCCGTGAAGCATCCTGCGGTGTTGGGCAGAATCGTCCAACGTTTGCTGGTAACGAGCTCCATCATCGAACCAGCCCCGCGGTCCTTCAGGTCCACCCGTCGTAGGGCCACCGTGACGACTTCGGCGCCAGAGGCATCGATGGCGCGGCGCGTTTCGTCGACGTCCGCATACTTGCCCGTGCCCACGAAGAGCCTCGAACGAAATTTGTGCTCACCGATCTCCAGAACGTCACCGTCTGCCATGGGCTGCGCTTAGCTCCGGGCTGATCCCGAGGCAAGAGACCTGGGCGAGAATCAGGCGGAGAAGACCGTGACCCCGTCGCTCAGGTCGACCGCCGTGGCGAGACCGCGCAGCCGTGGCACCTCGCTACGCGCCACCGCCAGAATGCCGCCCTCGGAGAGTGCTCCGATGAGACGCCGCGCCGCGACGTCGAACGCCTCGTCACCGAAGTAGATCAGGACATTTTTGCAAACGATCAACTCGTAGGCACCCGGCGGCGTGCCATCCATCAGGTCGCGACGTACGAAGCCGACACGGGCGCGGAGCGCGTCGCAAACGCGACACGTGTCGCCATCGGACTGCAAGAACCGGCGCCGCAGATCCGCGGGGACCCGCCGCACGACGTCCGCCGGATACGCCGCCTCGCGCGCAGTCACGAGAGCGAGCTCGCTTCGGTCCATACCGACGACCTTCGCTCCACGGGATTCGACCGATCGCGCGCTAACTGCTTCCTCGACGAGCATCGCGAGCGTCCATGCCTCCTCGCCGGTCGAGCAGCCGACCGACAGCGCTCGAAGTCGACCGCCCTCGGCGAATCGGGGGAGCAGCTCACGCAACGCGTCCCATTGCGCCGGATCTCGAAAGAAGCTCGTTTCGCCGACGCGCAACACGTCGGCGAGTTCTGCCAGCGCCTGGCCGTCCTCGGGCAACCTCCGGGCAAGCTCGACCGCGCTCGTGCCGGCGACCCGCGCCATCGAATCCAGCGCCCGCTCGAGGCGAAGTTGCATCCATGCCGGCGTGTGCTCGGAACGCGTGCCAACACCGTGGCGTTTCTGGACGAGCTCGATGATCTTGTCGAACGGGGAGTTCACGGCTGCGAGGTGTCCGGGGCACGCGACGATTGCGCGAGTCCAGCGAGCTCCGACGACGCAAATATCTTGCTGACGCTCAACATCGAGCAAGGCGGCGACTCCGGCACGACTCCGACGACTATCTCACCAGCCGACGAAGACACCGTCGTGGGCACCGGGTCGAGACCATCTTCGGGTAGGTCGCGAATGCCTCTCAACTCGTCTATCAAAAGCCCGGCCCGCCGTTTCAGGCCTGTCGCTTCCCGGACGACGACGACGCGCGCCTCGACGCTGGTCCTGGGCGTCGCCTCGCCCGCCCCGAGAAGGATGGCGAGGTCGAGCACCGGCAGAATTTCGCCGCGCAGACTGGTGACACCCGCCATCGCCGGCGGCGCGTGAAAGACGCGCGTCAGGGGGGACAAGGCGATCACCTCCTGGACGTCCTCCATCCGGACGCCGTATAGCCCTCCCCTCACCTGCACCGCGATGCAACGTGCGCCGAGCTCGGCGGTTGAATCTTCCACCACTGCGTTCGACGCTGTGTCCTGAGGTTCGTCATCAGACATGTGAAAGCGTCACCAATGTTACCTGCGCCTAACGCGACGACGCCACTCTGGCTCGCCACCCGTCACAGTCGGGCACTGATCCCGAGGGTGAACCCGTCCGAGCTCATCCAGATTCTGGGTTCAAGCTGCGCCGACGTTTCGATCGAGAGCAACCGCTCGTGCCGAGCGAGAGCGAAGATGTCGACCAGCGCCCAGGTCATGTGGCCGCCAAGCGCCCCCAAGAGAATCGACGGCGACAGACGGTCCTTTCCCGCGGCAGCGCCGACACCGGCCCCGATGGCTCCGCCGGCCACGGAGGTACCGAGTTGTCCACCCATCGAAATCAGCCCGCCCGCGAAGTTGTCGTGCCTCCAGTGGGTAATTGGGGCGCCCGCGAACGGGGTGAGCGCGGCCGCGCCCACGAGGATCGAGCCACCCGCTCGGGCGAAAACCGAGTCCGCCCTCCGCAGGATGAAGACGCCGCCCCCGCCCACGACGTATGCCGACCCATACAAAATGGCTAGCGTCGGACCATACCAGAGCTTTTCGTAGTTCGCCTGCGGCGGGTCCGCGGCCTCCCCGGTCGCGTGCGCCGGCAGCGTGACCACCATCGAGGCCAACACCAGACCGGCCAGCCACGGCTGACGGTACCGCCACGGGATCCGGATTCGTCGTCTCCTCACGCCGCCAGCACTCCAGCTTCGGATTGTCGCACGGACCCGGGGGGCACGCCCTTCCATCGGCGGTGCATCCACAGCCATTGCTCGGGGTGCTCGAGCACGAATCGCTCGAGCTCGCGTGAGATCTCGATGGTCGCGCGTCGAGCCCACTCGCGATTTGGGCGAGCCGGCGGCACGTACACGCCCTGCACGCGGACTTCGGTCACGCCATCGGCACGACGTCGCGCGACGGTGCTCACCAGAGGGCAGCGCGCCCGCATGGCGATGAGCGCCGGGCTGAGGTCCGCCAGGGCCCGAGCACCGAGGAAGTCGACTTCGACGACCGCACGTCGGCGTTCGGGGGCCTGGTCGACCATCATGGCGAGCGCCTCGCCCCGAGCCAGTACCCGCGAGGCGCACTCCGCCACGGACCCTTCGGCCACCAGTCGCACGCCGGTACGTGAGCGACCCCGCTGCCACACCGAGTCGAGCCATCCGATCGAGAGGTGCTTGGTGACGACCGTGAGTGGCGTGACTCGGGCGGCGGCACACGCCACGAGATCCCAATTGCCAGTGTGCGCCGCCGCCAGAACGACACCGCGACCAAGGGCGCGCGCGTCGTCGAACCGAGCTCGGCTGACCTCGACGAGCTCATCGAGTCGGCGAGAAGGTCCCGACCAGGCCCACAATAGCTCGAGCAGGCTGATACCAAGGCTGCGATACATTCGGGACGCGGTAGCCGCGGGATCGGGCACCGAAGCCCGAGCCATCGCATCTTCCACGTGCGCGCGCCGTATGCGCAGCACGCTTCCCACGAACATGCCGATCCCCGCACCGAGCCATCGGGCGAATCGCACCGGCACAATCGTCGCCCAAGCCGTAAGCGCCCCGACGGCCGCGAGTGCCACGACGAGCAGCGTCACTCGACGTGCCCCGGCACGGACTTCGCGATCGCGGCCACGTCTGCGTGCGTCACGGGATCTTTCTGGATGTCGAGCACGCGGCCGCTTGATCCAATCTCAGACGAAACCCGCTTTTCGTCCGGGCTTCGACGAACCGTCCACCGCGCCGGCAAAAACATCCTCCAACGCAACGATGTAGGTCTCGCCATTGCTCGTCTTGGCGTGAAGCAAACCTGATTCCTGGCGCAATGCGCGGACCCGCGGCACGGTGAGCGAGGCTCCGTTTTGCGACACATGCAGGATGAAGTGGCGCCCCTCGGGTGGCTCGACCCAGCCATCGTCGGCTGGCTTGGCATCCCCGGCTTGGATCAAGGCGGACAAGTGCTCTTCGGTCATGAGGAGTGAATCCACGCGCCAAATGCTGCTGTCAAGGGTGACCTCCCCCTAGGCGGTGGCCCTCCGGTATGGTGAAGCCGGATGAAGGAATCGGGCGCCTCACGACGGTTTTCCCGTGACGAGCACATCGTCGTCGAGGACGTGAACAAGCGCTTTGGGGCCTTCAATGCGTTGACAGGCATCGACATGACGATCGCGCGAGGCCAGGTCGCGGTCGTAATCGGTGGCTCGGGCGCCGGTAAGACGACGCTCCTGCGACTCTTGATCGGACTCGACAAACCGACCACCGGGTCGATTTACGTCGACGGCCAGGACATCGTGCCGCTGAGCGACCGCCAGATGAACGTCGTGCGCCGCAAGTATGGAATGGTGTTTCAGTACGCCGCACTCCTCGATTCCTTGACGGTGTTCGACAACGTTGCCTTTCCCCTGCGCGAGCACACGAAGCTGACTCGAAAAGCGATTCGCGATCGCGTGCTGGAGAAACTTTCGATCCTAGGGCTCGAGGGCACGCACACACGCTTTCCCAGTCAGATGTCCGGCGGCATGAGGAAACGCGTGGCCTTGGCGCGCGCGCTCATGCTCGAGCCGGAGATCCTCGTATACGACGAGCCGACGAGCGGACTCGACCCGCTGACCAGCCGGATGGTCGATGATCTGATTCAAGAGACCCGTGACCGATTCGGCGTCACCAGCGTCGTCATCTCGCATGACATGACGAGTGCGTTGAAAATCGCGGACTACCTCTACCTACTCTCGGGGGGGTCGGTCGCGGCCGAAGGAACGCCTCGCGACCTCGTTCACGGCGCCAGCAGAACCGTCAAGGAATTCATCGAAGCAAGCGGAGTGTCGACCGAGGAGCTACTGCGGCACCAGCAACCGGCCGCGGTCAAATACCGAAGCTGAGATCGCGGATCCAGGGGACTAGGCGAAGTTCCGAGCGGCCTCGTCGAGCCTCACGAAAGAGAACCCCGCTCGCGTGAGCACGTCGACCACGGCGTCGAGCGCATCGAGCTTATTTGCGAAAGGGATGCGCACATCGGGCTGATGCGGCGCCAGAAGTGAGAGTCCATCGCTGGCATCGAGCACGTCGATGCCATGAAGCTCCAAATTGACGAACGGCTCACGGACGAATCGCTTGGCCAGCCAGCGTGCACGATCCGGTCCCGCCATCGTGATCGCCGTTCCGATGAACGGCAGCCTGAGCGTCGGCGTCACACCGATGGGCAGCTCGAGCATTCCTGCGCCTCTTCGCCAGTACGGGCGACCAATGCGATAGGGCCGCCGCGGTGCGCGGAGCACGTTGGGCTGGTCCAGAATCGACTTGGACGAGCGGCCGCGAGCCACTATCCAGCCCATCGCGACGGCCTTGGCGCCGTAGTACGACGGGCACGGAAACACCGACGAGTCGTAGCTGACGCCAGATTCACGCAGAACCTCGTACAGGCCGTCGGTGACCGCATAGCCTGGGGCGCGGAATCCGTAGGGCCGCGAGCCGGTAGCGCCTTCGAGCACGGTAATGGCCACTTGAACCTGACGCGCCTGCTCCTCCGGAGACTTTTTCGTGAGGTCGTACAGATGGTCGAGTGAATGATTGGCGATTTCGTGACCGCGCTCGATCATCCGCCGCAGCCTCTGGGCGCTCTCGCGTCGCGCCATGTCCGCGCCGATGGCAAAAAGCGTCAACGGAAACTGCCGGGCGGAGCTCCAATCGGAGAGCCGCCCGAGACCGACCTCGTAGACGGCATTCGCGCCCGGACCGCTCATTTCCGGCAACCCGTGAATCGCCGAATAGTTCGGGATCTCGTCGAGGTCGACGGAGATCGAACAGAGGCGTGACGAGGGCATCGCGACTCAAGCGTAGAACTTGCGAACGGAAGAAACGACCCAATCGAATTGCTTCACGCTCATGCCCGGAAACAGCGGCAACGACAAGACTCGACTTGCGAGCTTCTCGCTGACTGGAAAGTCGCCGACTCTGCCACCCAAGGAGCCGAGGGCCCGCTGGAGATGCAGGGGTTTGGGGTAGTAGACCCCTGCCGCGATACCCGCCTCCGCGAGAAACGCGACGAGCTCGTCCCTCCGCCGTCGAACGGTCACCGTGTAGTGGCAATACGCCGAGCGTGCCCTTTCGTTCTGATACGGGATCTGGAGCTCTCCGGAGAGTGGCCGGAACGCCTCGTCGTACGCTCGCGCGAGCTCCCGGCGCTGAGCGAGCCAGTGATCGAGGTGACGCGCCTTGACGGTCAGCGCCGCCGCTTGGATCTCGTCGAGTCGAAAGTTGCCGCCAATCCGCTCGTGCTCGCCGCGCGATGCGGCGCCGTGCACCCTCAGGGCGCGGCAAGCCCTGGCCACGTCGGGATCCGAGGTCAAGACCATCCCCCCATCTCCGAGTCCGCCGAGCGGCTTGCTCGGGAAAAAACTGAGGCACGATGCGACGCCGACCGAGGCCGCTGGGAGGCCATCGAACTCGCTACCGAGCGCTTGGGCGGCGTCTTCGACGAGCGCCAGCCCATGCGCTCGCGCCAGCTCGGAGAAGGACATCAAATCCACCGGTTGACCGAATAGATGAACCGGAACTATCGCCTTGCAACGCGGGCCGATGGCCCCGGCCGCGCGGTGGACGTCGAGGTTGAACGTGCGCTCGTCGACGTCGGCAAAAACCGGCGTCGCCCCAGCGCGAACGATGCTCTCCGCCGTTGCGAAAAAACTGAACGGGGTGGTCAGAACCTCGTCACCAGGCCCCACGCCAACGGCCATGAGGGCACACAACAGAGCATCGCTTCCGCTCGACACGCCCACTGCGAATCGAACCCCCACTCGCCGAGCAATGGTCTCTTCCAGCTCGATGCCATGGGGGCCGAGCACCAGCCTTCCGGAAGCGACGACCCGCTCGAACGCGGCACCGAGCTCCTCGGCAAGCTCCCCGTTTTGAAGCTCCAAGTCGACGAGCGGAACCTTCATCCGGCACCGTCGATGGAAACCACGCCGCGAGCGTCACACCGATATCGCTCCCCCGTTCGCGGGCACGAGGCAACGCCGGCAGAATCGAACTCCAGAGGGTCGCCGGAGCGGCTCATCCAACCGCTGAGCGCGGCGGGGACGCCGACGACCACGGCGTAGCTCGGAACGTCCGACGTAACCGTCGCGCCGGCACCAACGAATGCGTACTCACCGATCTCGACGCCCGGCAAGATAGTCGCGTTGGCGCCGATCGTCGCTCCTCGCCCGACGCGGGTTCGGCGAAATTCAGTACGACGGTCGAGGTTCGCACGGGGATTCTTGACGTTCGTGAACACGGCACTCGGCCCCACGAATACGAAATCCCCGAGCTCCACGCCCTCGTACACACTGACGTTGTTCTGGAGCTTGACGCCGTTCCCCAGCTCCACGCCCCTTCCGACGAAGCAGTTCTGCCCCAACACGCAGTCAGCGCCAACGACGGCATCCGCCATCACGTGACAGAAGTGCCAAACTCGACTCCCCGCACCGATGATGGCGCCGTCATCGATCACGCTGGTCGGATCCACGAACGCGCCTTCAGCCACACCCATCTCGGTGCACGCGCTCGAGCGCGCCTCCTTGACCAATCGAACGTGCGCCGGCCTCGAGAACACGGGTCACGTCGAGCCCGTCGTCGATGTCGCTGCGAATCGGCGTACCGTCGAGAATGGCGTCGACGAAGTGAAGGCTCTCGACCGCCAACGGCTCGTCGTCGGCTATGGGCATCGCCACGCTTGGAGGCACCGGCGCGCTAGCGCGCGCAGACGGGAAACGAAGCACCTCCGGCGGAGTGTCGTGCACCCGAAGCTTAGCGGTCGGTTCCACGTCGTCGAAGGTGGCGGTACTTCTCGTTCCGACGAAAGTGAGTCGGCGTGTCTTGATGGGGTCGAGCGCGCTCACGTGCACGAAGGCGACCGCCCCGTCCGCAAAACGGACATCGGCGCTGACGACGTCCTCGCCGAAGCCGCCTTCTAACGTCTGTCCGGTGGCGCGAACGGCAACCGGCTCCGCGCCGAGCACGAAACGAACCACACTGATGTCGTGCGGAGCGAGAGACCACCATGCACTGGTGTCGCGCGGCCCGGTCGCCAGTCCCAGTCGCTCCGCGATGACGTATCGAATCGTGCCGAGGGTGCCGGCCGCGACCATCGTTCGTAGCTGGACGACCGCAGGATGGTACTCGAGGATGTGGCCGACCATCACGCGGCGACCGAAGCGCTCGGCGGCGACACGGATCTCGACGGCGTCCGCAACCGACAGCGCCATCGGCTTCTCCACGAAGACGTGTTTGCCCTTCGATAAGGCCGCGACGACGAGGGGCGCGTGGGTGGTAGCAGGCGTCGCGAGCGCGACCGCGGCAACGGCTGCGTTATCGAAGACATCCAGAACCTCGGTCGACGAATGGGGGACTTGGTATCGAGCGCGAACGCGCTCGAGACGCTCGCCGTCCGCTTCGCACAGCACGCGCACGGAGCAACGATTAGTGCGCGAAAACGCACGCAGCAGCTTCTCTCCCCACCGGCCGGCTCCAACTACCCCGAGGTCGAGAGTTGCTTCCATGGCGAATTGCGGCCCCGGGGGTAGCACGCCTGGCGAGCCGCCGCGCCTCGCCAGCCGTCAAAGCTGGGGGCAATGCCCCCCAACGTTGACGTTTGCTGGATGAACAGTTGAATCGTCGCGTGCATCCATTCCGTGCGCGACCCGGTATGGATGCGCTACAAAAGGCGCCCCTCGGGGCGTCGAGGGCCGGAAGCCATGGAGGAAGACCTTTTCGATACCGCGCCAGCGGGAACGCCGGAAGAAGCGTCGCGGATTTCCGCGGGTACGCTTTGGCGGGCTCTTCGAAAAAACTGGTACCTGACGCTGCCCATCATGATCGCGGTCGTCGTCGCGGTCACCTTCCGCACACTGAGCGAAACCAAAATCTATCGGACCCAGGCCTCTCTTCAGTTCGACATCCAAGCCGCACGACCTCTCGGTGCGGAGGTCCAGGCCGTCGTCGAGATGGGCGCCGGGGTCCAGTTCGCCCGGGAATACTACCGCACGCAGCACCAGATCATCCGCTCGATGCGTGTGTCTCTAGCCGTCGTTCGCGCGCTCGGACTGAACAAAGACGCCCACTTCATCGCCAACAAGCCACCGACCGCGACGGTACGACCGCTAGAAGTGACGGAAGAACGGGCAGCGAACATCCTCCGCGGCAGGATACGAGTGGATCCCATCGAGGACAGTCGCCTCGCGGTCATCGCCTACGAGGATGCGGACCCGGCGCGAGCTCAACGGGTTCTCCGCGTTTTGCTGGATACGTACATTCAGCAAAACCTCGACTACGTGCGCGAGTCCACGGAGGCCGCCGTCGACTGGCTCACGACTCAGGGCAAGACTCTTCGAAACGACCTCGAGACCAGCGAGCGCTCACTCCACGACTACAAGTTCAAGAACAACATTCTCTCCGTTTCGCTCAACGACCAGACGAACATGCTGCGCTCGGAGATGGAGGCGCTCAATCTGGCGCTGACCGGTACACGAACGTTGCGGGAAAAGGCAGGGGCTCGCCGAGCCCAGCTCCTCAAGGTTCGGGCGAACGACCCATCGAAGTTGCCCGCCAGCGAGTTGCTCGCGTCGCCGTTGCTGCAGACGCTTCGAGGCCAGTACATCGACGCCGTGAGCGATCGAGACAGCCTGCTCGCATCGGGAAAGGGCAGAAATCACCCTGATGTGAAGTCTGCCTCGGCAAACATCGAGTCCGCGCGCGACGCCCTTCTCGCCGAGGTCAGGAACATCCAAGGAGCTGCAGACCACGACTTCAACGCGTTGTCGCGTGAAGTAGCCGGTCTTTCACGGTTGCTCGAGGGGGCGAAAAAGCGTGCGCTCGAGCTCAACCTGCTCTCGATCGAGTTCAATCGCCTCCACCGGCAGAAAGAGAACAACGAGAAACTGTATTCGTTGGTGCTTGAGCGCAGCAAAGAAGGCCAACTGACGCGGATGCTGCACTTCAACAACATCCACGTCGTCGATCCGGCGACGCTACCCAAGTCGCCCGTGCGACCCCGAGTTCCGCTCAACATCGCCCTCGGAGCACTGGCGGGCCTGGCTCTCGGGCTCGGCGCCGCGATGGCGCGTGAGTTGTTCGACCGAAGCATCAAGACCCCCATCGACCTCGAACGCGATCTCAAGACGACCTTCCTCGGGCTCCTCCCGGAAGTGGACGAGGTGAGTCAGAACCCCTCGTATGGTGGAAACAAGATAAGCCGCCGAGAGCGACGAAAACGTCAGTTCCAAACGAGCGGCAACCCCGAGCTCATCGTGCACGATCGTCCGGCTAGCGGCGTCGCCGAAGCCGCCCGCGCAATACGCACCAATCTGCTCTTCATGGCGCCGGACAAACCATTCCGGACGCTTCTGGTCACCAGTGGGGCACCTAAAGACGGCAAGACCATGGTGGCGTGCTGCATTTCGGTCGCCATGGCGCAGGCGGGTCAGCGTGTCCTGCTCGTCGATTGCGACATGCGCCGCCCGCGGGTGCACAAGGTCTTTTGCAGGACCAAC
>JAJDAH010000284.1 GCA_029261965.1 Polyangiaceae bacterium
GAGCCCGATCCCGACGCCGGCGGGGATGGCGGCGACGACGAAAAGGACGACGCTGGGGACGAGAACCAAAGCGACGGTGGCAGCGACGAGCCGAAAGAGCCCCCGGGCCCGGAGGAGAAAGAGGAACCCGAACCAGAGCCGCAACCGCCCGAGTCGGCGAGCCAGGATCAGCGCATGCTGGACATGCTCGAGATGGCACCGACGCTTCAGCAACAGAACGCCAAGGACCGCGCGGTCCGGCGCCCCGTCAAGGGGATGGTGGACAAGTGAGAATAGGTGCTGCGGCCCTCGCGGCGGTGGCTGTCGCTAGCACCGCGGGCTCGGCGTTTGCGCAAGGGGGTGTCAGCACGAGCACAAGGGCGAGCACCACCCGCGCAGAGGCCGGCTCCGCCTTCACCGTCTCGTTCACTGTGCTGAGCAACAGCGGCAGCGCGCTTCCTACGATGCCCCGTTTGCCCGGGCCCGCCGGATTTTCTGTACACGGGCCCAGCGTCTCGACACAGCAACAAGTTTCCATCAGCGGCAACCAGGTCGTGCAAAAAACCGGAATAACGGCGACCTGGACGCTGAGCACGAAGAAGCTCGGAACCCACACCATCGGCCCTCCTTCGGCACGAGTCGGCAGCACGGTCGTCACCGGAGACCCCGTGCGAGTCGAGATCGTCAAACCTGGCTCGCTCCCCCGGAGCCCCGGCGGCTTGGGCAACCCGTTTGGTCCGTTTCGTTCTTTTCCCGGGCTGAGGCTCCCGCCGCTGCTCGGCACCGACGACGAGGAAGATGACCCGACCGCCTACCTGCCGCCCTACCCCGGCGAGCTTCGCATCGACGGTCCCCTCGATGGAGTCGCGTTCTTGCGTCCGGTGGTGGACAAACCCCGAGTCGTCGTCGGCGAACAGATCACGTTCAAGGTGTACGCGTACGGTGGCCGTGGACCGTTTCGGGAGGTCAACACCGCCGAGCCCAGCCGGGCGGACTTCCTGGCGTTCCAAATTCAAGAAAACTCCTACGGCCAGCAGCAGCACCGCGTACCCGTGGGGGACGAGGTTTGGTACGCCACGACGATTCGAGAGATGGCCCTGTTTCCGATCAAGAGCGGCACGCTGAGTATCGGGCCGATGAGGATGGGTTTCAGCGGACGAGGTTATCCTTCGGACGGGAAACACAAGGGACTCGTGCGCGAGAGCGCTGCTGTCCAGGTCGCCGTGTCTCTGCCGCCTACGAGCGGGCGTCCGGCTCGCTACCAAATCGGCGATGTCGGCCAGTACACTCTCACCGCCACAGTCGAACCGCGCTTGGTGACGCGTGGCGAGTCCGTGTCGGTGGTCGCCAAGCTCGAGGGAACTGGCAACCTCCCGCACAAGCTCAACATTCCGACGCAGCACGGGGTCGCCTGGCTCGAGCCGACGATCACCGAAAAGGTGTCACCGCGCGGTTCGACCATGGGCGGGTGGAGACGATTTTCGTACATCGTCCGGATAAACAAGGCGGGCCAAGTGGACCTCGGCGAAATCGAGCTTCCGTATTGGAACCCCGACCGCGAATCCTATCGAACCGCACAAGCGACTCTTGGTTTCATCGAGGCGAAACCCCGCGCAGCCGGCGCCGAGGACGAGGACGAGGACGACGAAAACGATCCGCTCGCTGCACTGCGAAGCCCCCGGTCGACACTCGGACCGGAGCCGCGACGCCCGCTCCAATGGGCGGAGCATCCGTGGTTCTGGGGCGTGTTGGCGTTTGGACCCGTGGGAGTGCTGGGCATTGGTGGGACGCTTCGGCTCGGCCGGTCGCTCCGCGAGCGGTGGAGGCAGCGCCGCGAATCGCATCAAACGAGAGCCGCTCGAGCGCTCCGCGAGGCCCGTGCGGCGATGGGTGGGGACGAGCCCAGGACCGCACCCAGCGCGATCGAGCGTGCAGTTTTCATCGCGGTCGAGGGCGCGATCGGACTCAAGGCCCGCGCACTGCTGAAGGACGAACTCGTCGCCAAGCTCGAATCGCGTGGCCTCGAGAGCGATGTCGCCGAGGAAGTCGCCGCAATCCTCGACGCCTGCGAAGCTGCTCGCTTCGGCGGTGACACGGAGGGCTCGTTGTCCGAGCTTCTCGAGCGTGCTCAGCTGTTGCTCAAGCGACTCGGCCGACTCGGACAGACGTAGTGATGCGGTCGTTCACACTGTCGGCTGCGGTTGCGCTGTCGTTGACCGCGACCGCGGCCCAAGCCAGCCCCACGTCCGAGGAAACCTTCGCCGAAAGTGTCACGGCACTCGAAAAGGGTGCGTTCGACCGGGCGATCGACCATCTCGAGTCCCTGGCGGACCGTGGCTTCGTGCACCCGGACGCGAGCTTCAATCGCGGGGTTTCCTACGCAGGACGCGCCGGCACTCCCCAGGCCAAAAACGGGGACCTGGGTCAAGCCGTCGCGGCACTTTCCGAGACGCTGCTCTTGCGACCGGGAGACAACGACGCTGAGCGGGCTCTCGGCCAGGTTCGAAACGAAATCGCTCGCAAGCGTTCTAGCGCCGGCGGCGAGCCCGTCGTCGTCCGCCCTTCGCTCGATCGCGCCCTCGTCGGGCTCGCGAGCGAAGAGGTGTGGGCGGTAGGAGCCGCCATCGGCTCGCTCTTGCTCACTGCCGGCCTGGTCGTGCGCGGTCTCTTCGATAAGTCCGCCGCCCGCATCGGCGCGGGATTGGCGACCGTGTTTGGCCTGGTACTGCTCTTGACGTTCGGGGCCCTGGCCGCCGCTTCGGCGCACCTTCGACGTACGACCTCGCCGGCAGTGGTCGTCGTCACCGAAGCGCGCATTCTCGAGCGCTCGGGCGAACCGGTAGTCCAGCGCGACGGCAAGCCGGAGTACACCTTGATCCCCGAAGGCGCCGAAGTAGAAGCACACGAACGGGAAGGCGAACTGACGCGTCTTCGTTGGGGTTCCATCGAAGGCTACCTGAGGAGCAATCAACTCCGCCTTCTTTCGCGGGCGCCATGAATGCTGCTACCCGACGGCAGTTTCCCGCGCGGGGGTTTTTCAACACCCCTCTAAGCACGTGCTAGAACATTCGTCATGTGGGTCCGACGCACCGCGATTCGTTCGGTGCCCTCCTACGCCCGCGTGCCGGAGCACGCGCTGGAAGCCGTGCGCTTGAGCCTCGCGGACGATGACGACGAGGCTCGTTCGCAACTCGACGAGGCCTTCGAACGCTTCGAGCAGACCCAATCGTCACTCGCCGGCCGGGTCGCCGACATCTTGGGCAAGCCGCTCGACGAGACGGCTTTGGCGCTCGGCTACTTCCTCACGCTCGCGGTGTGGCTCGCCTTCGAGCAAACCCATGGTGGCCACCTCGACGAAATCAGCGAGGATGAGCTCCGAGCCACCGGCGAGTTGCTCGACCTGGACGAAGAGCTACGGGTGTCGGATCCCGCCGAGGCACTCGACAGCGACGACGTCATCGCGATGGAACAGCCGCACCTGCTCGAGTTCGTCAACGAGCACGTCGACGCCACCCTGGAAGCCCACGCCGAAGAGATCGACGTGGACGACGTCCACACGATCTACCGTCTCGTGCTGATCGAGATCCTCGCCCTGTCGTACGCCGTGAGGTGCCCCGCTGGTTATCCGGTCGCCAAGACCGAGCTGCAGGCGTAAATCTTCAATCGAGCAGCGCCCGGATCTCCGCAAAAGCTCGGTCGAGCTCGGCGCGTAGAAGCGCGAGGTCCTCCTCCGGGTTCGGCTCGTCGTTTTCGAGCTTGGCACAGAGTCCAGCCACCGCCGTGGCCCCCACCGAACGGCTGGCCCCTTTGAGCGCGTGGGCCGTGCCCTTCAGATGTTCGGCGTCTCCGCTTTTTTGGGCGGACTCGAGATCGAGCAACCGTTTCGCGGCGTCTTCGAGATAGGTCTCGAGCACGTCGGCGAGAACGCCCCCGCTCCCGTCCGGATCCAAGCTCCGTAGGTCATCGATCACTGCTTGGTCGAGGGACGCCATGTCAATCGTCGCGGGCATCCGCGCCCGCATCCCCTGAAGTACAGCTCGCGGGAAGCGACACCGCAACCATCGCGGTCTCCGGTGCCCGGGCGCACGCGGTTCTCGTCGGCTCGACGCCCGTCACAATCACGGTTTCACACCCAACGTGGCTGACTTCGATGGAAAACTCAGCCCCGGCGTCGAGGGCGCCGACATGAACGCAATCGGTCGTCGGAGCGAGTGGAAACTCCCCGAGGGGGCCCACGGCCACCACGTCGGCACTGCAGACGGGGTCACCGGCGTCGTTGCGTACCCGAACTTGAAGGGTGGGCACCGCGCCCGCCGTGCCAGCAGCCCCACACAGACTCGGATCGAATCCGGCGTAGGGCTCGGCATCCGAGGCAATGAAGCTCTCTTGCTCCACGTCGGGAATTTCGCAGCAGGTGAGCACCAGCGGCAACACGATGTACCGCACGAACCGACGCCGTCGCATCTTCAGCCGCCGGCGACCGGTGGGATCAGCGCGACCACGTCGCCGTCCGACAACACGTGTTCGCCGTCGACGAAAGTTTCGTTGACGGCGAACCGAACCGAATCGAGCCGACCGGACAGCGCTGCTCTGGTTTTCTCCATGTGACCGGAGAGCTCGACCACCGACCGCACCTCGCTCGGCAGCTCGACGGTTTCTTCGGGTTTGCCGACCGCGTCCCGCACGCCCGCAAAGTACAAGAGCTTGATGCGAATCACGCGGTGCCCTCCGCGCTGTGGCGGCCGAGATACTTCGACAACCCGTCGCCGACTACCGCGAGATTCGGCGCGATCTTCCTCACCAAGAACTCTTCGACTGTCTTTTTCACGGTGCCTTGCATGAGGCGCGGCACGCCTTTGATTTTGGTGGCGTCGATCGTCAGGTCACCACGAATCTCGACTCGCGTACCACCGTCGAGCTCGATGAATCGGTTGGTTCCGCGGCAGTGGATGGCGTCGGTGAAGGAGTGAGTCGAGATGCGCCACTCGCACACCCAGTTGGACGCCCGCCACTCTGCTACGTCGTCCCACGAGAGCATGTTCTCGCTGAGCACGATCCTCGCCGCCGAAGGGATGTCGCCGCCGCCGTGCCACACGTTGAGTAGCCGTGTGACGTCGCCGTCTTCGTCGCGATTCTTGACTTCGATGCGACGAATGTTGGTCATGAACTCGACGAGCTCCGGTAGCTCGTCCCTGTAGGTCCGGAACACGAGCTCACGCGGGAACGGAACCGTCGAGTCCGCCCGAAGCTCCACCCTAGAGCCCGTAGGCGACGCCGAGTGACGGTGCGAGCACGAGACCCGACGTGCCGAAATTCTGGCGTACGCCGACCTCGAGCACGAGGGCCATTTCGTGCAGGGCGGCGTATTGCACTCCGAGACCGCCGCCGACGAAGGCCGGCCCGGCCACCTGGTACACGTCGACGCTTGCGGTCTGATTGCCCGTCTCGGTTTCGAACGTGACGTCGGTCGTCACCAGCGCATTGGCCTCGGCGATTCCGCCGTTGGCGAACACGTAGGGTCGCAGAAACTTGTTGGCAAACGGATCGCTCAAGATGTGGAAGGCAAATCTCGCCTCCCCGTGGATCGGAAGAAACGTTCCCGCGCCGATGTCCGCTTTCGGGTGCCCGAGGAACGCGAACCCGGCCCTTGCTCCGGCGACGTAGCGTTTGAGAAAAACGCGATCGTAACCAACGGTGGCACGCATGCTCCCGAGCCCGATGCCACCGACGGTCGAGTTGGCGGAGCCGTCATCGACGATGGTGCGATTGGCCACCTGGATGTCACCTGCGAAGAAGCAGGCGAACTGCCCCTGCCGCTGCGTCTCCTCCGTGCAAACGCTGTCCTTCGATTTGACCACCATCAAGTCCGGCGAGAACGCTACCGAGATCCAGTTGAGCTTCACGTGCGCGCGGGGGTCGACGTTCTTCGGTATGGTCGACTCGTCGACGCAAACCAGGTCGACGCACAACTGAGCGCCCGGGCAGTCGTCGTCCACCTCACAGCTCAGCCGCTCTTCGTCCCGAGGACACGGCGACGGCGGAGTCGCGCCAGGCAAGCTCGGCTGTCGACCCGTGATGGACTTCTTGAGCTTGACCCGGCGAGGGTCTTTCGCGGAGCCGCCGCTCGCCACGCGATCGAGATTGTCGTCGAAGGCAGTGGTGAAATAGACGAGCTCGCCTTCTTTTTCGACGTGGGCGCAGGGGATGTAGCCACCAAACCCTTCACCGCGAGCTGGTAGCTCGAGCTCCACCCACTTCTGGCTGCCCGGCGGGCGGAATCGAACGACGACCTTGCCGATCGTCGCTTCCAGGTCGGCGGGGGGTGTCACGTAAACGGGAACGGGGCTCCACGTGGCCTGCTCCGCCCACGGGTCTTCCTCGAGCACCGCGAGACTCTTCTCGATGAGAACGCTCTTGCTCTTCTCGATCGCCTCGTCGTAGGCCTTCTGAACCGCGGAGTTGACGTAGTTTGGATCCAAACCGAGCTTCGCGTCGATCTTGATCATCGTACGGAACTGCTCGACGGCGTCTTCGTGACGCTCCATTCCTGCGTAGACGACACCGAGGTTGCGGTGGATGCGTGCGGTGAGCTCCTGACTGCAGACCAGCTCGCAAACTCGACGCGCCGTGTCGAGCTTGGCCTCGGCAGCCTTGAAGTTCACCCCGAGATAGTCCTGTTCCATCGCGTCGGTGATGAGCCCTCGGGCGCGCTCCTCGGCGGCTTTGTCGATCTTCTTCTTCTTGTCTTGGGCGGTTGCGTTTGGCAGCCCGACGGCAAGACCAGTGAGGACGACGAGCAAACCGAAGGCAAAGCGAAGTGGGAGCGAGCGCGGGGAATAGCGAGCCATGCGGGGTCAATCTTAGAGGATTTTCGGGTTTTTAGCTCAAACTGCGACTCATCCATCGATGGCGCCCAGAGCCTCTGTGGTAGAAGCCAGGACCGCACGCCGACGCTATCGGAAGAGAGAGCAACATGTCCGATGAAAAGCCCAACGAGGAAAAGCCCCGCCTAGGTCGCGACGTTTATATAGCACTTGCGGCGATCGGCTGGGCGGACGGAAATCTCGACCAAGACGAGGCCGATGCCATCGTGCGTACCGCGGTGGAAGAAGGGCTCGACATCGAGGAAATCTCGGAGATCGAAGCCGCAACCAAATCGCCCGTCGACATCGGGGAGATCGACCGCCGAGGCTTGTCGAAGGAAGATCGACTGTTCGTGTACGCCGTGGCTTCGTGGATGACTCGCCTCGACGGCAAGGTCGACGAGGCGGAAACCACAGCCCTGAACAAGCTCGGCGAAGCGTTGAAGATTCCGGAGAAGCCACGGTGGCACGCGGATGCCTTGGCTCAAGAGGTCGCCAACATGCAGGAAGGCGACCGCCCGTTGCGCTACGACGTGCCCGGCCTGCGAAAGCTCATCGGCGAGCGACTCGCCGATGCGCAAAAGGCGCGTGCCGAGAAGAGCGCTGAAGAACCGAAAGCCGACTGATTCTTCCGGTCAGCCGAGCTGAACCGAGCGACGTGATATCGACGCGAACTCGAACCCGGTGATCGGGTAGCTGACCTTCGGGCGACTCTCCATCGCCGCACCGACGGCGATGTAGATCGGCACCCAATGCTCGACGGTCGGGTGGTTGAGCCGGAAAGCGGGCGCTCCGCGAACCGCGTCGAGCACCGCGTCGATGTCCCATCGATCGAGCGCGTCGGTGAGCCAGAGGTCGAATTCGCTCGCTTCGGGTAGCGGCGGCGCTTCTTCGGCACCGAAGCTCACGCGGCGCAGGTTGTGCGTCACGTTGCCGCTGCCAATGATGAGCACTCCTTCGTCGCGCAGGGGCGCCAGGCGCCGACCGACGTCGAGCAAACGCTTTTCTCCGAGTCCGAGCGGCAGCGACAATTGCAGAACCGGCACGTTCGCTCGGGGAAAGAGATGCAAGAGCGGCACCCAGACTCCGTGGTCGAGACCGCGGGACGGCTGACGAGCCACGAGGAACTCCGAGCCCAAGAGCGCCTCGACTCGCGTCGCAAGCTCCGGCGCACCGGGGCTCGGATACTGGATTTCGTAGAGCGGCTTCGGGAAGCCGGAGAAGTCGTAGATCAGCTCACGTGGCTCGACTGCACCGAGAGCGAGCACCGAGGGCGTCCAGTGGGCGGAAACGACGAGGATCGACCGCGGCTCGCCGAGGGATTGCCCCCACGCTCGAAACTCCGCTCCCTTTTTTTCGTCGAGGGCGAGCGTCGGCGCCCCGTGACCGATGAACAAAGTGGGCATCTTCGTGGCAGTCATGGTCGCAGCACCTCGATTGGCGGCGGTGTGCCGCCCGCTGGGTTTCGGCCGATCGCATCCTGCGCCGATCGCGGCGGTGGCGACGGCCAGGTTGAAGCGCCTTCGCGAAACGCCCATGGTGCAAACTTGGGGCATGCCCCGTGGATTGTCCACCGGCGGCTCGGACCGCGGATGCCGAAGCCATGGCGTGGTGCGGAACCGCTACGGTAGGCTGGGAACTCGAACGTGACTCGAGCGTACCGAATCGGCGCCGACGAAAACGGCCTGGGCGCGCAGCTCGGGCCGCTGATCGTCACGGCAGTGCTCGCTCGAGCCGACGACCGGGGGGTCAAGCTGCTCGATCGGCGGCCGCCGAAGTGGCTGGCCTCAGACCTCGACGATTCGAAACGTGTCGTTTCCCACAGCGACGTGCGTTTGGGAGAAGCTTGGACTCGGGCCCTCGTGGGGACCGACGCCGCCACTCCGAACGACCTCGTCGAGCGAATCTCACTCGAAGCTCCGAGCGAGCTCACGGCTCCTTGTCCGCGCCACGTCCAAAAACAGTGTTGGTCCGCCACCGGCGAAGACTTCATCGCCGATCAGGAGCTCGTCGAGCGCGTGAGCGGACACCTCGACCGTTTGCGAGGCCGAGGCGTCGAAATAGTGGCGGTGCGTTCGAGCATCCTCTGTACCCGCCGTCTGAACGATGCCCTCGACCGCGGGCACAACCGGTTCGCTTCGGATCTGCACGCGATGGAGCGACTCGTGCTCGAGCTTCGCGGGCTCGCCGACGGCGATGTGCACGCCATTTGCGGCAAGGTGGGCGGCATCGGCAACTACGACAGGTTCTTCGGGCCGCTCGCCGACTGGCTCCGTGTCGAGCTCGAGCAGGGTCGTCGGCGAAGCGCCTACCGGTTTCCGGGTCTCGGGGAAGTTCACTTCGTCATGGACGCGGACGCACGCCACCCGCTCGTGATGCTCGCGTCGATCGTCGGCAAGTACCTGCGCGAGCTCCTGATGGCACGCGTGGCTCGCTTCTACGAAACCGCGAGCGACACCGACGAGTCGTTCCCGAGCGGATACCACGACCCGCTCACCACCAAATTCGTGGAGCAGACTCGCCTGGCCCGCAAGACGCGGCGGGTGCCACAAACCTGTTTTCTCCGCAACAGCGAAAATCGACGCGCGTGAAAGACGCGGCCCCCCCCCGGGGGAGCCGCCGGCGCTTACGATTGTTACTTTTGAGACAGATCACTACGACGCTCCGGTGTCGTCTCCGCCGTACCGAGCCTCGATGTCTCCGAAGATCAGCTGACGCATCACGGGCTCGAGATCGTCCTCTGGAGCGATGCTCAGCGCGTCGGCGAGCGCGGATCTCAAACTCAGGACGAGCAGGCGAACCAGCACGTCGCGCTCGACACCGACTCCAGCCACCCATTCGATCGCGGCGCGCTCGGCACTGGCAAACCAAGCCACGAGCGATAAACGAAGAACGGGGCTCGCGGTACGCAAGCCGAGCTCGGCGACGATTCCGTCGATGACGCTTCCGCGCACTCGGTCGGCGAGTGCTTTGAGCTCGGGATCCGTGACGCTGTCGGCCCGGGCAGTTTCCACGAGCCCTTCGGTGTTCGTCTCGGCGTAGCGAACGAAATTGTCGATGGCGGCCCAAGATCTCTCTTGGGGCTCGAGCGCGTTGTTCGGTGCGAGTGCGGCTTCGAGCCGTTTCGCTTCGCGTTCGAAGTTGGCGGTGCGCACCGCCCGCTTGTTCGGAAAGTAGTGGTAGACGAGCCCGTGGGAGACTCCCGCCGCTCGAGCGATGTCTCCCATCGAGATCTCGTCGTAGGGCTGCGAACGAAAGAGCGCGTCGGCAGCCGACAAGAGCGCATCGCGGCGCTCGATCGGAGAGAGTCGCGTTCGCCGTGGAGCCACCGATTTCCCCATGAATATCCTTTACTTATTATGCTATTGACGGAATGTCAATAAGCTCCTAACCTGGGCCGCATGATGATTCGACGACTCGCCGGCGCGCTCGCCCTTCTGGCCATCGGTTGCGGCAGCTCGGGTGCCGGGGCGGACGACGACGGCCCCGGCGGCGGTCCTTCCGCGTGTGAGGCGCTCGCGGACGAGTGCAATTCGAAGCAACAGGTCTGCGACGCGAGCGGGAGCGAGCCGGTGTGCGCGTTCTGCCCCGCCGGTGAGATCCCTTCGAGCGGCACTGAATGCGAAGCCATTCCCGGCGAGCCGTTGGCACACCAATTCGGCAGCACTCATCTCGAGCCCGGCTTCGAAGACGACAACTACTGCCAGGCGTGGACACTCGACAACGAAGAGCCGATCTGGTTCCGCTCGGTCGAAATGCTCAACGGGGGCGGCTACCATCACTCGAATTGGTTCTTCGTCCCCGAGGACCGCTGGACGTTGCCCGACGGCTCCTTCGCGTGCCGGGAGTCAGGCTTTACCGAAATCGAAGCGGCGGCTCTAGGAGGAGTGCTGTTCGCGCAGGGCACGCAGTCGACCCAGGAAGCCCAAGTCTTCAACGAAGGAATCGGGATCAAGATCCCCGCGCGGTCGCGAATCATCGGCTGGACGCACGTGCTCAACACGAGACCCGACGTCATCGACAGCGAGCTAGAGCTCAAGATCTTCACGGTTCCGCCTGAAGAGGTGTCGACGCCGCTCTATCTGTTTCGCCTGAACTTCTCCGCCATCGAAATCCCGCCACGGAGCGAAACCGAGCTCACGGGCAACTGCGACTTCGACGCGGCGATCTCCCAACAAACGGGCGAGCCGTTCGACATGCGGCTGCACTACGTGATGCCGCACTACCACCTCTTGGGAACGGGATTCCGACTTGCTCCGCTCGGTGGTCCCCGCAACGACGAGGCTTTTTTCGATCTCGTGAGCCCCGAGCCCCGCGGCCGGACCTTCGACACGCCGGTCGACCTGTCGGGGGCGCGAGGTTTTCGCTTCACCTGTAGCTACATGAATCCGCGGGACGAAACCGTGCAGTTCGGAGTCGGCGACCAAGAAATGTGCGTGATGCTCGGCTTCGGTGACCGGCCGTTTCTTTACGACGGCAACGTCGTCGTAAAAGAACGCGTCGATGACGGCAGCGGCGTCGCGCGGTTCGAGGGGGACTGCGACGTCATCGCCGGGCCAGTGCCCGACGGCCGCTGACCCTCACAGCCCCAGTCATTTGACGGGCAGGCCGTGGCCCGGCCCGATGATGCCCTTCCAGGCTTCGTCGACACTCCACTCGGGGCCGACGTGCGGCGGGTGGTGGCACTTCGACGCGCAAACGTCCTTGTTCGGCGCCGGCTGAATGTCCTTTGCGTCAGAAGACTCGGCATGTTTCGACCCGGCGCCGTGGCAGGTCTCGCACTGTACGTCCATCAACCGCTGAACGTGGGTCACCGTGGACCCGCCCGGCTCCTCGTAGCCGGTCACATGGCAGCTGACGCAGTCGAGATTGAACTCCTTGAACTGCTCCGACAGCGTCGCGTAGGCCTTCGCGTGGCGGGTCTTCTTCCAGAAGTCGTGCGCCTCTCCATGGCAGCCGGAGCATTCCTCCGCACCCACGTAGTGGCTCTGACCCTCACTGACTTTCGGAGGCAATCGGTCGGCGAACGCCTTCTTGTTGTGCTCGTTGACACGTTTGTAATAGCCGGCCATTCGCCCCGCGACCGCATCGTCGGTACCGACGGACTCCTTCACCTGCTCGAGCTCGTAGCGGAAAAAGCTCGCCGTTCGCGGCGGCGCGGGGGCGACGAGCTTTTCGAGCTCCGCTTTCATCGACGCGAGATCCTTCCGCCGAGCAGCGAGGTCTTCGGCGGAAACACTCTTTTTGCTCTCCCATTCGGCGATCCGCTTTTCGAGGCTGGAGATGCGGCTCTCTAGACTTCGCCTCTGTTCGGCGACATCGAGGCCCGACCCATCGACGAAGTCGAAGCTGCCCTCGCGAACGAACAGGTCGACGACTGCAACCGCCTGGAGGTGATTGGGGGGTTGAACGACCAGCGTCCTACCCACGAGGACCGGCGGGGTCGGTGCGTCGTTGCCCTCCCCTTCGTCCGACGGTTTGCCAATGACCATGACGTGGAAACCGGGAACCGCTTCGACCAGACGTAGAGCCTCGCCTCGGTCGAGCGCCACGAGCGCGATCAGGATCTTCGCTCCGGCGCTTTCGAGGCCCTTCTTGGCTTCGGCGAGCGCCTTGGTGGCGTCGCCGGCCTGCACGCCCGCGGGCAAGGCGCCGCGATGCTTCGGGATCGACACGCCGGCGATTCCGACCTTCTGGCCGTTGACGTCGGTGACGTGGCTCGGCACGAGCGGAAGGGCGCCCTTCAGCTCCTTCGACGCCTCGAGGTTCGCGCCGAGCAGAACCGCGCCCGTTGCTCGAGCCAGCTCGCCGAGCCGACTTCCGCCTGCCGCCCAGTCGTTGCACCCCGGAGTCCACGCGGCGAGGTTCAGCGCTTTGAGCGATGCGGCGATCGCCTCGGCCTTCCACTCGTCTTGAGCCCTCTTCTTGGATTCGAGCTTCGGGTCCATGAACATCGTCGGACCCGCAGCGAGGAGCAGCGGATTGGCCACGGCGGGTTTCTTCGTTCGCACGAGGTGGGCCATGTGGTCGATCCCACCCAGCATGTCTTTCTGGCAACCGCAGGGTTCGAGCGCGCCTGCCATCGTCGAGACCAGATAGAGCCGAAGGGTCGGCTCGGTGCTCGGCTCCGGCGTCGCTGGCTTGCGCTTGCACGAGCCACACGCCAAAAGCCCAGCGAGCACGAATCCGAGGGCAAGAATTCGGGCGTAACTCCAAGTACGCATCGACCGCGTTCATAGCTCAGATTCCCAGCGGCGCACGGCTAACGCGTGCGGTTGGCACGTCAAAACCGGCGGGCGCGTGGAGAATCCGCGCCGGAGCCCCGAACCACGAGCGCGCGCGGTCGCAGTTGCCCCCAAACCGCGTTAAAACGAGGCGGGATGGCCGAGGGCGACGCGGAGAAAGCAAAACCGATCCCGTTCGGGCCGTTCATGCTGATCCGCCGTCTCGCCGTGGGCGGGCATGCCGAGGTTTACCTCGCTCGACCCAAGTCGGGGTCCGCGCCGGCGCCGGAGCTGGTCATCAAGAGGCCACTTTCCACTGGCAACGACGAGTTCGTGACCCTCGACCGCGAAGCGGATCTGCACCGCATGGTCGACCACCCGAACGTCGTGAAGGTGTTCGGCGCCGGCATGGTCGACAACGAGCCCTACCTGGCGATGGAACACGTCGACGGCGTCGATGCCTACCGGCTCTTGCGGCGTGCCGAGATGGAAACACGAACCATTCCCCCGGGGTTGGCCGTCTACATCGCGCGGAGCATCGCCGCCGCCCTCGGCGGCGTACACTCCGCGAAAGATCGCACCGGTCGCCCACTCGACATCGTGCACCGCGACGTCACTCCGTCGAACATCTACCTGTCCGTCGACGGCGAAGTGAAACTCGGCGACTTCGGGATCGCCCGAATCGTCGAGGATGCCGTCGTTCCTTCGTCGAGCGGACTCAAGGGCAAGTTCGGTTACTTCGCGCCGGAGCAACTCGACGGCGACGCTTTCGACCATCGCGCCGACTTGTTTTCACTGACCGTGCTTTTGGGAGAAATGCTCATTGGGGAACGCGTCTTCCCCGGCAGTGGTCAACTCGCGGTGCTTTTGGCCATCCGCGAGGTCAATGTCGAGCCGCTCCGGCGGGCGAGCAAAAAACTGCCCGAGGGTTTGATGCCGGTTCTGGAACGCGCCCTCTCGCGGGATCCGGCGGAGCGTTATCAGAACGCCACCGAGCTCGGTGCCGCTCTCGCGCCGTTCGAAAAGCCTTCTGAAGCCGCGTGCCGCGCCGAGCTCGCGGAGTGGGTGGCCTGGGCCCGCGATTCGAGTCGGATGGCGCAACAGCTGCACGGCCGAATCAAAGACTCGGTGCATCGAATGCGAGCGGTTCGCTCGTCCTCGAGCCTCAAAGCGCTTGCGGACGCCGAGCCTCCGACCGAAAGCGACTTGTCGAAAATCAAGCGCGAGGACGGGACGATACTGGACGCGGTCCCGTTCCCGAAGATCGTCGAAATGGTCGCCACCGGTGAGCTCGGACCGGACGATCAGATCGACCTCATGGGGGCGGGTTTTGCGGCGGTGCGCGACGTCGACGACCTGGCCCGGCATCTCATGCCTTCGACGACCCAAAAGACGGCGCAGCACTTCGACATCGGCGTCCCGGACTTCCGCGCAACGCTCGAAGATACGCCCATGGTGGACGTGCTGGCGAGGCTGCGCCGCGATCGAGAAACGGGCGCGCTGTTCGCCCAGCGTTCGGAAACCGGAGCGACCAGCCGAAAAGAGCTGTACCTCAAGGCCGGTCGCCTACTGCACGTCGCGTCGTCCGAGCGCGAGGAGCTGCTCGGCGAGTACCTGGTTCGCCGAAAGGTCGTCGAGCGCAAGCAACTCGATCAAGCCCTCGGCCGGCTGCGCACGCACGGGGGACGGCTTGGCGACACTTTGATCGCGATGGGATTCGTCGAGGCCATGGACGTGTACCGGGCGATCCGCGACCAGGGGCGGGATCGGGTCGCCGCGATCTGCGCATGGCCGGTCGGGCAGATCGTGCTCTACCGGGGCTCGACCCCCGGTCACGTCGAATTCCCCCTCGACCTCGATCTCGTCAGCCCCATGATGGCCGGAGCGATCCTGAGCTCGAAGGGGGCCCCGAGAACTCTCCTTCCGGCCGACGATGCCCGGATCAGGGCGGGAGCCCGTGCTCCTGGACGAGCGGATCGGCTCGAGCGAGGCACGGCTCCGACGTCGATGCAGCTGGTGGCCAGCATGGCTCGCGAAGAAATGTCGGTCGGCGACGCGCTCGGTCGGCTGCTGGCCCGACGGCCAGGAGCCCGCGCTGTCGGCGAGAAAGAAGCCTGCGCGGCACTCGTCGCGGCCCGAGCGCTCGAATGGATCGAATTCTAGGTCGCCGGACCCCAAAAAACTACCGACGCGGCACAGCCCCAGGTAACCGGGTAAGCGGGCACTTTCCCAGACAAAAAACCTCGGGCCGGCCGCGACGGGGGAGGGGCACCATGCGCCTCCTAACCCGTGTGTCGCGCTACCGGCCCGACTTGATGAAGCCGAACGACTCTACTTGGTCTTCTTTGGGGGCTTCTTGCGTTTTGGCCTGGGATTATCGGCAAAGTGCTTAGCCTTGCCGATTTCAGACTGGGCCCGCTTCAGGAGCCGGACCGCCTTGGCTCGATGGCCGCCAAATGGGGGCTTCACACCTTCGTTCTGCGCGGCCTGGAGCAACGTGATCGCCTTGGCGACGTTGTCGTGAGCCGCGTCGAGCTTGGGATCCGCCGCGTAGGCAGCGCCTGCGTAGAAAGAGCCCGCAAGCCCGAGGGCGGCGGCCGCCGCGACCGCGGCGCGAGTGATGATGGGCTTACTCATGTGTAGTTTCCTCCGTGAAAATTCCCGAGACCCCGCATCCCGAGGACTCTCCTGGCCTTGATACGGACCGACCTTTTTATTCTCCCCTTTATTCAGAACTGGCGACAAGAAGCCGAGACTTTGGCCCGCGGGCCGGGCCGGAGCTACGTGCCGTCCCAGCAGCAGCGGAAGCCGCGATCTCGTTCCTCCGAGTCGCGGCGCAGCGTGAGCCCACCGTTGCACGCCATCGAGTCGCTCCCCGGACCGGTCTCGAAGGAACAAAACGCGCCGCCCCGCGACGCGCACTGGTCAGAGCCTCCGGATGTGCCGGTGCACGAGTCGGTCCACTCCGACACGTTGCCACTCATGTCCGCGACGCCCGGCAATCCACCGAAACACTGCGCCGTCGAGCCCACGGCTGCGGTTCGGAGCGTCGGATGATCGAGGCCGTTGCAGGCGAGCCCGTTGTACGTGGGACCGTAGGGATACGGGAACAGGCCACCGCCGGTGCACACGTTGTACCACATGCTGTCGGCAACATTGTTCGCGTTGGCGCGTGAAACCGCACCGCCGCCGATGTCACCGCAGAGCCGTTTGCCCTGGTCGCTGCAATAGGCCTCGGCGTCGCACCAATCGATGCAAACCACCGGGTGCAGGCCAAAGTTCAACGGATCGAACTCGGTCCCATCGCAATCGAATGTGCCCGTGCTCTTCGGCAGAAAATCGGTGTTGAACGCGCACGCTGCCGGGCGCCCGCTCATCGACGGGCCGCTCAAAAGCCAAGTCTGGTACTGCTGATTGGTGACTTCGGTCGCGTCGACGCAGTAGGGGCTCGACGCGTTCGAAACCTCGACGAGCGCAGGACCACCGAGCGTCGTCGGGCATGGCGGCATTCCGCCCATGCCCGCCATCCCGCCGGTGCCGCCGCCGGTTCCGCCCGTACCCGCGCCGCCGCTTCCGCCGGTCCCGGCACCACCGGTCCCAACGCCGCCAGTTCCACCAGTCGCCGCGCCGCCAGTTCCACCGGTCGCCGCGCCGCCGGTTCCCGCACCGCCCGTTCCGCCGGTCGCCGCGCCGCCAGTTCCAGCTCCCCCGGTTCCGACGCCGCCGGTTCCCCCGGTGCCCACGCCTCCGGTCCCGCCAGTGCCCGCTCCCCCAGTTCCCCCAGTTCCGCCGGTACCGCCCGTGCCGCCGGCGCCGATTCCGGCCATTCCTCCGGTTCCGACGCCACCGATGCCTCCGGACCCGCCAACGCCGCCCGTGTTCA
>JAJDAH010000285.1 GCA_029261965.1 Polyangiaceae bacterium
TCTTGTCCGAGCATTCGAAAGGTGACTTCATCCTCCCGCTGGACGACGACGACGCGCTGCCGCACCAAGCAATCGAACGCTTCCTCGTAGCCGCAAAAAAACGTCCGTGGGCGTCCGTCATACGAGGTCGACGGGAAATCATCGACGATGACGGAAAGGTGCTCGACACGCCACCATGGTTTCCGTTCGAGCCGCGGCATTACCAGCTGGGTATGGTGACCGACATCATGAACCACACGCAGCCATACCTGATCCGGCGCACCGCCTACGCGCGCACGAGTGGGTGGGAGGGTTTCGAAGATTTTGGTTTTGCGGGTGAGGACTGCGACATCTACTTGAAGCTCGAAGAGGTCGGCACCATCGAGTTGCTCGACGAGATGCTCTACTACTATCGCGTTCACCCCGACCGACAGAGCCTGGTGCTCACCAACGAGGCCGCATTCGAAATGTGGCGCCGCCTAGCTGACAGGACGATCCAGAGAATCGGCCTGCCGCTGACGCGCGCGAGCGACAAGCCGCCGTACTCTTACGAGCCGCTCGGACGACCAGCACCCACGGTGGCGATGGTGGATTTCGTTCTCGTTGGGTCGTCGGAAAGTACTGCGGGCGACCCGCGAGCTTCCCTCGAACAGGCTGGAGTTTCCAGTGACTCCGTGCACTTGGCGGCGACTCGAGATGTCGCCGGTCTCGACGGCGCCTGGCGGCGCACCTCACGGCCTTTCGTCTGCATCCTGGACGCCGAGGTCGAGGTCGAGGACCTGCAGGCCGTCGAAACCCTGTTGCGGATGATGCACGAGAACAACACGGACGCGGTTTCCCCGAAGCTCCTCGCGTCGAATGGTGACGCGCTTTGGGCTGAACCCGGATTCGACGACGAGCGGCGACCCATGCCCCACAAACCAGCGGAACCCAACGACCGACGGCCATCGAGAATGCAACGTGCACCTTGGTTGAGTCAGCTGTTCGCGCTGACGCGGCGAGAGGTATTGAACGCCGTCGGCGGATTCGACACGGGATTCTCCGAAGTCGGGACGGCGGTCGTGGACTTTTCGTTGCGGGCGCGGCAACGGCAGTTCGAATGCAACTACGTGCCGAGCGTTAGCTTCCTCTGCACCGGGCAAGGGGGCCGAAATCTCGACCCTACCGCGATCAAGCGACTGCAGCGAAAGTGGGAAAACTACCCCGAGCTTTTCACGTGATGGCGGCCTTCCCGAGAACGAGCTCGACCATCGCCTCCGGCGAGGGCGCTCTCTGAAAGCCGCGACGGACTTGCTCGGCATTCTTCCGAAAGTCGTCCGCCAGCGGCGCGAGCGCCTCCAACGTCAACCGGTCGTGGTGATCGATGAAGTGCGGTTCCCACCCCTGGTAGTACCAGGCAATCACACGTGCATACATGGTCGGGATCGCGCGAGCGAGATGACCCTTGTCGAACAGCACGACGGGGAGCCCATTGAACAGGCGAAGCATGATCGAGTGCGAAACGACGTTCCAGTAGAAAGCGTGCTCGGCCGTCAGCAGCAGTGAGATCACTCGATTGAAAGGGCAGAAGCTCAGGATGTCCGCGCCCTCGGTCGTTTCCATCCTGGCGAACACGTTTTTGATGAGCTCGTCCGGCCCAATCAAGATCGGATGGCGCTGCGCGAGCAGCGCTTCCTCGAGTTTCTTCGCGATGATGCCGGCGACTTCCCACGGCCCCTCGAACATCGCCTGGGTGTCGTAGTCCGCCGAAGAAATGATGAACAACCAATGCGGCCGGCCATCGCTAGACGCCCTGTCGCCTTCGGGCAGGATGAGGTGCGGATTGTAAAAAGAGAGGTTGCGTACGTCGGACGCGCTCGCGTCCGACGGCGGCACCTCCGGATGGCTCGGGTACAAATGGCAGCAATCCCGGAAAATCTGCTCGGCAGGCCCTAGATTGCTGTGCAAACGCTCGTCTGCCGTGGCCTTTGCCGCCTGGAGCGCCGGCGGCGCGTCGGCAGGGATATCAATGGAAACGATTTCGGCCACGCTTCGACGCGACAACATGCCCAGGTACGGGTCGGCCGTGACGACGCGGCAACCGCGTCCTTTCAATTCAGCCACCAATCGCTCGAGCTCCGCGGTCTCCAGAAGCCCGTGGATGCCAAACAGGTAACCCGAGCAAAAAAGGACCACGTCCGGCGAGCAGGACTCCACCGCCGCCGTCACGTCTTGCCGGGACGTCCAGAGCTGAGTCCGGCCCGGCAGCGCTTGCGCATTCTTTTCGTAGAGCCGCGGGGGCAGAAGCAGCGTGGACCGCCGCGCGAGCCCTTGACCCAGAAGCAGGTACATGAGCGTCGTGAGCTCGCCGTAGTCGTTATCGAGCACAAAAAGCAGCTTCGCGCTCGACACGGAGGGCGATGTGCCGCTCGCCTCATCGACGGACTCCGGTCCCCCGGACACCAGCCCGTCGAGCCAGCCCTCCACTCGGAACACGTTGGCGCCCAGGTTTTCTGGAGTCCAGAACGCCGCTTGCTTGGCCGCTAGCAACCTCTCGATCGCCGGTTCATCGGTCATTCGTCGCGAGGCTATCGTAGATGAGGCGGGCCCGCGAAAGCTTTGCGGGTGACGTCGGCTCGACGGGTGGGTATCACCCGTTCTGCAAACCACCATCACCCAGCCCGGGATCGACTCCCCGGCG
>JAJDAH010000286.1 GCA_029261965.1 Polyangiaceae bacterium
ACGAAAGAGTCGTAGAACAGCTCCGACAGGCTCTCGGTGAACTCGGGGTCGTCTCCAATCACCGTCGTGATGACGCCACGCAAGTCCATCCGCTCGCCGTCGATGGGTGTGCAGTAGATCGCCTGCCGCGCCCGCACACCGACGTTCTTGACGTGAGTGCGCGACACGATCCGACCGAGACCGTGCAGGATGACATCGAGCTGCACGTCGTTGTCCTGGCCAGGCATGTCGATGAGGTCGCCCGGCGCAACGAACTCGATGACGACGTTCATGTGCGAGCCATCGACGAGCGGTTTCTGGACAACGTGGGCGCCCGTCACCCCATGAATCGGATTCAGATGAGCCATGTCCACCGTGTTCTCACAGACCTCTTGCGGGTGAGTGCGAACGTTCCATTGAATGAAACGACTCGGGGTCATGCCGTCCATCCCCAGCGCAGGAAATTCGAAAGGCTCGGTATGGGCCCCACCACCGCGATGGAAGACGGCGATGACGTCGTCCTGCTCCTTGAGGGGATACCGTTTCAAACGCCCCTGCTTGCTCAGCTTGGTGCAGCCGGGAATTTCGACGTTTTCTCCGCCGGAGCTGAAGCGCCACCCGTGAAACGGACAGCGGATGCTTTCCCCTTCGACCTTTCCTCCGTGGCCGAGATGTGCCCCGAGATGGGGGCAGAACGGTTCGACCGCCACCGCAGCGCCGCCCGCGGTACGAAAAAAGACGATGTCCTTACCGAAGTAGTGGACGGTTTTGACTTCGCCGGGCGCCAGATCCTTCGAGAAAGCTACGACGAACCAGCCGGTCGGATACGGGTGGAGTGCGGACAACTCTGCCACGTGTCCATGGCTACCCGATGACGTGGCGACCACGCAACCTCCGGCAGAACACGAGTGATTTATGCGGCCTGCTCGGGGGACTGAGACCTCGGCGGCCGCGCTGTTATGCTGGCCCTCGAGCGCTTGCATGTCGAAGCTGAGCAAAGGCACGAACATCATCGAGCTCGTCAAGATGGCCAAGGTGGGCCGCAAGACCGGGCAGATCACCGACCTTCCCGATCGAATCGAATCGTTCTTGTCGCAGCGCGTGCTTCTGTCCGAATGGTATCCCCTCGAAGATTTCTGGGAGCTCTTGCGCGTGGTTCACGAGCAACTCCTCGCCGGCGACGACACTGCAGCGATTCGACTAGGCGAAATGGGAGCGCACGTCGCGCACGACGGCATCTACAAGGCGTTCATCAAACCCGGCGACGCCGGCCGCACTCTAGAAGCGCTCGATCGTATCTGGCCAAGGCTCTTCAACTTCGGCGAGCTTCGCGCGGAGCTGCAAGGCGCCAACGGCATCCGCTACACCTTCACGGGCTACGGCGACATGCCCCGTCTACATGGGCTCGTCTTGTTGGGATGGGTTCGTGCGACCATCGCGATCGCGGGTGCCACGCACAAAGAGTCTTCGATCATCGTCGCACCGTGGGAGTCCGGTGACGACTGCGTCATCGAAGCCACGTGGTCGTGAGACGGCCGCGCCCGTTGTCCAAGGAAGCGCGACCTTCGTCGCGACGTCGCCCGGGTCTTATCAGCGACAGACAGTAAACGTGTCCGGAAGCACCTGACTCGGGAGACAGCTCGTACCGCCGGTGCATTCGCTGTCATCGCTGCACAGGGTCACGTTGAGGGGCCCGGTGCAAGCCGTCGCGCACTCGATGCGTTCGTAGACGCCCGCCACGAACTCGCCACAGCACGACTCCCCCATCGGGCAGTTCAGCTCGCTCCGACAACCGATGTTGATGTCGTCTCCGTTGCAATCGACGGCGTCACGACATTCCACCGTCGTGAATCCGAAGAACTGACCGGCGTTGGCGCAGCAGATCTGTCCGCTGGCACAGTCCTCGTTGCCATCGCAATTGATGTCGAGATCGCACCCCATGCCCGACGTCTCGCACGTCGCGTCCGCTGGCTGCGGTCCGGGTGGATTATCGAAGCAGCAAAGCTGCCCGCCGAGTAGATTGCACTGCTCGCTACCGCATTCGACCGTGAACTGACCCGGCGACAATGCACCGCCAGAGCCGGCGGCGCCCGCGGATCCGCCCGTGCCGGCCCCGCCTCCGACGCCCGCACCGGCCGAGCCCGAAGCTCCGCCGACACCACCACCGGCAGCTCCCGCGGTGCCGGTACCGCCCATGCCGGCAGCGCCGCCCGTGCCGGGTGCGCCACCCGTCGCTGGCGCGCCGCCTGTCGCTGGCGCGCCGCCCGTTGCGGTACTTCCACCGGTGCCACCGCCGCCCGCTCCACCGGTGCCGCCCGGAGGGTCGACACATGCCCCCATCACGCAAATACGATCGAGCTTGCAGTCGACATCACTACCGCACCCGCTTGTGACCGCCCCGGCAGCGCCAGCGCTTCCCGCAGCCCCGCCGCCGTCACCCTGACCATCGCTATCGCCGCAAGCCACCGCGGCCGCCGCAGAGATGGAGAGCGCACCCAAAACGCGAAACAGTCGCAGGCTCGATTTCATGGTCTCGAAAATATCACGGCCACCTCGAATGCGACCATCGCTTGCAGCGTGCCGAAGCCCGTTCTCCCCACAACAGACATTTTTGGTGGCAGCGGACCGGGTCACGGTCCGACTCCGCGCAGGATCACGTCGTCGGTCGGATCTGCTTTCGCACTTTGCGACTGAAGGTCTTGGTGCACAGACCGTGGCTGCCTTCGTATTCGATGATCTCGCGAATCAGCCGATCCTTCGTTTCGTCCGGGCAACCCGAGTCACGGACTTGCGTCGCCAGGGCGACGCCTTCGGACGTCGACGGCCAGGTCTGCTTCTTGTCCGCCTTCTTTTCGTTGGCGTTGATGTGGTGCGATGGCTTGGTCTTCGTGACATCGCGTATCAGGGGCTCCATGTCACCGCGACGCCCCGAGCCATGGCAAGCCGGACACGACGTGGTTCGATTCCAAGCGCCCTTGATTCGCCCCTCCCCACCGCAAACCGCGCACGTGTCACCGTTCATTGGATGTCCATGACGCTAGCACGCGCTAGTCGACCTCTTGTCTTTGGATCCACCACGCGCGCGCGCTGCGATACACCGCGCGCGCCGCCCGCTCACGATCTCCGCGCGACCGAGCGCCGAATGCCTCCGAGTCGTCGGACGACGACAGCATGCTGTCGGTGACGAGGGCCCGCGCCTCGCTCATGGTGCCTGGCCATCCCCCAGACGCCCGTCGATTCTGTTGCCGAATCTGCCGACGAACCTCCCCTGCCCAGCGCTCGCCGGCGACGCGTGCGCGCTGATCGAGAGACGCCGTGGACATCGCAGGGACTTTTTTTTGCGGGGGATTAATCATCATCGGGGCGGCGCTCGCCAACCCGGCCAACGGAAACGAGCCCCGTGGTTCAACTGCGGTCCAGAGCGACTTGGCTAGCACACCCCGCCCCCCTTTGCCTGCGCAAATCGTCCCTGCCCTACGCGATTGGGAACGTGGTTGACGTTTTCAGCGAGAAAGCCACCGCTGGTCATCGCGAGCAACAACGACCCCGAGAGCAGCACCATCGTCCGGTGTTGTTCTCTTCAGCAGCAGCCGGCCTGAGGCACCGCGGGCAGTCCTGGCCGCGACGGAGTTGGTGCCGGCGGAGCCGGCGGCGCACGAACGTGCCGCGGCATGGCCCCTTCGGTGTACCATCCGTAGAGCGGCGTCCGAGTCCTCTGCGAGCTAGGGTGCAATCCCAATGCCCGTCACCAACTTCGACCACATTCATCTCTATTCGGCGAATCCTGACGAAACGATCGAGTTCTATTGCTCGACTCTCGGCGCCGAACGCGTCGGACAGCTGCCCGCCTCTGCCGGACACGTGAACCATCTATTGATCCTCGGCGGGCAATTCGTCGCGATTAGCCGTTTCCCCCCCGGGCTCGAACCGAAACCCGTGCCCGACGCGGGGGACGGTGCTCTGAAAAGCGGGTTCGGAGTCGCGCCTGTCGGCCTCATCGTCGACGACCTCGACACGGCCATCGCTCGACTCGTCGACGCCGGCGTGCACGTGCACAGCGAACCTCGCGGCCAAGGACCACTCAGGTACGTGTATTTCAGCGCGCCGGACGGAGTCGTCATCGAGCTCACCGAATACGTGCTGCCACCCAAGCTCGCCGTGGCCGCTGGTTTTCTTCGAGCTTTCAACAGGAGCGTGCACGTGGCCAAGAGACTCATCGGCCGTCGCATGCTCGCCGCTGCAGCATCCGGATGACTCGAGTCGTTCGACCGGCGATGAGATCCACCACCTCGCGCCGACCATGAAAGCTCCCCCCATACCCGACGACGAAGAGGCGCGGCTTGCGGTTCTACGCGCCTACGACGTGCTCGACACCCCGGCAGAGGCAGGTTTCGACGACCTCACGAAAATCGCATCGCACATTTTTGACGTGCCCATAGCGCTGGTCAGCCTCGTGGATTCCTCACGTCAATGGTTCAAGTCGCGAGTCGGGCTGGACGCAGCTGAGACCCCACGAGAGATTTCGTTTTGCGGTCACGCCGTCGCATCGAAACAGCGGCTCCTCGTCGAGAACGCGCTGAGCGACGAGAGATTTCGGGACAACCCCCTGGTCGTGGGAGATCCCGGGGTGCGGTTCTACTCGGGGACGCCACTCTTGGCGCCAAGCGGACACGCGATGGGAACGCTCTGCATCATCGACCGCCAGCCGCGCCAGCTATCGCGCGAGCAACTGGAGGTCCTGGACGCCCTCGGTCGCCAAGTGGTGACTCAGCTCGAGCTGCGTCACCACGCAAGTGAGCAAGCGCGGCTCGTCGCGATCCTCGAAGCCTCGCCGGACCTAATCGGCATGGCGGGCTCTCGCAGCAAGAAGTTCACTTATCTGAACCCCGCTGCGAGACGGACGCTCAGCGTCGGAGACGACCGCGAAACATGGCCGGACGATCTCGGCGTGCTGCTGCCTGCCTGGGCCGTCGAGGTGCTCCAGAACCAGGCGATCCCCGACGCGGTCGAAAACGGCGTGTGGGTTGGGGAGCTCGCCGTCAAGAACCGCGATGGCGACGAGGTCCCGACGCTACAGACCGTTGTCGCGCACCGAAACCACCACGGCATCGTCGAAAGCGTCTCCACGATGGCGCGAGACATCACCGCCTGGAAGGAGCTCGAACGGCAGAAAAGTGATTTCCTCTCGATGGCCAGCCACGAGCTGCGCACTCCCCTGACTTCGATTCGCGGCTCCCTCGGTCTCATCGCCGGCACCATGAGCGACGGCCTACCCGAAAAAACCAAGACGCTCGTGAGCATTGCGTCCGGCAACGCCGAACGCCTCGTCCGACTCGTCAACGACATGCTCGACTTGGAGAAAATGAAAACCGGCAAGCTCGAGCTTCGCCTCGAGTCGACGGACCTGGTACAGATCGTCAGAGAAGCCGTTCAAGAGAACGCGACATACGCCACGGAGCTCGACGTTCGGCTCGAGCTCGCCATCGGGGTCGACGCTGCTCCGGTGACCGCCGATCCCGATCGGCTGCGCCAAGTCCTCGACAATCTGCTTTCCAATGCGGCGAAGTTCTCCACGGCGGACAGCGTGGTGACCGCCCGGGTGAGGGTGACGAGCTCGGAGCGCGGACAGCCACAACGCTTCCGCGTGGAGATTTGCGACGACGGCCCGGGCATTCCGCCTGAGGACCGCGACATGATTTTCGAGCCCTTCGCCCAAGTCGACCAGGCGCCGCGCTCTCGTTCGAGCACCGGGCTCGGCCTCACGATCTGCCGGCGAATCCTCGGCCTGCATGATGGCTCGATCGGCTTCGAGCCGGGTGCGCCGCGCGGCTCGATTTTCTATTTCGACCTACCGGCTAGTGCGGAGCAGAGGGACTAGACGACCTACGCGGCGTGCGCCTCCCGAGGCTTGCTCGCCGCGGGACGCGGCGCGGTGCGGGGACGTCGCGCGATCGTTTTCACCATGTTCTTTCCCAGGAGCGAGGACACCGTCAGAACGCCGCCGAACAGAGCCCCGCCCACACCCGCCGAGCAGATGTCGGCGCCCGTCAGGTAAAGCCCACGAATCGGCGTCTTCGGACGAAGCCAGCGCTCTGCAAATCTCTGTGGGGTGTGCGCCAGCCCGTAGATCTCCCCGTTCGCAAAATTGGCAAAATGACGTGTAGACAAGGGAGATGACAGCTCACAGTGATCGAGCTCGGCTTCGAGCGCAGGACACTGGCCATATAGAGCTCGCAACATCTTGTGTGTGAGCGTGCTCTTGAGGTTTTCGTACTCGGCTCCACGTTTCTTCCATCGTGTGTCTTCCCACTTTTGGAACCAATCGTAGGGGGCTAGCGCGACGACCTCGACGGTGGCCCGGCCTGGATGACGGTTCTCGAAGTCCGGGTCTTTCGCCGAGGGGAACGACAGGTAAGCCACCGGAAGCGGCGCGTCCTTGTCAGCGAGGAAACGCGCCACGTTGCTGTCGTGATCCTCGTCTGGATAGACCCACAAGTTGCTCTTGCCGAGCCCCAGCTGCTCGGCGGTTTTCTTGAATCCGAGATACAACGACGCGTGCGCCAACGAGGGCTCGACACGATTCAACGAGCGGTCGAGCCCATGGCGCGACGCCACGTCGCTCGGCAAGAGCCTTCCAAGGGTGTTGGCGACGCCAGCGTCACTGATGACGGTGCTCGCTCGATGCACCGCTCCGTCTGCCAAGCGGACCCCGACGGCTGTGTTCTTCTCGACCAGGACTTCGTCGACCTCCGCCAGCGTCATGACCTTTCCACCAGCCGCCTCGATCAGGGGGAGCACGGCTTGCGCAATCCGTGACGCTCCGCCGACCGGATAGGCCCCCCCTTCGAAGTAGTGATTCGTCACGAGCGCGTGGATGAAAAAGCTCGAATCCGCCGGTGTCAGGCCGTAGTCACCCCACTGCCCGGTGAGCACCGCCAGGAGCCTGGAGTCATCGGTGAGCTCGCGGATCACCTCGAGGGTGCTTTTTGCACCGAGTCGCATCATCGGGTAGCGCATCGCCGGACCGAGGATCGCCGCGAGCGCGGTCGGAAGAGCTTTCTCCGCGAAAAACAGCTGACTCGACTTGACACATCGCTCGACGAGCTCGAGGTAGCGATCGATCGCGCGAGTTTCCTTCGGGAAGTAGGCGTGCATGCGCCGACGCCAGTTCTCCCGCCCAGCGCGAAACTCGTAGCGGTCTTCGCCAATCAATATCGTGTCGTAGACCTCACCCATGTCCGCCCACTCGAGCGCGCCGTTGGTGATTTCGTCGAAGGCGCGACGAAGTAGCGCTTTTGGCTGCGTCTGGCCGATGTAGTGCACACCGACGTCCCACTCGTAGCCCGGCCGGTGAAACGTGTGAGTGAAACCGCCAGCAGTGTAGTGACGTTCCAGCACCAGGACTCGCTTGCGAGCGTGCTTTGCCAGTAGAGCTGCACTAGCGAGGCCTCCGATACCGGAACCGATGACGATGACGTCGTAGGTTCCTTCGATCCCGTGCTGCTTGTATGACGTACCGATTTTCATTTCATTCTCCTCAGCGCATCCGCAACTTCCGGTGCGGTGCACAGCTCATTCAAGCTACGGCCCATGCTCAGCTTCCCGGCCAAATGCAGCGACACCAGTCCATGTACCTGCGCCCACATGAGATGCGCGGTCGTGACGGGGTCCCCCTGCATGACCCCTGCGTCGATCGCTTGCCTCACGGCTTCGAGCAGGAAGGAAAAGGCACGCTCCTGCTCGCTTTCGAGCGCCGGGTAGTGCTCGGCGGTCGACTGCTTGAGCTCGAACATGATGCGATACGACTCGGGCTGCTCGGTCGCAAACGCCACGTAGGCGGCGCCCAGCGCACGCAGCCGCTCCGGAGCATCGACCCGTGCGGCTCGTTGTTGCCGATCGGCGAAGCGACGGAAGGCTTCGGTACGCACCACGGCGAAGAGCTCCTCCTTGTTTTCGAAGTATCGGTATGGCGTCATCGCGCTCACGCCGAGCTCGCTCGCCAACATTCGCACCGAGACCCCGTCGTAACCGTGGTCGGCGAACAATCGAATCGCGGCATCGACCGCGCGCCGCCGGAAGGCTTCGATGTCCTCGCTCTTGAGGGCTGCGCGGGGCACGACGTAGTATTTACGTCGTAAAATTTACAATGTCAATCATTACGATCGAGCGGGCTCGGCGGGAGCGAAAGCCGCGCGTTTTTCGCCTCGAGGCTGAGACCAGGGAGGCGAACCAGCGAAGCCAGATGGTGTTTGTCCGCGCGACGAAAGGCCTCGGTTTGGAACAGATCCTGGAACACCGCCCGCGCGACTGGAGTGGGATCGGCGAACGCGGTGGCGAAGTCGGTGCGCGGACCTTCGGCAACCCTCCGCGACACCACGATGGTGTCCGACGGGATCGGACCCGCGGTGGCGATCACGTCGACCTCCGCCGCCTGCCACGCAGAGTCGACCACCTCGCCTGATCCCGGATCGATAGATGCGTGAACGGCCCCCACGTCGACCTCGCCACGCAGGACG
>JAJDAH010000287.1 GCA_029261965.1 Polyangiaceae bacterium
CGGACGCTCGAGCACGCAGCGGTACAGAAACCGCAGCGCTCCGACGTATACATTGTGGGTCGCCGGCGCTACGCGTCCCGAACGCACCAGATCGAGTAAGAACTCTCGAACGTGATTCTTGCCGAGCTGCGTTGCGCACCGGTCGAAGTGGTTCTCGAACCGCTCGATGCAGTACGCGTACGTCAAAGCCCGCGTGGGAATCATTCAAAGCGCTCGCGCTCGTGGCTCGCAAAGCGGAGGAATAGCCGAGGACAGCTCATCGTCGGCAAAGATCAAAACCGAGCTGGCGGCACGAACGCGTCTTGCTCGACGGGCCCTGATACAATCCATCGGATGCGACGAGATCTGATTGCGGCGTTCGGGCTTCTGTTGACGTCGACGGCGTGCGGATCCGGTGGCGCCAGTGGCGATGGCGGTAGCTCCCCCTCGTTCACCGTCACGGGACTCCGGCGATTGCGCCGGTCGTGGTGTTCGATCCCGCCGAAGACGCGGCGATGTTCACGATCCCGGCGGATACGGCGTCACTCCCCCGACAGGTGCGGCCAGCGTACCCCCGGGTGGAGGTCGGCACGGTGCTCTTCACGTGGGATGCGAAGTGGGGTCCGGAGTTTCAGACCGATCGGGACGAGCTCCAAACCCATAAGGCCTTCCAGCTCGCGCGCGACGGGCAAGTGAGCGGGAGTGGCGACAATCGTCGAATCGAGCTCCGCACGCGGTTCAGCTTGGCAGAGGGCGAGTGCGAAGAGGCGCGCGGCTGCGCCGACGGCGACACGCGCGAGGAGTGTGTTGCTTGCGCGGCGTCCATCGCCGCCTCAGATCTTCGGCTCTACCAGTTCGACAATCTCGAGGGTGAGCAGCAACCGGCCGAGCCGCAGGATGCGCGGTTCGTCATCGAGCCCGACACCTGGACGAGGTTCTGGGCGTTCGTCGACTTCGATGCCGGTACCTACAGCCAGTGGATCGCCGACAGCGACCGCGCGCCAGTGCAGGTCTTCGACGCACTTTCCATCGACTACGCTAGCCACGGTGGTGGCCTCGACTGGTTTTGGTTCGAGTACAATTCGAGCCAGAGTCGGACCGGCGGCGAGCTTCGTGGCTGGTTTCGAAATCTCGTCGTCGTGCAGGATATGAGCGACGCGGCGGGGCTCGTTGCCGAAGGAGCCGAGGTCGAGCGCTGACCGGCCGGTAGGGGGCCCGCAGTACCCCGGTCGCCTTCTGACCGGCCGGCGAAAAAAAATCCCATTTCGAGTGAACCGATCCGGACCACTCGTCACTTGGCTTGTGCAAGCGACGGCGCGAGGCCGTCCGCCCAACGGGAGACAAGCCAATGAGAACCAAAAATCGACTGACTTTCATGGTGTTAGGACTTGGGCTTGCGGCCTGCGGCGGGGCTTCACCCGTGACGGATGGCGCCAATGAAGGCGCTGCGGGCGCCGGAGCCGGCGGAAGCGCCGGGGAGACCGCAGCAACGGGCGGCACCGGCTCCGCGGGCACACCGGGAGCGGCGGGGAGCGGCGGCAGCAGCAACAGCTCGGGAGGAGCGCCCGGGGCGGCCGGCGCCGGAATGGGTGGCAGTCCCATCGGGATGGCGGGAAGCGCGGGTAGCGGCCCACTTCCAGGCTCGGGTGGCGATGGCGGCACTGCCGGCGCTCCCATGGGCGGCGCGGGGGCGGGCGGAGAGGGCGGCATGCCCATCGATCCGCCAGATCCCGCGGGCGTCGTGGGTTTTGCGTTTGCCGGACTGGCGGACAGCAATGCCATCTACTCGCCCGTCGCGAACTATTCGTACAACGCGGGGGGCGGTGACATCTCGATCGAGCGCACGGGGGAAGGCGCATACACCGTGGAGTTCGAGAACCTGGACCCACCCATGCGCAGCGCCCAGGTGACGGCCTACGATCACGATGGGTATTGCACGGTCAGCTCGCACTCGACCGATCGGGCGAGCGTGCGCTGCTACGACAACGACGGAAACCTCACCAACGCGGCGTTCTCGCTCGCTGCGTTCGGGCCGGCCGAGACCAGCGCGTCCGTCGTGGCCTACGCGTACGCCGGCGCGCCTAACGCACCTCAGTACGGTGCCAACGCGAACTACTCGTACAACCTCGCGGGGGCGAGCATGACCGCTCGCCGCAGCGCGGCTGGGACGTACACCCTCGACTTCAACGGTCTGAGCCTGACGACGGGCAACGTTCAGGTTACCGCGCTCGACAGTCACCATCATTGCAGCGTCGACGGCTGGTCGGGCAATACGGTGGAGACCACGTGCTACGATGACGCAGGCACGCCCGCGGACACCAAGTACGTCGTGATGGTGATCAAGAGCTCGGACAGCCCGGCCGCCATCCTGGGATACGCGTACTCGACCAACTCCACCGATCCGTCGACCGATCTGACCGGTGGTCCGAGCACCTTCAACGCCACTGGTGGCACTGTGGTCTCCGAGCGCAGCGCTACCGGAGAGTACCGAGTGACGTTCGACGGTGCGGACTTCAGCGCGTCCCACCCGCACGTCACTTCGCGAACCGCACGCAAGCACTGTGGCGTGACCCAATGGGGAGCGGATTGGGTGCGGTTGAGCTGTTGGGATGACACGGGTGCCGCTTCTGACAGTCTGTTCAACGTGCTCGTCGTCGAGTAGTCGGCAGAGAGCGCGTGTTCACCGGCCCCTCAGGCCATGTGGACAAAAGAGAGGTCCTCAAGCGGGCGCGACCCCAGGTGAAGACGGGGCGGCCGGTCAAAAGAAAATAGGCGACGGCCCCCAGCGCATAGAACCGCAACGTGACGCTCATGAAATCCGTCATGCGCCCTAGAAGTTGAGTCCGTAGGGCGGATATTTCGAGCTGCGTACACGGCGAAGCTCTCGTCGTACACGCGCTGAATGTGCTCCAAGTCCTTGACCCGGCAACGGTGGTCCGGAGAGCTACCTCAACTGCATTTTCGCCCCGGCACCTTCATGCGAACGGATCGTTCCCCTCGCCGTCTTCGACCTCTTGCCAGAGCTCGAGGAACTTTTCGCGCACCCACGGGTCGAGACGGTCACCGAGGCTTCGATCGAGATTCGCGCTGCGGATCAACTCCTGAACGTCGGTGAGGTCTTTTCGTCGGTGCGGCGCCACCATGCCGGAGGCGAGCTTCAGTTCGATCCAACGTTCGACGGGAAGCATTGCGAAAGGCTCTCCTCGAATCGCGGTCGTGGCCGGGTCTGGAAAGGCGATGGGTTTGGGTTTGTCGTCGCCGGCGAATCTACCCGTGCTGAGTACATCCACGTTCACGCCGTTCTCCGTGTCGAGCAACTTCCCGGTCCCTGGCTGCCGCTCCACATACCCTTTCCCGAGCCAGCGTGACTTGAAAGCCTGGAGATCCTCTTCCCGTAGGACGAGGTCGACGGCGACGGTGACCCGACGATGTCCATACTCGTTCAGAGCCAGCGCGCCGATGATCGCGTACGGAATCTGCTCGGTCTCGAGGATGTCGACAAACTTGCACACCGCCTTCTGGACGTCGGCTTCTCCCGCGACGAACCTCCAACAGTAGTCCACGTTTTCGACGAGCCGAGCCGTCGCTTCCGGCGACCGCCACGCGGCTCCCCATCGACGTTCTCGCAACTGCTCGGTCATCGAGGCTCGATCAGAATCGCATACGCTTTGGTGGGTGCCAAGCAGCGCGAAGCGACGTGCCTTCCCCGAGGTTCAACGTCGTGCGCTACGCGGGCGCGTCCGCACCCTGCGCTTCCTCGAGCGCCGCGGCGTCGTCGAGCTCGACGAGCCGACCAGTCTCACTCTATTACCTACCGAGCTGGCCGACCGAGAGCCTCGCCCAGCTCGCCGCCGCCAGCGTCTCGGGCCGGCCCGGCCGGACGCGAGCGTCGCGAGCGGCCGCCTCTTCCCTTCGCGGGCGGGGGGGAATTCAGATTACCGCTCCTTCTCGCTCCACGCGGCCACTACGGGAGCAGCCGACGACCTCGCCGCTCCGGGTGGCGCCCGTGGGCCGAGCTGAGAGGCTAAGAAAACCAAGCAGGGCGGCGGAAGTCAAAAGTAGACATAAAGAGTAGGCGTTAATGCGACTGCGCCCGTGAGAGTACCGGACGAGTCGGCGACGTCGCGCAGCCCGAGCTGCATCACCAGCGGTGTAAGCGATCATGGCTTTCCGCGGCGCAGCGATCATCGAGCACGGCGAAAAATTGCGAAGCGAATTCGTGAGCTCATGCCGCTTGGTAGGCTGACCCGAGCGCGATCGTTCTGCCGCGAAAGTCGGTGACTGCTTTCACTTCGTAGAGCCACGCACTCTGCGTCCCTTCTTCCGTGCACGGATGCCGAGGCCTCGCGATCGCTCGCACCGCCTCGGTCAGCGCTGCGCCGTTGGTCTCGACCACATGAGAGCCTAGCCGGCGGCCGCTCGGCCCGACCGTAGCCATCGTGCAGCTCGTGGCGTGCACGTCCAATCCGATGGACCTATCCATTGGCGTCCTCCTCCGTTTCAGTGGGTTGTTGGAACTCAACTGATCTCAGCGGCGGCTCGGGGCGCCAACTTGCCTCTGGGGGAGGCCTTTTCAAACGGGACCGCGACGCCATCCCTCCATGATGCTCATGCGTCCTAGATCTTGATTCGTCGGCGGATACTTTGGCCACCCGTGACCGACAAGGACGACGAAAGACTGGAGCGCATCGAGGCGCAAATCGACGCGGGCTCGACCCTGTTTCAGGATGTGTACGGCCAGCTCGACGGCGTGAGCCAGCGGCTCGACGAACTGGCCAGTGGCCAAACTGAGACGAACGCGCGTCTCGACCGGCTCACTGAACAGACCCATCACCGACTCGACTTGCTCACCGACGTGACGAAGGACCTCGCTGCACCCCGCAGCATTGGCGGCATCGAGACTGCGCGGTCCCAACGCGGTGTGTAGCGAACGACCTCGGGCTGCGAGGACGGACGGGTGGAGGCCCCCCTACCCACAGCAGGTTTCGCAGGTGCACCCGCGCTGGCCCCACTCCCCGTTCTTGCGTCTCCTCCACCGGTACACCAACTCGCAAAGCCGCCCGCTGTTGGGGCACACGTAGAACGAGCCGTACTGGCGGTTGATCGGCGCCGGCCGACCGTAGCGGCCCGCGCCCATGAGAACGCCGTCATCGATCCAGGTCCTGCGCACGACGAAGTCATCGAGATGGTCCCGAACGTGCTGCTGCACGGCGTTGCTCGGTCGTAGCTGCTTGCTGATCTCGCTGTAGACGGCGTCCCAGCTGCAGCCGACTCGCCGTCTGAGGAAGCTCTTCAGTGGGCTGAGGTTCTCGCTGAGGGACTTGGTCTTGTTTCGGCAGATACCCTCGCGCTTGGGTGCCGACTCCGGGTCGACTCGGTAGCGAGTCCTGAAGCGTCCTTTCGGCTCGAGCTTGCAGCCGCCGCGGGGGCGCTCGACGAGCACTTTAGTCATGTCACGGCGCATCGAGCAGCTCGAGGCGGTTTCGGAAATCGAGGCGATAGACTCGAACCGGATTGCCGCGACAGAGGTGGTGGTGAGCCAAGCGGGCGGCGCCGCGTTGCTCGGCGGCGATGTCGGCCTGGTGAGCGTGGAGCTTCTCGAGGATTCTTCGCTCGGCCGCGCGGCGATTGTCGCGCTGCGACCGCTGCGCATCGACGCGAACCCGAATGTTGGTGGGACGGTGACGCGCGATGACGGCCGTCGCGGCCTTGTTGACGTGTTGGCCGCCGGGGCCGCCCGAGCGGCAGAAGCTGATCTCGAGGTCCTGCGGGTCGATGCTCGGTGCGAGCGTGAGCTCGTCGCGGTCGAACGCGTAGACGCCGGCATACCATCGCTTGCGTGATCGGCGGCCGCGGTCGGCGGAGACGAGGGCGTGTGTGCCCACCTCGGTTCGAACTAGCTCCGCTGGCGACTCGGAGACTCGCAACGCAACCGAGAACGGCGTGGCGCTCGGCCCTTGCGTCGCGGTCGAGACGACTGCCAAGCCCCGCTCGGCGCACACAGCCACCAGGCGGTCAGCGAGCAGCACGACGAAGCGCCGAGCTTCGACTGGGCCGCGACCGGAAGTCACTACGAGCTCGTGCTGCGTCATTTGCTCAGACCTTCACCGTGAGAACGGGCTCGAGTGAAAGCACCGGACGAGCGGCGCCGTACTCGACGAGCGACTCGATGAC
The DNA here is from genome assembly GCA_029261965.1 of Polyangiaceae bacterium. Classification (GTDB taxonomy): domain Bacteria; phylum Myxococcota_A; class Polyangia; order Polyangiales; family Polyangiaceae; genus JAJDAH01. Next base: position 6,154 of record JAJDAH010000287.1, read on the forward strand.
GGGGCCGATGTCCTTGTAGGCGTCGGGGTGCTCCTCGAAGAGCAGCGCGGGGTCGTCGCAGATGACGCGGCCGCCGAGTGGGGTGCGGGCGACCTCGTTTCGGCGGTACTTGTTGCGGAGCTTGCTGACGGCTTCGCCACGGCCCATTCGCCGGCCGGCTCCGTGCGCGACGGAGCACAGAGACACGGAGCTGCCGAGACCACGCATGAGCCACGATGGCGCTCCGCGGCTGCCGAGAACGAGAGTGAGCTGGTCGGTTGCCGCGGGCGCGGCGCCTTTTCGGTGAACCCAACAGTCCACGCCGTCTACGGTTTCCTTGCTCACGGTGTTGTGCGTCACGTCGACGGACAGGCGGTGCTTGTCGACCTTCGAAGCGCCGAGGGCTCGCAGGGCGCGGTACGTCAGCAGCAGCCGATTGGCTCGAGCGAACCGAAGCGCGCCGGCGAGCTCGCGCAGGTACTGGGCCATGTCGGCGCCACGCAGCGGGTCGGCGCCCCAGCGATTGCAGAGGGCGTAGCCGAGGCCGCGGGAGCCGGAGTGGGCGAGGACGGTGACGGTTTTTCGGAGGTCGGCCTGGGTGTCGTCGACGACTTCGCGCACTCGGCCGACTTCGAGGAAGTGGTTGCCTCCACCGATCGTGCCGAGGGCATCAGCGTAGGGCTCGTACAGCTCGGGGACGTTCTCGTTCGAGGCGCCGGGCTCTTCGGGCTCACGGTGCGCCACTGCGCGAAGGTCGTCGGGCAGAGCGTCGACGTCGGCGAGGCCGCGGGCGCCGTGACGCCAGACGACTTCGAGCAGCTCGTCAGCGGCGACGGTTCCCCACGGAGGCTCGTCCATGGCGGCGCGCATGCGTCGCTCGAGCTTGTCGAAGCTGGTGATGCGAGCTTTGGCGACGACGAGTCGCGCGCCGCAGCCGGCGTCGGAGCCGAAGAGCAGCGGGTAGATCGTGTTCCGAAATGCCGCGACGGCACCGATGGGAAAGCCGGGGCCCACGTGGAGATCGGGCATGCCGACGACGGAGATGCAGTCGGGGAGGGCGGCGACCTTGGAGAGTTGCTCCACGGCGGCGCTCTCCATCCACACGTTAGGGTTTGCGAGGACACGCGGCGTCGGGGTGTGGTCGGGTTGATTTTTGGTGTTCACGGGCTCCTTCAATGCAGCCTTCATGCCACCTTGAATAATTAGCAATTTTGGCGAGATATGGCGTCAGCATGATGCGTTATGCATCAGCAAGACTGATGCAATTCGCATCGCTGATGATACAAGACGCACCATGCCGTCGTTACTGCTTACCTGGTCCGATCGCGGGCTTGGCGCTCGGCCGCTTTCTCATCAACGAGCGCGTTCGGGCGCGGATCGCGGGCCGGTGATGCGTCTGCTCGACAACAGCGACACCGACTACGACGAAGCCTGGGTCCTCACGGTTCCCGCCGGCAAGAGTGCGACGGCGACTCTCGCTGCGGAGCTCGACGAGGTCGTTCCGACTGTGCGGACCGTTCCGGTGCCCGTCGATGATCCGAGCGACTACCGCGCGCTCTTCGATGCGCTGACCGATGTGCAGGCGGAGCTCTCGCGCGAAAAGCTGCGCGACGGCTGGACCGTGGACGTGTTGCTCTCGGCGGGCACACCCCAGGCCCAGACGCTGTGGGTGATTCTCGTGCAATCCGGGCTGCTGCCCGCGCGCATGCTGCAGGTCATCGCGCCGGCGTTCGTTCCGGATCCCCATCCGAAGCCGGTTCGCGAGGTGCGTCTGGACATCGAGGGGTTTCCGACGATTGTTGCGCTTCGCGCCGAGGTGGCGCGGCTGCGGAGTGCGGCTGGTCTCAGTGCGAAGCGACTCGTTGGCGAGTCAGAGGCTTGGCGAGCGCTGATGCGGCGAGTTGCGCGTGTGGCCGAATCGGACGTGCCCGTGTTGGTGCTGGGGGAAACGGGGACGGGCAAGGAGCTCATCGCTCAGTCGATTCATCAAGCGAGCGCTCGGCGCGGGGGGCCGTTCATCGCGGAGAACTGCGGGGCGCTCGACGAGGGGGTGCTGGCGAGCGAGCTGTTCGGGCACGAGGCGGGCGCGTTTACGGGGGCGAAGGGGCGTCGGCGGGGTTTGTTCGAGCAGGCGCATGGGGGGACCTTGTTTCTCGACGAGGTGGGGGAGATGCCGCCGCGGGTTCAGTCGAGCTTGTTGAGGGTGCTCCAAGAGGGGCAGCTTCGGCGAGTGGGCGGCGAGCGGACGGTGTCGGTGGACGGGCGGGTGATTGCGGCGACGCACAAGAATCTTCGGTCGCTCGTCGACCAGGGGAAGTTTCGGGAGGACCTTTTCTTTCGGTTGTATGGCGCGACTCTGGAGCTCCCGCCGCTGCGCGAGCGGCCGGATGACATTGCGTTGCTGGTGCGGGCGTTCCTCGAGGAGCTCGACTCGCGGTTGGAGCTCAGCGTGGCGACGATGCGGGCGCTCGAGCAGTATTCGTGGCCGGGGAACGTGCGGGAGCTTCGGGCGGAGGTGACTCGGTGGACTGTGTTCTGTGATGGGCGGGTGGAGCCGGGGGATTTGTCGTCGTTTGTCGTTCAGGGGGAGGAGCGTGGGCCAGAGGTGAAGAGGGGTGGGCGGAAGGGGAAGATTCGGCCGTTGGCGGTGGAGGTGGAGGCGACGGAGAGGGTTGTGATTGGGGCGGCGTTAAAGCGGTTTGGCGAGAACCTTTCGCAGACGGCGCGAGCTTTGGGGGTTGATCGGAATACTTTGAAGCGGAAGGTGCGGCGGTATGGGTTGCTTTGACAGCCGTTCAACGCAGGCGGACGGTCTGTCGCCTGCGCCTAGTGGTTGCAACGAGGACGCCTAGCATCAGCAATACGCCCCAACCCGCCCCAACCCCGCCGGCTGCTTTCCGACGTGTAGCACCCGCATCCTCCGTCGGATCCGGCGGTCGCCGTATTGCCTCCAGCAGCGGGTGCGCCTGCTGCCGCTCCGCCGGTGCCGGGTGCTCCGCCGGACACCGAGCCTCCAGAACCCATAGTACCCGCGCTCCCCCCGCCAGCGGCTGCTAAGAAAATCAACGAGGGCGGCGGAAGTCAAAAGTAGACATAAAGAGTAGGCGTTAATGCGACTGCGCCCGTGAGAGTACCGGACGAGTCGGCGACGTCGCGCAGTAGCAGTTAACGGCCGATTGGTGGAGCCGAGGCGCGGCAGTAGCAGGGCGGTCCGGTCCGCAGCTATGGGGAAGCGAGCAGAGGTCGGGGTCGTGGTGAAGCGAAGCAC
>JAJDAH010000288.1 GCA_029261965.1 Polyangiaceae bacterium
TCCGGACGAAGTGATCGAGCTCCGTGCCCTTTGCGAAAAGCATGGGCGACCGACCCCGATCATCGCGAAAGTAGAGACCCCGCAGGCAGTCGAGGCCATCGACGACATCGTACTTGCCGCGGACGCCGTCATGGTTGCCCGAGGCGATCTCGGGGTAGAGCTCCCGCCGGAAGTCGTGCCGGTCGTGCAGAAACGCATTCTCGACTCATGCCGGCGCCATCTGCGGCCGGTGATCGTGGCCACAGAGATGTTGCAGTCGATGGTGCATGCGCCACGACCGACACGTGCCGAAGCCAGCGACGTCGCGGGTGCGGTGTTCGACGGGGCGGACGCTGTGATGCTTTCGGCCGAAACCGCGACGGGCGTCGATCCGGCGAGGGCCTGCGGGATGATGGCGAAAATCATGACCGAGGCTGCCGCCAGCGATTTTTACGCCCCGCCGGCGTCCAACGCGGGTCACTCGATTCCGGAGGCGATCGCCCGGGCCGCGTGTGAGGTTGCCCGTGAGACGAAAGCTGCCGTCATCGTCACCCTGACCGAGAGCGGACTGACCGCGCGGCTCGTCTCGAAGGCGCGCCCGCGGGTGCCCATCGTTGCGTTCACCCACGACGACGCGACGCTGCGGCGTCTGGCGCTCTATTGGGGCGTGCGCGCCCTCGACAAGGAGCTGCTCACCGACCCCGACGACTTGGCGCACCGCGTCGGGGAGCGCCTGAAGCGCGAAAAACTGCTTTCACCGGGTGACCACTTCGTGATGGTCTACGGTGCACCTGTAGGAAAACAAGGGTCCACGAACGCAATCCGCGTGGAGAAAGCCCAGTGATTCGGCACGGCATGCGCACGCCATGATCTCGCCGGCCGCGCAGAAGCCGGTCCTCGACAAATACGATTTGTACGAGGAGATCGGCCACGGCGGGATGGCCACGGTCTACCGGGCGGTGGACCGGCGTCTCGGCCGTGAGGTGGCGGTCAAAGTCATCCATCGCCACCTGCGTGAGAATTCGGAGGTCGGCGCGCGTTTTGCCCGAGAGGCCCGCGCCGTCGCCAAGCTGCGGCACCCGGGCATCGTCGAGGTCTACGACGTTTCCGCCGAGGAAGAAGAAGAGCGCTACCTCGTCGTGGAGCTGGTTCGCGGGACCACGCTTCGCGCCATGTTGCGCGAGCACGAGGCGCTACCCGCGGAAATCGGCGCGGCCCTCGCGCTCGAGTTGGCGGCAGCACTTCAGCATGCCCACGAACAGGGAGTGATTCACCGCGACCTCAAGCCGGAGAACGTGCTCGTCGAGCTCCCCAATGCCGACGTCGAGTCCTCGCAGCCACGCCCCCACGAGGACCACGGTCTGAGGGTGATGTTGACGGATTTCGGGATCGCGAAGCTGCTCGACGCCCAGGGTGTGACATCGACGGGCCAGGTGCTCGGCTCTCCGGCTCACATGGCGCCGGAGCAAATCGAAGGAGGCGACGTCAGCGCCAAGAGCGATGTTTTTGCTCTCGGCGTGCTCATGTACGAGTGCATGGTCGGTCACCTGCCGTTCGAGGGGAAAAACCCGGCGCAAGTCTTGCGGCGTGTGCTCGACGGAATTTATCCAGCCGCAGCCCGAGAGCGGTCGACCGTGGGTACGACGTGGAGTGGCCTGCTCGACCGAGCGCTCGCCAGCGATGCCGACTCTCGGTTCGAGTCAGCCGGCGAGATGAGCGACGTCATTCGCGCCGAGCTTCGCGAACTCGGCTTCGACGATCCGCATGCGGAGCTCGTGGCCTACATGGCCGATCCCGACGAGTATCGCGCCGAGCACGAAGAGCGGCTGGTCAAGCGTCTGGTCGAGCGGGGCGAAGCCGCGCGTGTGGACCGCAACGTGCCGCTGGCGACGGCACTGTTCAATCGCGCGCTCGCCTTCCGGCCGGGCGATCGCGACTTGCTCGCTCACGTCAGTCGGGTCGCTCGCGGAGAACGCTTTCGACGCACTGCCCAGCGCGGTGCGATCATTGCGACCCTGGCGGTCGTCGGCGCGGGCGCAGCTTTCGCCGTCACCCGAGCGGCGCGCGACGTCCCCAAACCCGTCGCGAGCGCGCCGGAGGGAGCTCGAGGCGCCCCCGGCGTCGGCGAGCCGGCGGCGAGCGCGGCCCCGGCCGCCAGGCCCCTCATGAGCGCCGAACCGGTTCAGCCACCCGCCGGCAAGGTCGCCGACAAGCTGATGAAGATGCCGAAGAAGGGCGGCGTGCCGTCGGGGTCGGCGGCGCCACCGGAGCAAGGACAGCGGCCAGTCAAAGTACACATCAGCAACCTCGGGAAAGCGATTCTTCGCATCAACGGGCAGGAGCGTGACTGGTTCTCGAAGACGCCTCACATGCTCAGCGTCGGGAAGACGTACAATTTCGAGTTTGCGCCGCCGCCGGGCGAAACTTGCTGCGCCGCGTCAACTCAAGCCGTAAAAATCGAGGCGGGTGACCGGCCGCAGGTCGTCCTCGGTCGAGTGAAGTTCCGCGACGCGGTCCTGGTGGTCGCCACCAGCGGTCCAGCGGGGACCCAGGCTTTCTGCCCGAAGTTGTCGATCAATGGGCTCGCGGCGGGGGCTTCGCGCTCGATTCCGATGGACGAGATCAAGACCAGCGGGGGCATGTGCACCCTGAGCGCGCCGAATTCCACCTCAAAACGGAAACAAGTTACGCTCCGAGCCGGCCAAACCTACGAACTTTCCTGGCACTAGGCGCCCGAGTACGGGGTGCCGTGGCTGCCCCCCGGATGACCCTGAAAAGAGCTCCAGCGAAACTGATTCTGCTCGTCCTGCTCGGGTTTTCCGGACCGGCAGCATCGCAGCCCGCGGCGCCGCCCGGCGACGATGCGGACGAGGGGCCTCCGCCGAGCGAACAGGAGCGCCTGCGGTCGGGCATCGAGCTCTACGAGTCAGCCAACTTCAACGACTGCTCGTTGACGTTTTCCGAGCTGCTCTCCCCTGCGAGCCCGAAGGCGATTCTCGATCCCGAGCGCAAGCGGCTGGCTCGGTTCTACTACATCGCGTGTCTGCTCGGTCAGGGCGATACCGAACGAGCAGACGCGCAGATCCGATTGGCAGTCGAAGCGAGTCCGCTCATTCCTCCAGATCCCGACGTATTTCCTCAGCCGGTCATCGCTCGTTATCGCGACGTCAAAGACAAGATGATCGAAGAAGCCAAAGAAAAGGTCGGCGACATCGTCGGGGCCGAGAAAGAAACCGAGGCGCGGGAGAAGGCGCTGCGCACGCAGATCGCGGTGCTCCGTGACTTCGCCGGCGATGAAACCGTGGTGCGCAAGAACAGCCGCTGGATGGCCGCGGTGCCCTTCGGCGTCGGTCAGTTTCAGAACCAGGACAAAGCTCTCGGGTGGGTTTTCCTGACGAGCGAGACCGTGCTCTTGACGCTTTGGCTCACCGCGGTGACTAGCGAGCTCGCGCTGACCGCAAAAGCCGATGATCCGAACAAGGACCAACGCGTGTTGAGCAACCGGCTCGACACCTGGCGTCGCGTCAACACCATCACCGGGTGGAGTCTGCTCGGAGTGGCAGGTCTTGGGATCTTCGAAGCGCAGCTCGCCTACGAGCCGAAGTTCGAGAGCAAGCGCAAGCGGATCTTGCCCGACGAGTTTCTCGTCGATCCGGCGCCGCCCAGAAAGGTCGGGCGTCGATGGGCGCCGATCGCGACTCCGTTGCCCGGCGGGGCGGAGCTCGGGATCGTCGGTCGTTTCTGATTGATGCGATCGGAAAATTCGTCAGAGCGCGGTGACACGAACGTCGTCGCGGTTCGCCGACCGTTCCGCCGCTTCGACACTCGTCACGACTTCTTTCCCGCTCCTTTCGATGTCGCTCCGGTGCACTCCCAGCAACTTGAGCAGCAGCCACGGCGGTCGAAGCAGCGGCTTCGGATCGTGGTTGAAGAGTGCCGCGAGATGCGCGCCGTACGCGCGACTCAGCTCGAGGGTGCCGATACCGTCGAACGCCCGGCTCTTCGGTCGGCTCGCGAGCGGAAGCGCCAAGAGCGACGCGAAGACCAGGCGGTGCAAGACGACGAGTCGCCAACGGTCGAGTCGGGAAGAACGCTCGAGCACGTGCTCTAGAAAATGCACGTTCAAAGGCACGTGGAAGGATTCGTCGCGCGTCAGGATCGTGAGCATCTGACGAACTGCGGGGTGGCGAGCGCGCCGTAGCGCCAGGCGGTAGGTCGTCGATCCAATGGTTTCGAACATCAGGTTCGTCAGGACGATCGTTTCCATGCGTTCGGCGCGGGCATAAAGCCGGAACAGCAGGCTGGTCACCCGGCCCATCGGCATCACGTTGCCGCCGAGGTGAGCCAGGAACTCTTCGAGCAGCGATTGGTGCCAACCCTCCTCGTCCCCGTATAGGCGCAAGACCTCTCCGAGCTCGGGATCCCAAGTCGCCACTTCGTCTGCGAGGTCGTGCGCTTGACGAAGGCCGGACTGCTCTGCCCGAAAGGCCGCGTTGAAGAACTTGATGGCAGCGCGGTGCTGCTCGGCGTTGGCGAAATGCACGGGATCGGTGAGCTCGAGCTTCTCGTCGGCCATGCGCGCTCGGCGCCGCCGGAGCATCGCGAGCCACCACCTCGTGTTTCGCGAGGAAACGCGGGTCATCGACCCTTCGCGATCGCGGCAATCCAGAAGCCGCCGAAGCGTCTGAGCGGAGAGTCGCAGAGGGCACGCTCGATGCCCGAGAAGATGCGCCTACCGAATCGCGAACGCATCACGAGGGCGGTGGGGGTCGCGATGCGTACGCCTCGCGAGTCGATGATGCGGCACCCAGCGGGCACGAGCGCTTCGACTTGTTCGGGCGTGTGGTAGCTCGTGAAGACGTGGCCTTCGTCGGCCCCGTCCGTAATCTTTCCCGCAGGGCCGTAGCGCTTCACGAGACCGCGGAGGCTGTGCGGGTTGTAGAACTCGGCGAGCAGGACCCCCCCGGGGCGAGTCACGCGAGCCATTTCGGAGACGGCTTGGGCGACGTCGGGAATGTGGGCCAGCACTTTGAACGAGCACGTCACGTCGAAGGACTCGTCTTCGAACGGCAGCCTGGTGGCGTTGCCGATTTCGACGTCGAGGCCGCGTTCACGCGCCTTTTCGAGCATGCCCGGGCTGAGATCGACGCCCTTCGCACTCTTGGCGAATCGCCGGATCCGCTCGAGCACGAGCCCCGTGCCGCATCCGATCTCGAGCACGTCTCGCCTCGAGCCGAACCGTTCGACGAAACCCGACTCGAGCTCGTCGAGCAGCTCGTGGTAGCCGCCGGGGTCGTTGTCCCCGCGTTGATTCTCGTAGGTCTTGCTGAACTCGTCGTAGTAGGCCCGATTGGAGTCCTCGCTGCCTGACGCGTCCATGCCAGTGACGTTAGTCCCTCGCGACCGAGCGGCGCAACTGACGCTCACGGCGTCCTGTTTCGGGGCCCCGTCCCGGCGGACTCGCTCATCCGGCGCATGAAGTCCACCGCCATTCGTGAAGCCAGCTGGCCGTGCCGGCGCTCGTCTCCTGCGGTCGTGTCGTAACGGTCGATGCCCTGAAACATCCCCTGAAGCGCGTGTTGCAGCAATCGTGTCGGCACGTCGTCACGAACGGCGCCACGTGCCCGACCGATGGCCAGCAGACGCTCCCAGAAGGTCTCACTCTGCTCGTTGATTGAGCTCAGCGCCTGCGACGCGCGTCCGCCCATCGTGGCCACGGCGCGAGCGAGTCCAGCCAGCCGCTGGTCCTCGGCGAACAGCTGGCTCAACGCCACGAGCACGCGGTCGATTTCGAGCCAGAAGTCGGGGGCGCCTTCGAGGCGATCCCAATCGACGGCATCGAGCACTTTTTGCCCGGCCGCCTCGACGACGGCAGCGAAGAGATCCTGCTTGCCGTCGAAATAGTAGTAAGCCGCCCCCTTGCTCAGGCCGAGGCGTTCGAGGATCCGGTTGAGGGAGGCCGCTTCGAAGCCGCGCGCCGCGAATTCGCTGGCGGCGACGTCGAGGATCTCCTCTCGGCGCTCCGGCGTCAGCTTGTCGAATCGGGGTCGCGGCAAGCAATTAGACTAGCGGTCCAAGATTGCCTGGTCGCCCCGTTCCGCGTAGCCAATGGTTATCATTGTGGTTTTTGCGGCCATCGCATGCGCGAGCCACGTCGCGGACCGACCGGCGGGTATAACCCGGGTGAAAGCTCGAGGATCCCTCGACCGTTCGCCTCCCGAGTTGCCCGATGCATCTTTGGTGGTGAAGCAATCTGGGAGGACCTTCGGGTCCCCTCATCCGTAGAACAGACCCGCATCAGAAAGGCTGGGCAGGTGGATCGAATCGGCGAGTACTTCGTTCGGCGCCTCGTGGGTGAGGGGGGCATGGGCAAGGTCTATGAAGCCGAGGAGAGGCTCAGCAAGCGTCGGGTCGCGCTCAAGGTCTTGCGGACCGAGCTGGCGCGGTCGGAAGAGGGGCGTCGCCTATTTCTGAACGAGATGAAGATTCTCGCTCACCTCGACCACCCGAACATCGTTCGGAGCCTCGCGTGCACCGAAGTCGATGGCGACTTGGTGATGGCGCTCGAATTTCTCGACGGCCAGACTCTGCGCCAGCGTCTGCTAGAGGCCGGCACGCTTCGCTGGGATGAAGCGGTGGATGTTGCGACTCAGGTCGCTTCGGCACTGGACGTCGCGCATCGGCAGGAACCTTCGGTCATCCATCGCGACCTCAAGCCCGAGAACATCATGATTCTCGAAGACGGCACCGTGAAGGTGATGGACTTCGGTATCGCCAAGGTGCTTCAGGCGCTGAGCAAGACCACCACCCACAGCGTAGGCACGCTGCAATACATGAGTCCGGAGCAAATCGACGCCACCGGTGTCGACGGGCGCTCGGATCTCTACTGCTTGGGCTTGATTCTCTACGAAATGCTTCAGGGCAACGCTCCGTTCGAGTCGGCTTCTCCACGAGAACTGCTCAACAAACAATGCACGGAGGAGCCGCCTCCTTTTTCGGACGAGGCTAGACAGGGTCTGCCCCGCGGCATCGAGAAGTTGGTGTTCGAGCTGCTCGAGAAGACGCCGGACGATCGGCCATCGAGCGCGCGCGACGTGCTGCACGACCTCGAGCCGTTTGCCTCGGCCGGTGGCGCCCCGCTCAGTCGAAAGACCGGCCCGACCCGCCGCGCAAAAGGCATCACGACGCCCATCGAAACGGCGCCCACCGAAAAGATAGATCCTGGCGACGCACCGGCTCGTCAAGATACCGAAAAGGGGCGCAGCAGGGACCCGTCGCGCGCGGAAAGATTGGCGCGCGGGGCAGGGAAGGCTCCGGACACGATCGCGTTGATCGAGAGTGCTTCCGAACCGATGCAAGTTTCTGCGCGCCACGCGCTGGTCCTCGTTGCGGTGCTTTCGGCGCTGGCGGCCATCGTCACCTACGTCGTACGCGTCAACAGCACGCCCGATCCGGCCCAGGCCGTTCCGACCGCGGATCGGGGAGGTGAGGCGGCTCCTTGAGAGGCGGTTCGCCCCGCGACGCGCCCGAGGGCGAGCTCGAACGGGCCGGTCGCGCGCATAGGTTCAGCATCTCGGGCGAGCGCGAGCTTTGGAGGTCCACCTCGGACGACAAGAAGCTCGGCGAGCGACTGCTCGCGCTTGGTGAGTCCCGGATCGGGGGCTTCACGGGCGGCGGCATCGACGACGAGGGGATTTGGCTAGTTCGGGCGCCGAAGCAGCCGACGCTTTCGAATTGGATGAAAAAGCATCGCGCATTGCCATGGCCCGAGGCCGTGGCGGTCGTGGCGTCGCTCGCCCGCGCGTGCGCCGACTGCGAAAGCGAGGGGCTGTTTCCTGGACCGCTCGCCCCGAGCACCGTGTCGATGCTCGGCGACGAACCCCACGTCCGCGCGGACCACCTGGTGTTTTCCATGTTCGGTGCCGACGTCGCCGAGGTGGGAAGCGGCGCGAGCGTCTCGACGAGATGGATGCCTCCCGAGCAGGCCGAAGGGGCCCCGTGGGACAACGCTGCGAATCGGTACGTTCTCGGGCTGATTTTTTATCGACTGCTGGCGGGCGAGCATCCCTTTGCCGGTCAAGGTCTCCGCCGTGCCCTCGACGACCAAGCGCACCGAGGAGCTCCACCACTGCCGGTCGAGCTCCGTCGGGAGCTTCCGCCGGGACTTCAGGGGTACTGCCTCAGGCTGATCGATCCCGATGCGCGCGCGCGGCCCTCGTCCGCGTTGGAAATCGCTCGCCGGCTCGAAGGGCTAGCCAGCGGGGAGTCGGGCCACGACACCGAGCACGAGCGCGTCGATCGAAAAAAGACGCGCGCGACGCGTGAAGCGCCGCCGAGCGAGCGGCCACCATCGCGCACGATGCCCAAGGCGTCACCTGCACCCGCGCAGCCGTCGAGCCCCGGCGCCCAAAGGTGGCTCGCCCGGCTGCCGTGGATTGCGGCGGCCGTCGGCGGTTTGGCCGCCTTACTGGCCCTGAAGCAGCAGAACCCAGCCGTTGCCGAATCGGTCGGTCAAGAGCGCGCTCCGTTGTCGACGCCCTCGATGTCGGTCGGCGAATGCACCGGCTGCCACGCGCGCCAGGCGTCGGAGTGGACGCGCTCGGTCATGGCGCATTCGGCCAAGAGCCCGCTCTTTCAGGCGCTCGAGATCCTGATTCAGGAGCAGGTGGGCCGCTCGGCGGATTGCCCCGGAGGCGCGGGAGTTCTCCGAGTCGCCGATCGGGACACGGCGTGTGTCGACCGCGAGTCAGGCTTGCCCATCACGGGTTCGGGAGGCGAGCACTGGTGCGTCAATTGTCATTCGCCGGGCGAGAACCTGGCTCGAGTGATGCCGGCGTGGGACGGGCGCTCGGGTTTCTCCCGGAGTCGGAGACCGCTCGTGGACCTGCTTCCACCCGAGACGATGGAGGGGATCTCTTGCGGCTTCTGCCATCAGGTGCACGGACCGGTTCGGCCAGGCAACTCGGCGGCAGGACGCTACGAGGGCAATCCGTTCTGGACCTCCACCTCGAACGGTCAGCGCTTCACCATGCGACCCGAAGACGCGCGCGGTGTGCCCGGCATTGCCAACAGCGGCTACTTCCTCGACCCCGCCGAGCTCATGCCGGGTCGGGACAACGTGCCGGGCGACGTTCATTCCCGTCCGAGCGCCGACGCCAAGGCCTACCTTCGATCGAGCAAGTTCTGTGGTGCGTGTCACGACGTTCGACTCTTCGGAACGGACGTCATCGGCATCGGCAAGGGTGAGCACTTCAAGCGCCTCCGAAACGCCTACAGCGAGTGGGAAGCTTGGGCGATCGACGAGCGCCGCGCTGGCCGCGAGCCAGCGTCGTGCCAAGACTGTCACATGAGCACTTTTCCGGGCGTCTGCGTGAGGGGAGAAAAATCCGTCGCCGACGACCGCGGCGACGCGACCGAGCGCGCGTGCCCCCCCGGCACGCGATTCGAGCCGCGTGCGCCGGGCATTTTTCCCGACGCTCCAGTTTCGTCGAGCTCGGGCGCCCCGAACGCGGTCGTGACGCACTATTTTTCGGGGGTCGACGTCCCACTCACGCCGTCGTTCGACGAGGGGTTGGTGGACGAGCCGACGCTCGATTCTCACGGGATCCCCCTCGGGGCGCGCCAGCGCCGCGACGTGCTCCTGGCGCGCACGTTCGGGTTCGAGGTCGACGAGCCCCGCCTCGTCCGCACGCGCCTCGAAATCCCCATCGTCATCACGAACACCGGCGCGGGTCATCGAGTGCCGGCGGGTTTCAGTCAGGAACGGGAGTTTTGGGTTCATCTCAAGGTTACCGACGGTCGCGGCGACGTCGTCTACGAGGTCGGCAAAGTCACTCGTGGCGACGAAGATCTTCACGACAAGGTCTTCTTGCGAGTCAACACGTCCGACGATCTGCGTGATGGTCTCGGTCGTCCCCTCGGCCTCTTCGGCGCCGACGTGGCCGACGGCGTGGACGCGCCCCGCTGGTCGCCTCCGCCGGAGCTCGGCGGGTTTCAGTTCCGGGGGCGCGGGCTCATCAACTTCCAGAACGGATTTCTTCGCTGTGTCGTGTGTATCGGTTCGGTCGGTCCACGGGGCGAATGCGAACCGCTACCCGGTCAGGAGGGGCGCCGGGCCGACCGGTTCGCCGACGGCGACTACGACATCGACACTGGCGAATGCCGCTCGAATCTCTTCGGGCGAAACGCCCTGTTCGAGACGTATTTCCCCATCGGGGCTCTGGATTCGTCGCGCGGTGTCGCGAAGGGGCCGGATGCCATCATCGACACGCGGTCGTTGCCCCCCGGTAAACCCGTTCGGTACACCTATGAGCTCGACACTCGCGGTCGAACGGGACCATACGTCGTCGAAGCCCGGCTGATGTTCCGGGCGTTTCCGCCGTTTCTCCTCAAGGCATTCATCGACTACGAGCTTCGTCAGGCCGCGCGTGGGCTGAGACCGAGTGGTCCACTCATCGATCAGTCGGCGCTCGAGCGTCTCGAAATCGTCGAAATCATGCGGCGCAAGAAAGACCTCGGGTGACCTGGCCAAAGGCGGTGTTCAACGCACCCCTGCTGCGCGACTTGGATTCTCAGTCGAGAGAAGCCGTCATCGCCGCCGGTCGAATCTTCGACGTCGCGCGAGGGGAAGCGGTCTACCGGGAAGACGATTCGAGCGACGCATTCTATGTCGTGGTCGAGGGCGCGGTGTCGCTGAGCGCGGTCAGGCGCGGCGACGAGGAGCGAAGCACCGTCAGGACCGCGTCCCGCGGGGACACGTTCGGAGAGGAGGCGACTCTGCCGGGAATCGTCCGTCGCCTCGGCGCCGAGGCGGTGGAAGATGCTCGCGTCGCGGAGATCCCCGTGGCTGTGCTGCGTCGCGTGATGGGGCGCCACGAAGGTGTCGTCGTCGATCGCGAGCGGCGACTGCTCGAACGCGCCGCCACTCGAGATCTGCTCGGCACATTGGCGTTCACGCGAGACCTCCAAGCGGACGACCTCGATCTCGTGCTCGACACCGCCGTTTTCGAAACCGTCGCGCGAGGCGAACGGGCGTATTCCATCGGCGATCGCGCGGACGGTTTCTTCTTGATCGTGGATGGCCTCGTTCAACTCCAGACCGAGCAGGACGGTGAGCTGGTCGTTCGCGCCTACTTGACCCGAGGTGACTTCTTCGGGGACGCGGAGCTGCTCGAGATCGAGCCGCGACGGGTCAACGCGCTGGCCATGGGCGATTGTCACGTGCTCCGAGTCCCGGCGGATGTTTTTCGAACGCTCAGTGATCGCAACCCGGGCGTAGCGCAGGGCATTCGGCGAATTGCCGTCGACCGAGGGGCTCGACAGGCCAAGGCCGTCGACGCCTCGGCGAAGCTGACCCAACACGTCTTCAAGGACCTCTATCGCATGCAAATGGCCAGATCGATGCTCGTCATCGATCAGGAGAGCTGCGTGCGGTGTGGTCACTGCGCGTGGAGCTGCGCGGAGGTTCACGGTGTGAGCCGTCTCGTTCGGCGTGGGGACAAGATCTTGACCCATCTCAACGTGCTGGAAGAAGGGGTGGCCAAGCCGAGCGCGTCGACGGGGCAGCGCAGCCTAGGGCTGCCGAACTCGTGCCAACACTGCAAGAACCCCGCGTGCATGATCGACTGCCCGACGGGCGCCATAGGACGCGATCCCGAGGGGGAGGTTTTCATCCGCGAAGACCTCTGCACGGGTTGCGGAAACTGCGCCAAGGCTTGTCCCTGGGAGAACATCCGCATGGCCCCTCGGTCGGGGGCGCCCCGAGCCTCGCTCTCCCAAGAGGTTGCCGTAAAGTGCGATCTCTGTCGGGACTACGAGGCGCCAGCTTGTGTGCAAGCTTGCCCGACCGAGTCAATCTTTCGTCTCGAGCCGACGCAGGACTTCAGTGAGGTGACCGACTTGCTCGGGGAACCGGGCAAGAGCTCGGCGAGACAGGTGAACGCTCGTTCCCACCTCTTCGTCTCCGTCGCCGCGCTGTTTTCAGTCGCGCTCGGCGTCGTCGGCTGGGTGCTTCAGTCGCGGGGAGATTGGTCCCCGTCGAACGGTGCGGGCTATGCGGCCGGGTGGCTCGGCGCGCTCGGGGTGATGACGCTCTCTCTGTACGCAGTGCCGAAGCGGGTGGTGGGTCTTTGGATGAAACGCCGGGAAAAGTCGAGCGCCGTGCGGCTCGAGACCGACGGGCTCGCGCCGGCGCGTCCTCGCTCGCGAGTTCGGATCCACTATCACGTGCACGTCGCCGTGGGTTTGCTCGCCGTCGCGTGTGTCGCTGCCCACGCGGGACCTCGCGCGGGCGCGAGCATCGGCGGCGCTCTCGGCATGGCGTTTTGGGCCGCGGTGTTGCTCGGCGGCTTCGGCGCGCTGGCCTACCGCTCGATTCCCCGCCGGTTGGCGAGGCTCGAGCGAAAGAGCGCACTGCCGGAGGATTTGCGACGAGAGCGAGAGGCTCTTTTCGATCGCCTGTACCGAAGCAGTAGCGGCGCGAGCGACGTCGTGAAAAAACTCGTCGAACGAGTGCTCGTGCCCTACGCGCGTTCGGCGCTTGGGCCGATCGAGCTCGCTTTTTCCGGACGAAGTCTGCGTGACGAGCAGGCGCGGCTTCGGGCCCGCGTCGACGAAATGCTCGGCGGCCGAGGCGGCGAAAAACTCGAAGGGCTCGACGAACTCATCAAGACCGTGGTCGAGCTTCGCACGCTGCCGGTGCGACGCGTGTTCAGCTTTTTGCTTCGCGGATGGCTTCCCGCTCACATGATTCTGACTGGCGTCGTCTTGGTGCTGCTGGTTCTGCACGTCGGGGCCGTGCTCAGGTGGTGATGATACAGCCCACCGAAATCGTGCGCCGACGAAGTGCGCCGAAAGCCGAAGAGACGAGCGACGTCACGCGGTTTCGTGGCATCGCGATTGCGTCGGCGATTGGCGCAGCCGCGGTGCTCGTCGCAGTCGTCGCCACCGGGGGGGTGGTGCGAGGGCCCGGACCGCTCTCTCGCCCGCACGTGGTAGCCAAGCTCGAATGTCAGAGCTGCCACGAAGAGGAGCGACCGAGTGCCGCGTGTGGGAAGTGCCACGGCGCGCACACGTCGACGCGTCCAGGGCATCGAGACCTCCAGGCGTCGGGCGAGCTCGAGTGCTCGACCTGCCACACGATCCATCGTGGCAACGCCGGAGTCGCCTTTCTGCCGGATGGGCGCATCATTCGCTACGGCCCGGGAGTCGAGGAGGAGCTCGTTTTGGGCACCGGCTTTGCGTCCAACAAGACGGTGACGGTGCCGATAGTCGCCGCGTCAGCGTGCACGGGTTGCCACGATCTCGACTCGCCACACGATTTGGCTGCGGCGTGCCTCATCGACGGACAACAAGAGCTCGGAAGGAACCGGCCGACGGTGTGCTTCGACGAGCACCGCGAGGTCGCCACTGGTGACACCGAACGCGACGCGGCGCACGAGGCGGCCCGCGCGGTTTCCCTGCGTGCGCCACTGGCCCCCACGTCCGGCGGTTGGTCGGGGCCCGTCGGATGGCTCGGGATGGGTCTTTTGGCCAGCTTCGTGGCGTTCGCCGCGCAACGCACGATTCGCCGACGAAAACGTGCGCCATCCGCCCCGACGCGGATCGTGCCATCGGACGTGAAACGTCTCCCGGTCATCGACACTTCGACGTGCATCGGCTGCTATGCGTGCGTCGACGCTTGTCCGTACGACGTTCTAGAGGTGCGTCGTTTCGTCGCGGTGACGGTCAAAGCCGACGATTGCTGCGGGCTGACCTTGTGCGAGCAACGGTGCCCCAACGGATCGCTGGTCGTGACCGCGGGAGAGCGATTGGATGATCGTCCACGAGTCGGCGAGACGCTCGAGTCCGAGGATGTTCCCGGCATCTACATCGCTGGAGATCTGAGCGGCCTGCCGCTCATTCGAAACGCGATCAACCAAGGTGCCCACGCTGTCCAGCATCTCGCGAGCGGTCTCGGCGACCGAAAGAAGAGCGAGCTCGACGTGCTCATCGTGGGCGCTGGGCCGGCGGGCATCAGCGCAGCCCTCGAAGCGAAGAACGCGAAGCTTCGTTATGCGGTTTTAGAACAAGGCAGCGCCGCCGAGAGCATTCGAAGCTTCCCCCGCGGAAAGCTCGTCTTCGACCAGCCTCTGGGCATGCCACTCGTGGGAGATCTCTGGCTCGAAGAGGCGAGCAAGGAGGAGCTACTCGGCAAGTGGCTTCGGATCGTGCGTCGCGAAAAACTCGATATCCGAGAGGGCCAACGAGTGGTGGCCATCGACCGTCGGGCCGGCGGACCACCTGCCGGCGGCTTCGTCGTCCGGTCGGTCGACGCCGATGGGATCGAATCTCGCCTAGAATCTCGGCGAGTCGTGCTCGCCATCGGTCGTCGCGGCTCGCCCCGCAAGCTGCCGATCGACATCCCCGAAGTGCTGGAGGACCGAGTTCACTACAGCCTCGCCGACGCGCGCAGCTTTGCGGGTAAGAGGGTGGTGGTCGTCGGGCTCGGCGACGTCGCGATGGAAACGGCAGTCGCCTTGAGCCGTCAGCCCGGCACCGAGGTCACCGTGTCGTACCGCGGCCCCGAGTTTCGTCGCGGAAAGGCGCGCAATGTCGACGAGCTCCGTCGCGCCGTAGCGATCGGCCGCTTGCGCCTCGTCCTCGAGAGCGAGGTCCGGCACCTGTCCGACGGTGAGCTCGAGCTGTCGACGCCGTCGGGGCCGACGCGGGTCGAGTGGGACTCGCTTTTTGTGATGATCGGGTCGATCCCTCCGAAAGAATTCCTCCACTCGATCGGCATCGGCATTGGCTGAGCGGCCGCCCATCGCCGGCGCGGGGGCAAATCAGTTCCCGGAGAAAGTATAGAAAATTCATATACTTGCGTGACGGCCCCGATGGCTCGCCTCGTTCGGGCAAATCCATCGTGACCCTGGCGCGTATCACCCGTCACTCTCGACGGTGAAAGACACGGGCGGCATGCCGCGTTCATAGGAGTAGCGAGATGCGGATTCACACGGTGGCAGGTCTGGCAGCGGTCGCAATGATGGCCACGAGCTACACGGTTTGGTCGTGGGCACCCCCGCCCGGAATCGGTCCCGAGGTGGAGGTGGGCGGAACGGACCCGGTCGCGTTCCCCGATACGGGATCCACCGTCGATCCCGACGCCGACCGCTCGAAGTTTCAAATCGGCGACACCCTGACGATGGAGGGCCGCCTCGGCCACTCGGTGATGCAGTCCGGCAAGGACAACGAGTCGTTTCTCTTCGTGGACGTGCGAGCCGACAGCACCAAGACGGCCCAGACGCCAGCGCCGCTCAACCTGGCCATCGTGGTCGATCGCTCGGGCTCGATGAAGGGTCAGCGACTCCAGAATGCCCTCGACGCCGCTCGCGGGATGATTCGTCGCTTGCGCGATGGCGATTCGGTGAGCGTCGTGGCCTACAACACCACCACCAGCGTCGTCGTGCCGGTCACGACGATCAACGCAGGCTCGCGCGATCAGGCCATAGCGTCCGTATCGAGCATCACCGCCAGCGGCGATACGTGCATCTCGTGCGGTCTCGAGACCGGAATGGAGATGCTGCGCCAGCGGACGAACATGATCGACCGCATCCTGCTTCTGAGCGATGGACAGGCGACCGCTGGGGTTCGAAACGTCGCTGGGTTCCAGGCCGTCGCGGCTCGGTGCAGGCAAATGGGCGCGTCGATCACCTCGATCGGAGTGGACGTCGAGTACAACGAACGTGTCATGTCGGCGCTAGCGCTCGACTCCAACGGTCGGCACCACTTCGTCGAAAACGCGGCCAGCCTTCCGCGGATCTTCGAGCAGGAGTTCGAGTCGCTCGTGCGCACCGTGGCAAAACAAGCCCAGCTCGAGGTCACCATGTCTCCCGGAGTCCGCGTGGAAGAAGTGTTCGACCGCACGTTTCGGCGGGAGGGCGATCGGATCATCATTCCGCTCGGCACGTTCACGGCGGCCGAGCGGAAGACTCTGCTCGTGAGAATGCGTGTTCCGCGGGGAGCCGAGGGAGAACGCGCCATCGCCAACGTGCGGCTCGCCTACACCGATTTGAGCAAAGACAGCCCGGCGTCGTTCGACGGAGCTCTAGTGGCGATGATGGAGAGCGATCCGGCGAAGTCTTCCGATCTCGATCCCATCGTGCTCAATCGACTTTCGCGGGCGGAAACGGCCCAGGCTCTCGAAGAAGCGAACTTGCTCTTCAACTCGGGCAACGCCGTGGAAGCACGGCGGAAACTCGAAGCGAAGCGCGCGGACATCGCACGACGATCACGAGTCGCGAGCAAGATCGGCGGGACCCGCGGCGGCGAAATCGAGGGTGATTTCGAGAAGCAGGTCGCGGCCCTCGATGACGCGAATAACGGGTTTGCGCAACCGCCGCCCTCCAAGCCGGGTGCGCCGGCTCCCAAACCGGCAACTACCCGGAAGGGGAAGCGACAAATTCGCGCCAACCAGAGCAGCGCGGCGGACTTGGCGCTCTAGCGGCGCATGACTCTCTCGGGAACTTTTCGGCGTGCGGGGCTGACTGTTGTCGTACGCTGATAGCTAGCCTGGACTTCACAGCCACCGTGTCCGGTGACTGGGCTCGAGCCGCAACGCTCGAAATCGCTCGCTCCAAGGGAGAGGACCATGTCCGCAAAAGCAAAGGGGATCTCCGGGACCATTCTGCGCGTCGCCCTCGGTTTGGCCGTCGTCGTGCTGTGTGGACTCGTGATCTACGTCGCCGCGACCAAAAAGCCGCCCCCCTCCAAGGCGGCCCCGATTCAGGCTCGACTCGAGCTTGCCGCCGGGGAGGTGACCATCGACCAAGGGGAGGGCGACATCAGGGCGTCGTCCGGGGTTGCACTTCTCGAGGGGGCCAAGGTCACCACGGCCAAGGGCGCTCGGGCCATGGTTCGGCTCCCGGATGGATCGACGATTTTTCTCCGCGACGAGAGCGTGGTGAAGCTCGGTGCCGATTCGACCAAGCTCGAAAAGGGAGAATACTGGCTCGACGCCCCTCCCAACGAGCGCAAGCCGGTCAAACACGAGGTCGGTGAGATCGCGATCTCCGCGGCGGATTCCGGCCTGAGCATCAAGCGGGTAGAAGACGCTGCCGTCGTCTACGTCGCGCGGGGAATGTCGATTCTCACGGCGGCGAAAGGGCGCGTCGAAATCAACGCGGGAGAGCAGGCCACGGTGGAAGGCGGCGAGCCGAGAGTTGCGCCGCTGGCTTTTTGGGAGGACTGGACCGGCGGCATGGCGGACTTCAAGTCCGCCGGAGTTCTCGGCGCCGGCACCGGCACGATCTACGGGGTCGACGTCGGCGCGCCTGCTGGGCAGAAGTCGCGTCCCCTCCAAATCCAGCGGCAGGGCGTGCGCGCGGTCGTGCGCGAAGGCCTGGCAGAAACCGAGGTCGATCAGACGTTTTTCAATCCGAGCACGCGGCCCGTCGAGGGCTGGTATTGGTTCACCGTTCCCGCAGCCGCGAGTGTCACGAGCTTCGCCGTCGAGACCAACGGCACTCTCGTCGAGGGCGAGTTCATCGAAAAACGCGAAGCTGCGGTCAAGTACACGACCGCGAAGAGCGTCGGCCACGCGCCGGCGATTCTCGAGTGGGTCGACAATCGCACCTATCGCGCCCGCATCTTCCCGGTTCCGGCGTCCGGTGTGCGTCGCGTCGTCGTCAGGTACATCGAGCTCAAACCCGTCGTCGACGAAAAGCTCGTGTACGTGTATCCGCTCGGCGCGGGCGATCCGGTGAGGATTGGCGAGTTCTCTCTTTCTGTCGACCTCGGAAAGGGCGGCGAAAAGATGGAGATAGCCACGCTTGCGGATGCGCGAGTCGAGAACAAGGGGCAGCTCGTGACGATGCGGCGTTCCGGTTTCACTCCGCGCGCGGATTTTCAACTCGAAGCCAAGCTGCCCCGGCAGCGAAAGCCGCTCACCATCTCTCGATTCAGCACCGGGGGGGACAGCGCTGACTACATCATGGCGCGCTACTCACCCGACGTGGATTGGGCCAAGGTCAAGCAGCTGCGAGGGGACGTCGTCGTCGTCGTCGACACGTCGGCGGCGGGAGACGAAGCGTCGAGGCAGCTCAAGACCTCGACCGCCGAGGCCATCCTGCGCGCCATGAGCGACGAGGACCGTTTTGCGCTGGTTTCCCTCGACGTGCGCCCAACGGTGCTCCACCCGGCAGAGGGCCTCGCCGCTGCCTCGGACGACGAGATCAGCAAGGCTCTCGAGCGACTGAGCGACCACTCGAGTGGTGGAGCCACCGACTTGGCTTCGTTGTTCGACGTCGCGCTCAAGCGGCTCCACGGCACCGACCAGGGGGCGGTGATCTACGTGGGCGACGGCATCGCCACGAGCGGTGAGATGACCGGGGAGCAGCTCGTCGAGAGGCTGCGTCGCGCGCTCAGTAGCTCGCGCGCGCGCCTGTTCACTGTCGGTGTCGGCTCGGAGTCGGACCATTCGCTGCTCGCCGAGCTGGCGCGAGCCGGCGGGGGGCAGAGCTTTCGGGTCGACGAAAACGGCGAGGCGACGAGTCGCGCGCTCCAGCTGACCGCCGCCCTCAAGATACCGACGATCACCGATTTCGAAATCGATCTCGGCGCCGGTTTGGACGAACCGTTCATCAGCGCGAGCGGCAAAGTGTCGAGAGGGTCCGAGGTCGTCGTGCTCGCGCGAACGCACCACGAGATACCGAAGAAGGTCAAAGTGCGAGGTCGCATCGGCGGCGAGGACTTCGAGAAAGAATACGACGTCAAGCGAGACAAGAGCATCGTCAGCGCATTCGTTCCGCGGCTCTGGGCGTCGGAGTACGTCCGACGTCTTCTTGGCGCCGCCGCCGGTCCAGAAACCGAGCGGGGTCGAATCGCGGCACTCGGCATCGAGTACGGGCTGATGACACCGTTCACGAGCGTGCTCGCGCTCGAAAACGAGTGGGCCTATTCCAACATGGGCATCCAGCGTCGACGAAACAAGCTCCGAGGCGTTCGCCTGGGCGCGCTCGATCGCCGTACCGAGGATGGTATCGCCGCCGAGCTCGCGGCGGGCGGCTTGGCTCCCGCGATGATGTTCGGCTGCAACTCCCGCGACGAAGCGCCGGCGGTCGAGTCGATGGTCGAGCCGTCGGCGGTCGATCAAGCCGAAGCGAATCGGCAGGGAGGAACCGGCACACGGGCGAAGGGTGACGAGGGGGCCATGGGCACGACGGTTTCGCCTGGCAGCCCTCATCAACGGGGGATCCGCGGTCCCGCCGGCGCGGCGAAGCCGCAGGCCGTGGCTCCGACGCCCGCACCGGAGCCCGAGGCCCCCGCCGAGATCCTCGAGGAAGAAAAGAGCGTGGCTCGGTCGCCGGCGCGCGCCCGCATGAAGAAAGCGGAGCTCGACGACGAATCACCGGCGGCCGATCCGAACGATGCGCTCACCGGCCTCGGAGGTCTCGGCAAGTCCGGTGGCAAGGCGCTCGCGGCGAACAAGGAAAACTCGGGCCTGAAGAACGATCTCGATCGGGCCAAGACGTCACCCGACGCGAAGCGTGCTCCCCAAAAGAAACCGGCAGATGGGTTTCGACGAGGCGGCCGGCAGCAAAAACAGGGTGGGGAGGGATTTTGGTCCAACGTGTCGCTGAGCACCTGCAGCGACGCCGCCTCGCGCCCGCTCGCTCAGCGGGTTCTGCTTTGGCGAAAACGGGTCAAGACGGCGTCGAGCCCGAGCGATCTCATCGACCGCCACCGGAGCGCGCTGCGAGCTTGCGAACTACCCGACTGGCGCGCCGAGCGCACCCTCTTGTCGCTCTTGCAGTCTCGGGTGAAGAGCGAGGCCGGCGTCAACGTCGTGCTTGGTCACTTCGCATCACGCCCGGACGTGCAAAAGTTTTTGGCTCGGCTCATCCTGCGGCGCACCGTCGACGAACGGCTCGTTGGGGCCGTCGAACGCCAGCTCTTCGGCGGCGCCGTCGACTGGCTCAAGGCGGATCTCACGCTCTCGGAGATAGAGGACATCGACCAGCGGATTAGCAAGCTCAAGGAGCTGATGGCCAAGGCGCCAGAGGATCCGAACGGAGACATTCGACTCGTCGCGCTGCTGGTCAAAGCCGGTCGGAAGGACGAAGCGGTCGCCCTCGGCCGACGGCTCCGAGACCGGGGTTTCTTGACGCCGCACATTGCTCGAAGGCTGGGGGACGTTTTGGCCCGCGCCGGTTTCGACAAGGAAGCCGTGCGCACTTACTCGGAAATCGTCGAGTTCGATCCAGCGAGTCCTAATTCTCGCCGCCTGCTCGGCGACATCTACTTGGGCCACGGGTGGTACGCGCCGGCCTATCGGCAGTACAAAACCATCACCGAGCTCGCTCCGACCGATGCTCTCGCCGTGCTCCGGCTAGCCTCGTCCGCCGCGGGGGCCGGGAGAATCGACGAAGCGCTTCGGCTCGAGCGTCGCGTGGCGAGCGCGCAAGGCAACCCGGGACCGAGCGACCCACGCCGCTGGGCGCGACTGTCGTCGGCGGCACGCCTCGCCCGCCTCCTCGACAAACCTCCCGCACCCACCCCCGGCCAACCGAAGGTCGATCCGGCCAAGCGCGTCGAGAACATCAAGCGGGAGCTCAAAGCGCTCGGCCTCTTCAGCGGCCCGGCGACGCTGGTTCTCCTGACCTGGGAGGACCTCTCGAGCGACTTGGCTCTAGTCACTCGCGCGGACGACAAGGACATCGCGGCCGGCGAGGTCACCGACGCCGCCCCCGCTGGCATCTATGCGAGCTTGGTCCCCGCCACCGAGTATGCCGCGCTCGAATTCGTCGCGCGACTGCGCAGCGTGCCCAAGGAGGCCGACGTCGCGCTCCTGCGACATGACGTCACCTGGGACGGCAAGGACTTCCGCGTCGAGGTCGAGCAGAGCAAGCTGGGCGCCCAGAAAACCGAAGCGGCGCTCTAGCTTGGGCCCCCTGGCTTGCTTGGGTCGCCGAGCTGTGGGACCTCTCGACCCAAGCCATGAAGCCGGGTGACCATCCCGAGTTCTTTCGTTTCCCAGCGCCACCGGGGCGCTCGCGGGAGAGCACGATTCGGCTCGACCGCGACGGGCGGTTTTGGCACGACGGCGAGCGGATCACGCACGAGGGCATGTCCGCGGCCTTCTTGTCGTGGGTTTCGATTCACCCGGACGACGGCCGGTTCATCCTCACCAACGGCTACGATTGGACCTACTTCGACGTAGAAGACGTGCCTTTCTTCGTGCGAGCGCTACGGGTCGACGCCGGGACCGCTCGGCTGCAACTCAGTGACGGAACCGAAGAGGCGCTCGTCCCGGCCACCCTGACCACCGGCGACCGGGACGCGCTCTACTGTCGGGTCAAAGACGGCCAGTTCGAGGCGCGCTTCGACCCTGCGGCTCAGACCGCCTTGGCGCCCCTGCTCGTCGAGGGGGACGACGGCGAACCCGAGCTCGAGGTTTCCGGCGCTCGTTACCGCGTGCCGCCGCGCGCCTGACCGCCGCCGAGGCTCCGACTCCCGAAGCCCGTGATACCTTCGGGGCGTGCGAGTCCTCGTTGCCGACAAGTTACCGGAGGCGGCTCTCTTGGAGATTCGGGCCCTCGGGTGCGAAGTGAGCTTCGAACCCGGACTGACCGCGGAGCAGCTGCCCGATGTGCTCGAGGGGATTGGCGTGCTCGTCGTCCGAGGCACGAACGTGAGCGCTCGCGCGATTCACGCCGCATCGGCGCTCAACCTCATCATTCGCGCCGGGGCCGGAGTCAATTCGATCGATGTCGACGCTGCGAGCGCCCGAGGGGTCTACGTCGCCAATTGTCCCGGCAAGAACGGCCCCGCGGTCGCCGAGCTGGCGATGACGCTGATCGGTAGTCTCGACCGGCGGATCCCCGACGCCGTGCAAAGTCTCCGATCGGGCAAGTGGGAGAAACACGAATACGCGAAGGCCAAGGGCCTGAGAGGGCGTCACATCGGCGTCGCCGGGCTCGGAAGCATCGGTCGCCGGGTGGCCAAGCTCGCGAAGGCGTACGGCATGACGGTGCATGGTTTCAGTCGTTCCCTCTCGGTATCGCGCGCCGAGCAGCTGGGCGTCGTTCGGCACGACTCGCTCGTCGATCTTGCTCGGTCCGTCGACGTGCTCACGTTGCACCTCGCCTTCACGCCGCGAACGGACAAGATCATCAATCGCGAGGTTCTCGAGGCGTTACCGGACGAGGCGATTTTCGTGAACACGGCGCGAGCCGAGCTCGTGGACTGGGATGCGCTCGAAGAGCTCATCGTGAAAAAGCATCTCCGAGTCGGGCTCGACGTGCTGCCTGAGGAGCCGAACGTGCGCGAGGCGGATTACGACCACGAGATCCTGCGCAAAGGTCTGGTCTACGCCGCGCCGCACATCGGGGCCTCGACCGACCAGGCCCAGAACGCGATAGCCGATGAAACCGTGCGAATTCTTCAGGCGTTTCTTCGGGAAAGCGAGGTTCCGAACGTCGTCAACGTGTGCGCCGCCTCGCCGGCCCGCTACCAACTCGTCGTGCGGCACGTCGATCGCCTGGGCGTGCTGGCGGACGTGCTCGGGGTCATCAAACGGCACGGAATCAACATCGAAGAGATGGAAAACACGGTATTTGACGGGGCGAAAGCGGCCTGCGCCAAGGTCCGGGTGAACAGTCGACCCTCCGACGCCTGCCTGGCCGAGATCCGAGCCGTTGCGGACGAGGTCCTGCACGTGGATGTCGTCGCGCTCCCGAATCTCGCGTAACTATATCAAATTACACTTATTTTCTCGACGGCAGACAATCACCACGCGGCTTGCGTGCGCTAAGGCTGTGCACTAAAATCCGCGCCGCGTCCGGCGGACATTTGGTCCCGCAATGGCGGTTTTCTGATCCCCGGGGATCGAGCTGCTCGCCGTGATGCCCACGCTCCAGATTATCCATACACCGGCCCCCGGGAAGAAAATGCAGCACGAAAGTCTCACTGGACTCGACAAGGATCGCGTCATCGCGATCGTCGAGCCGGTGTTGCGTGCTCATCGTGTGGATGGCGTGGAGCTCATCTGGCGCAACGATGGTCGTGGCATGTTGCTCTACCTCACGGTGGAGAGGCCCGGCACGACGGATCCCGGTGCGGGTGTCAGCATCGATCAGTGCGCGGACATTTCGCGTGATCTGTCCGCTGCGCTCGACGTCGCCGAAGTGCTGACGGGTTCTTATCGGCTCGAAGTCGGTTCCCCAGGGCTCGAGCGAGCGCTGTACAAGCCCGAGGACTACGCGCGGTTTGCTGGGCGCACCGCGAAAATCAAGCTGAAGGAGCACATCGAGGGGCAATGGGTCGTTCGAGGACAGCTTCACGGGTTGGACGAGCAGGGTTTCGTCGTCATCGATGCGGACTGGGGGCGGGAGACCGTCGATCCGGCGCTGATCGAGTCGGGGCAGCTCGTATTCGAGTTCGGTAACAAGGCGCGCAACAAGGCCAAAGCACGGCGTAGAGCTGGTGCTGGTTCTGTCGCCCGTGCCTCACAACGGAGCAAATGAAAATGGCTTCGGCTCAACAGCAGGGTTTCGCAGATCTGGGCATGATCGTCGATCAGGTCGCTCAGGAAAAAGGCATCGACAAGCAGATTCTCATCGAGACGATGGAAGCTGCGATCCTCAAAGCTGCCCAGGCGGCTTTCGGCCAGCTTCGCGAGCTCGAAGCCCGGTTCAACGAGGACACGGGCTCCATTGACCTCTTTCAGTACATGACGGTGGTCGAGGACGTGGAAGAGTCAGAGCGTGAAATTTCCGCGGAAGAGGCGCAAAAGCACGGGCTCGAGGCGGATCTGGGCGAGGAGCTCGGGTTCCAGGTGTTTTGGCACCCGCGAGACGCGGAGAAGGCCAAGCAGCAGGACAAGGAGTTCGGCGATCTGCTCGACATTCGACAAGCTCGCAGCACGTTTGGCCGGATCGCCGCACAGACCGCCAAGCAGGTGCTTCTTCAGCGCGTCCGCGACGCCGAACGAGACCTGATTTACAACGAATACAAGGATCGCAAAGGCGAGCTGATTCGCGGAATCATTCGGCGATTCGAGAAGGGGCACAACGTCATCGTCGACCTCGGTCGAACCGAAGGCATTCTGCCGTTTCGGGAGCAGACCCCACGGGAAACCTACCGACCCGGCGATCGCGTCGTCGCCTTCGTGAAGGACATCGACCGCGAGGCGCGGGGTCCCATCGTGATCCTCAGTCGCAGCGATCCGCACCTCGTAGAAAAGCTCTTCGAGGCTGAAGTGCCCGAGATCTACGAGGGCATCGTGCGAATCGTCGGCGTCGCTCGCGAGCCGGGCTCGCGCAGCAAAATAGCGGTGACCACCCGCGACGGCGACGTCGACCCGGTGGGCGCCTGCGTCGGCATCAAAGGATCGCGGGTGCAAGCGGTCGTGCAGGAGCTTCGCGGCGAAAAGATCGACATCGTCCCGTTCGACCAGGATCCGGCTCGCTACATCATCGCGGCGATTCAGCCTGCCGAAGTGAACAAGGTGATCGTCGACGAAGCCGACCATCGAATGGAGCTCGTCGTGCCCGACGAGAAGCTCAGTCTCGCCATTGGTCGCAAGGGGCAAAACGTCCGGTTGGCCTCCCAGCTCACGGGCTGGAAGCTCGACATCATCAGCGACAGCAAGTTCAAGCAGATGGAAGAGGAGGCGCTCAAGGCCCTCCGAGAGATCAACGACATCGACGACGAGCTGGCCAAGGCGATGTATCGCTTGGGCTTCCGTGCCCTCGAAGAGGTGGCGGAAGCTGCGGTGGAAGAGCTCGTCACGATCGCGGGGATCGCCTCCGAGGAAGAAGCTCAGTCGTTGAAGGACCGTGCCGAAGCCTCGATGGAACGGCTGCGACACGAGCGGATCGAAGCGGCGATCAGCCAAGAAGAACCGCTCAGCGAGAAGGACGTGCTGCGACTGGTTCGCGGCGTCGGCCTCCGGACGCACCATTTGCTCGAAGAGGGTGGGTACCGGAGCGTTCAGGAGCTGGCCGCGGAGGATCCCGATCGCTTGGCCATCAAGAGCGGACTCGCCAATACGAAGGCCCGTCAAGTGCACGAGGGGGCGAAGCACTTCCTCGAGCACGAGCTCTCCGACGTCGAGACCCGCCGG
>JAJDAH010000289.1 GCA_029261965.1 Polyangiaceae bacterium
CGATCCCGATGCGCCGCGCGCCGTAGAGCAACAGCACGGCCAAGGCGACGATCGCCACGAGCGTGACGACGGTTTCGATCACGTAGGAAGTGAGCGGCGACACGGTCCGCGGAGGGTACACCCGAGCCCGGGCACCCGCGACCCTCTGCCGCCCGGCGTTCTCGGGCGTCGAAGTCGCCGCCGCGCCGCATCGGGATTGGTCGCGAGATTGACGCGGCCCAGCGCCGGCGCTAGCCGGTGCCCAGGCGAATGGCACTGGTGGTTCAAAAGTACGGCGGAACGTCGGTCGGCACGCTTGCGCGGGTCGAAAACGTCGCCCGTCGTGCGCTCCGAACCCAGGCTGAAGGAAACCAGGTCGTCATCATCGTGAGCGCGATGGCGGGCGTCACCGACAAGCTGCTCGGCCTCGCCTACGAGGTCTCGGAAAAACCCGACACCCGCGAGCTCGACGTTCTGGCATCCACCGGCGAGCAACAGAGCGCCGCCATCATGGCGATGACCATCCACAAGCTCGGCGGCAAGGCGAAGAGCCTGCTCGGCCACCAGGTGAAGATCAACACCGACGGAGCGTTCACGAAAGCGCGCATCCACACCATCGAAGGGTCGAAAGTGCGCTCGACGGTGAAGGACGGTCACATCGCGGTGGTCGCGGGTTTTCAGGGACTGAACGCCGAGGGCGACATCACGACCCTCGGCCGCGGTGGCTCGGACACCACGGCGGTCGCCATCGCCGCGGCCATCGAAGCCGACGTCTGTGAGATCTACACCGACGTCGAGGGGGTCTTCACGACGGATCCCAACATTTGTGCCTCGGCGCGGAAGATCGATCGCATCAGCTTCGAGGAGATGCTCGAGCTGGCCTCCCTCGGGGCCAAGGTTCTTCAGATTCGGTCGGTCGAGTTGGCCATGAAGTACGGCGTACCCCTCCACGTGAGGTCGTCGTTCAGCGATGGGATGGGAACGATGGTAGTTGGAGAAGAAGGGCTAGAAAAAGTCGTCGTACAGGGCGTCGCCTACGACAAGAAGGAAGCCAAGGTTCAGCTCATCAACGTGCCGGACCGCCCAGGCGTCGTCGCGAAGATTTTCGGAGAGCTTGCTGATCGAAATGTGTCCGTCGACATGATCATTCAGAGCCCGTCTCGCGAAGGCGGAACGACCACGGACGTCACCTTCACCGTTCCCAAGACTGATTTGACCCAGGTCCGTGACATCATCGAGCAAACCGCGCGGGACGTCGGGGGCGGAGCCATCGAGTACGACAACGACGTGGTGAAGGTCTCGATCGTCGGTCTCGGCATGCGGTCCCACGCCGGCGTGGCGGCGGAGATGTTTCAGCTACTTTCGAGCGAGGGTGTCAACATCCAAGCGATCAGCACCAGCGAGATCAAGATCAGCTGCCTCATCGCGTCGAAGTACACCGAGCTCGCGGTGCGCACGCTGCACGATGGGTTCGGGCTCGACAAAGGCGCGAGCATCGTGCCGCCCGCTCACTGAGGATAGACAGGCGACACTAACCAGGAATGGGCGTGCCGCTCGACCAGCTGCACTTCACGTTGCACTCTGGTGGGATCCCGGAAGACAGGGCCGAGCATTCGATCGTGTTGATCGACGCGCGACACGCCCTGGTGGCATCCTCGTTCACTCGACACTCTTGGTCGGCCCCCACCTGGCTGCCCGTGCAACTCGCAACGCACGCATCCCGAGTTTGGCCAAAGAGCATGTCGCACTCCACGAACTTGTCGCAAACGTCGCTGCAGACTTCGCCGACGCTCGCGCCGCCCGAGCCACCGCAAGCCATCGCGCCGAGCAATACGCTCGCGCTGAGCACCACCAGGTTCTTTCGTATCATCTCGAGCCTGCTTTCTTGTTCACTTCGGTCGACCGCCGGCGCGGATCTGGGCGACTTGGTAGGTCCCGAGGATGTTGCGGAGCTGTTGAGCCGCGCCATCGCCCAAGCCCGTGGCCGTTATCCGCGGTGCCCCCCCCTCGGTGACGCATCGTATGAGCCCGGTACGAATTTTCTCGCGCCGGACGACGTCGGAGATTTCGTTGAGTAGGCGTTGGGGCATGCGACCGCGGATGAATCTTGCCCTGCCGGCGTCGATGCGAATGACAAAAAGCTCGGTGGACCGGCGGATCGAAACCACCAGGGGGATCGCCAAGACGGCGAGGACGGCGAGGCCGAGAACGAGCCACATGATGCGCGCTTCGAGAGCACGTGCTGCCAAAACCGGCTCCGAGCCGCAACCCGCCGCCCCGAAGACCGCTGGATTCGCTGCCCCCTTGACCCGAATCGGCCGAGCTGCAAGCTAGCGCCCGTGGTTTCCGCCGTGCCCGACGATGCCCTGCCACGTCGCTTTGGCGACTACCTGCTCTTCGACAAGATCGGTGAGGGCGGGATGGCGCGGATTTATCTGGGCCGCACCAAGACCGAGCTCGGCGGCGAGCGGCTTCTCGTCGTGAAGCAAATCCTACCGACCTTGTCGAGCAGCGAGCAGTTCAGTCGAGCGCTCATCGACGAAGCCAAGCTCGCGGCGCAGCTGAGCCACGGCAACATCGTGCAGGTGAGCGACCTCGGCCGCGAGGACGACATGCTCTACATCGCGATGGAGTATGTCGAAGGGTTCGATCTGCGCGAGCTCTTGCGAGAATGTTCGAAGAACAAGGTACCCCTCCCCGTCGAGTTTTCGCTGCTCATCGTCACCGAGACGCTGCGAGGTCTCGACTTTGCGCATAGAAGACGCGACGACGATGGCAAGCCACTCGGCCTCGTGCATCGAGACGTTTCACCGTCGAACGTCCTGGTGAGCTTCGAAGGGGAGGTCAAGCTCTGCGATTTCGGGATCGCCCGCGCCATGGGTGCGGACAGCGATCTCCCGGATGAAACCATCCAGGGAAAAGCTGGCTACATGAGCCCGGAGGCAGCCAACGGAGAGGCGCTCGACGGCCGGGGGGACGTGTTCGCCATCGGGATCATTCTCTGGGAGCTCTTGGCGGGTCGGCGTCTCTACAAGGGAGATGGTGGACCGTCGCTCGAGCAGGCTCGCCAGGCCCAAGTGCCCGAGCTCCCCACCCGCGGTTATCCCGATGAAGAGAACCTCCACGCACTCGTGATGAAGGCGCTGAGCAAGGACGTGGGCGCTCGGTACGAATCAGCGCAGGCTATGCTTCGCGACTTGGAGGCTTACATCAGTACAGCGGGCTTGGTGGCGAGCCCGCTCAAGTTCGGTGAGTGGCTGATGGAGCACTTCGGTGCCGAGATCATCGAGAAGCGCCGTGCTCGGGAGCGCGCGGCCAAAGCGATCGAAGCGGGCCCGCTACTGCGAGTCGAGCCCACTGGCACTCCGCCGCCGGTCACGTCGACCGTCCACCCGCCAGCGGCGTCAGTTCGACCGGCGACGCGCGGCAACAGCGCCGGCGGGGCGCCGCCGTGGGTCTATCTCGTCGTCGTGCTGCTGGTAGCGGCAGCGGCAGCGGCTTTCATGCTCACGCCGAGCTGATTCGTGCTGCTCGCCCGCGTCGCGGTTCCGGTTCCCCTAGGTCAGGTCTTTACCTACTCCGTGCCGCCGGAGCTCGCTCGGGACGTGACCCGTGGCGCCAGAGTTCTCTGCGACTTCGGGCGCCGCAGAGTGCTCGGAGTGGTGCTCGATGTGGGGGATCGCGAGCCCGAGGTCGCCGTCGAAAAGCTCAAGCCCATCCGCGCGTTGGTGGGCGACGAGCCCGTCATTCCCGACGAGCTCTTGAGCTTCTTGCTCGAGTTGGCTCGCTACTACGTGGCGCCCGTCGGCGAAGTCATGCGTCTGGCGCTTCCAGCCGTCGAGCGAAGCGCGCTCAAGGCACTCGACGCCCAGGGGCTGCTCGAGAAAACGAAAGTTCGCGGTGTAGGGGGGCGCTTGGTGCAGGTCGCCAAGCTGGTAGACGGAGCGGTCGCCGAGAAACCTCTGCGCGGTCAAGCCAAAGAGGTGCACGCCCATTTGTCCGAGCGTGGTCCGACGCCGATAGGTGATCTCGAAAAGACTTGGGGTAACGCCCGTGCCGCGGTGAAACGGCTCGTCGACGCCGGTTTGGCCGCCGTCGACCAGAAGGAGAGCGTTTCGGACCGGTTCTTCGAGCTCGAAGTCGAGCGCGACGCCCCGCCGGAGCTCACCGCGTCTCAGGCGACGGCGGTCGAGCGCATCCAGCACGCACTCGATTCCGACGCTGGTGGCGCGTTTCTGCTGCACGGCGTCACCGCATCGGGAAAAACAGAAGTCTACCTGCGAGCGGTCGAACATTGCGTCGTGGGGGGCCGCGGCGCGGTGGTGCTGGTTCCCGAGATCGCGTTGACTCCGCAGCTGGTGCAGCGGTTTCGCGCGCGGCTCGGCGATTCGATTGCCGTGCTTCATAGCGGGCTCACCGACCGCGACCGCCACAGGATGTGGAAACGGCTGAGGAGCGGAGAGCTGCACGTCGCTGTCGGCGCTCGCTCGGCACTGTTCGCCCCGGTGAAGAATCTCGCTCTCTTGTGCGTGGACGAAGAGCACGATCACTCGTTCAAGCAGGAAGAAGGGGTGCGGTACAACGCGCGTGACATGGCGCTCTTGCGCGCGCATCGCGCCAAGGCCGTGTGCGTGCTCGGCTCGGCGACGCCGTCGCTCGAGTCGGAGGCGCTGGTGCGGCGTGGTCGGATCGAGAAGCTCGAGTTGCCTGTTCGCGCCCGCCGGGCGACGGCTTTGCCGACGGTAGAAACCATCGATCTTCGGCGGATCGGCCCTGGACCGACGACCGAGCGGCTCTTGAGCTTGCCGCTCTGCCGCGCACTCGAGCAAACGCTCGGAGCGAAAGAGCAGGCGATTCTGTTCCTCAACCGTCGGGGGTTCGCGCCGAGCATCGTCTGCGAGGATTGTGGCGAGGTACAGAGCTGCGACTCGTGCTCGGTGGCGCTGACCTACCACCGCGCGCGCGAGCGGTTGGTCTGCCACTACTGTGACTTTTCCGCGCCGATGATCCGCGTCTGTGGCGAGTGCAAGAGCGACGCGATTTCCCAAGAAGGTGCCGGCACCGAGCGGATCGAAACCGCGCTCGCCGAGCTGTTCCCCGAGGCCCGCATCGGGCGCCTCGATCGCGACGTGGCTGCGGGCATGAAGAGCGAGAAGATTCTCGACAAGATGCGCCGCCACGAGATCGACATCCTCGTTGGTACTCAGATGGTCACCAAAGGACACGACCTGCCGCAGGTGACTCTCGTCGGGGTGCTCAACGCCGACGCGGCGCTGTCGATGCCGGACTTTCGAGCGTCTGAAAGAACGTTCCACTTGCTGGTGCAGGTCGCTGGCCGCGCCGGCCGAGGCGACTCCCCCGGCAAGGTGCTCATTCAAACGCGAACACCGGAGCATGCCGCCATCACCTTCGCGTCGCGGCACGACGTGTCCGGTTTCATCGACCGCGAACTCGACGATCGCCGAGAGCTCGGCTATCCGCCGTTTTCACACCTCGCCCTAATACGGTTCGACAGCATGGACGAAAGCACGGCGAGGATTGCCGCCGAGAAGGTGTCTCGTGTCGCCCGAAAGGCCGCGGATCGGGGCGTCGAAATCCTCGGCCCAGCCGCAGCGCCGTTGACTCGCCTCCGCGGTCGCTGGCGATTTCGCTTCATGCTCCGGGCTCGGGACCGACGGCTGCTGCGCAAGCCGCTGCTCGCGATCGCGCGGTGCGAGGCGGATCGCCGCGTGCGGGTGGCGCTCGACGTCGACCCAGTGAGCATGCTCTGACGTCGAAGATCCCGGACGGCCAGTGCAAAAAGGTGCGCGCCCGCGTCTCTCGGTGCTAGCAGTTCCCATCGAGCGATGCGCGCCCGGGTCACGATAGCAGCACTGCTCGCCGCCAGCACCGTGGCGCTGACGTCGGAACGGGCGCTCGCGTTCGAAAAGCAGTGGCATCTCGGTGGAGGGGTCGGGGTCGGCGGCTTCATGGCGGAAGAGACCGTGGGAACCGCACCGGTGCTAGGACTATACGGTGCCTACGGCGTTTCCGACATGTTCGATGTCGGACTCGAGCTCAACGCGTCGAATCACGACGCGGGCGAGGCCGGTGGTCGAGCTTGGGTCTATTCGGTAGCCGCCGGCGCCGCGTACAAACTCGACGTGCTCCAGTGGATCCCCTACGTGGGCCTGCTCGCGGGTTTCTACTATTTCGACGGCCCCACGCCCGTCGGTCGCGACGCAGACTTCGGCGCTTCGCTGACCATCGGTCTGGACTACGCGATCTCGCGGAACGTCGCGATGGGCGGTCAGCTCAGATTTCACTTCTTCTCGAACGAGCTACCGAGCAGCATCGACGACAACGCTCTGATGACGGTTCTCATTCGGGCGGAGTACCGCTGGGGCTTCTGAACCTCGAATTTGCGGGGCATGCCGCGGGCCTGCTAGGAAACCCGTGTGGGGAGACTCTCGGCTCTTGGATTGTTCCTGCTGCTCGGCGCCTGCGCCGGTCACAGCCAGGGATTGGCGTGCGCCAAGAAAGACGTTTCGCCGGACGGCACCTCATCGACGCCGCCGGAGCCTCCGTCGGCCGCCGTCGAAGCGGACACCGCACCGCCCGCGAAGCCCGAAGAGAAGCTGACCTGGGTAGAGGCTGTACGACTCGAGCGCTGGGCGGACGCCGCGAGAATCATCGACGCGCTCCCCGACCCTGACCAGAAGAAGGCCGACGTTCGCTACGTGCGGGCGCGAGCGGCGATGATGCTCGACGATCACGGGCGGGCCGTGAAGTTGCTCGACGGGCTCGGCAAAGAGCTGCCGGTGCTGCAAGTGGAGATCGCCCGCGACCGGGCCGCGGCCCAGCTCGAAGCCGGGCCCTACGACGCCGCGGCGCGATACTTCGCCGCCCGGGCGGACTCCGATTCGCTCACGAAGGCGGCCTCGGCCTTCGAACGAGCGGCGGATCTTCCCAAGGCGTGGGCGTCGGCGAATCAATCGGTTCGCGTTGCGAGCAAGTCCAAGAGGAAGAACGCCCGCGAGCTCGAAGCCGCCGCGCGCGCTGTCCGCGCGCGCATCGCGGAAAAGCGAGGCAAGACGCACCTCGCCGTCACCGACTTGCGCTGGATCGCGACGATGGCTCCGACCAGCGCGTGGGCGGCGGAAGCCGACGAACGACTCGAGAAGCTGGCGCCCAAGCTTCGACTCACGAAGTCCGATCGTTACGAGCGTGCCATGAGCTTTGCCCGAGAGGGCAAGGTCGAAGAGAACAGTCGCGAGCTAGCGCTCCTGAGCTCTGCCCCAGGCCAGGCCATCAGCAAAGGCGACCTGGCGCATGCGCGCGCGTGGGCGCTCTACATGTCGCGTAGCGACTACCAGTTGGCAGCCGAGCTTCTCGAAAAAGCGATCGAGCTCGGGACGAAATTCCAGATCAAGGACCTCTTCTACGCCGCGCGCGCACGGTCTCGCGCTCATCAGGATGCGCTGGCGATCGAGATGTACGAGAAGCTTGCGAAGAAGTACCCGCGCTCGGCTTTCGCCGAGCAAGCGCGCTACCTCGTCGCGAGGCTCCACTACATCGGTGGCAATTGGGATAAAGCAGTAAGGGCCTACGAGGACTACCTGGCTCGACACAAGAGCAAAGGCCGGTACGTCAAGCCGTCTCGTCACTCCCTCGCGGTCTCGTCTCTCGCCGGCAAGAAGTACAAGCGAGCGGTTCGACTGTTCGACGAGCTCGCGGCCGGTGCGGATAGCCGACACGCCGCTCGCATGCGCCATTTGAGGGGCGTTGCCAAGCTAGGCGCGGGGGACCAGGCCGGAGCACTCGCCGATTTCAACCAAGTCATTCGCGATCGACCCCTGAGCTACCCGGCGCTGGCTAGCGCGGCGCGCCTTCGAGCGGCCGGTTCGCCGGTCCCGCCGCTCATCGAACCCGGCGCGACCGTTCGTGCTCCAAAGCGGCTCGACGTGAAGCTGGCACCGCGGGTGCAGCTCTTCGTTCGAGTCGGTCTCGATGCCGATGCGGAAGCCGAGATCCGCGCTCACGAGGCCACGCTCAAGAAGTCCTATGGTGACCGCGGCAACGAAGCGCTTTGCGAAGCGTACGGGAAACTATCCCGAGCAGCTCGCCGCTACCGGGTCGGTCAGCGTGCGGTGCGTTGGACCGCGCTCAGCAAGGCGCCGTCGAACGCCACCCGTTGGACATGGGACTGCTTGTACCCGAGGCCGTACGAGAGTGTCGTTCGCGAAATGGGCAAAGAGAATCGCCTCGAGCCCGAGCTCATCTACGCGATCATTCGGCAAGAAAGCGCTTTCCATCCGACGGCCGTGTCCCCCGCGAAGGCGGTCGGGCTGATGCAGCTGATTCCGCCCACGGCGAGAACCGTCGCCAAAGAGCTCGACGTCGACTACGACCCGCTCCTACTCCGAAGCCCCGTCTACAATATCCGGTTCGGCTCCTACTACCTGCGCAAAGTGCTCGACACCTTTGGCGGTCGGGTCGAACTCGGAGCAGCGGCCTACAACGCCGGTCCTGGCGCCGTCTCCCGGTGGCTAGAGAGCGGCGAGGGCCTGCAAGCCGACGTGTGGGTCGCCCGCATCCCCTACGAAGAAACGCGAAATTACGTCAGCCGCGTGGTGGGCAACCACGCCCGCTACGCCTTCCTATCGGGGGGCGAAAAAGCCGTACCGGTCATCGAGCTCGATTTGCCGAAGGGGCTACGGGCCGGTCCGAACGCCTACTGACGTGCTTTTTTCGGGGCCGGGAGCGTCGCGCCTCAGCTCCGGAAGCGGGGCGAAAACGTCGCTTTTTCTGCCGCCCCACCTCCGCTGCTTTGTCCTGCATGTCGCTGCCACAAATGACGTTGACATTCTAAACTGTAGCGTTCATAACTGTCGCACTGGGAAGTCGCGATACGGCGCTTCCCCTCCGCCGAGCTCGATGAGGAGAACGGCGAGCGCGGCCACAGGAGCTCACGACCCATGCACACGATTCTGGAGTCAAGCCATGACATTTCTCAAGCTAGGCCTGTAACCGACGACGCGGTAACGTCTTTGGACGTGGAGAACGCCGAAGAGCGATCCGACGAGGAGGTCGGCGGCTACACCATCGACGAGCTTGCCGTCGAAACCGGCGTGCCGAGCCGGACGATTCGATTCTATCAGGCGAAGGGCGCCTTGCCGGCGCCCGAGCGACGCGGTCGCGTCGCGTACTACAACGACGCGCACGTCGAGCGACTCAAGCTAGTCGCGGAGCTGCAAGACCGTGGCCTTCATCTCAAGGCGATTCGAGACCTGCTGAGCCGCGCCGATGCGGGTGACGTGTCGGTTCGAGACTGGCTCGGTCTCGGCGACAAGCTGCGCGCGCCGTGGTCGGAAGATCGGCCGCGCATCTGCTCCCGAGAAGAGCTCGAGGAGCTCATCGGCAAACGGTCGAAGGCGTTCGTCGCCGAGTTGGCCACGACCGGATTGATTCGTTCGGAAGGAGACGCCCATCCGCCGAGCTTCTTGGTGAAAAGTCCGGGGCTCCTTCAGGCCGTGCTGACGTTGCACGACGGTGGCTTCGAGCTCGCCGAGGCGGCTGAAATGACGCAGTCGCTTCGGCGCCGCCTGTCGAAGGCTGCCGACGAGGTTGCCTTGGCGTTCACCAACTACGTCAAGGACAGCACCGAGTCGTCGCCCGGCGAGCTCGAGCAGTCCCTCGACACCGTGCGCTCGGCGAGTCTCGAGACCGTGCGACTCGTTTTTGCTCAGGAAATGGAGCGGGCGCTTCGCCGTCTCGTCGAGCACGGCAAAGTGCTCAGCCGACCGTCACGTCGACGCCGGCGCTGACGCTGTTACGCTCGCCCCCAGTGCGAGCCTCGGTCCTTCTCTATCCTCTATTGTTGCTCTCGTGCGTGGACCGCGCGTCCACCGAAGGCGGCGCCCCGGCGACTTCGTCGACGACGGTTTCGTCGGTCGCCAAGAAACGACCGCTGAAGCGGCCGGCGCAGCCGACGCGAATCGAGCAAGCACCGAGGGATCCGGAGGGGAAGGTTCTCGGTCTGTGCCGAGTCGAAGGTGAGCCGGAGCAGGTCTCCGGCATCGAGGTGGAGCTCCCTGGGCAGCCACCGTTCTCGGTTCACCTGGCGAAAAGGGCGGCGGTCACGGTGGTACCTGCTCGGGACGGGGTCGACGCCCTGGTGACGCTGAGCGAGCCGCTCAGCTTCCGCGGTCGGTCGAAGAGCCCGCCGCTGCGACTGAAGGTTCCCACCGTGCTCGCTGGCGACATGCTGCACGTCGGTCCGCGGACGATGCTGAAACAGATCCGCGGACGCGGCGACTCGCTCGTCAGGACCGATGTCATCATCGGCGATCTGCGGGTCACCGAGGTCGCCTTGGCTTGCAGCGTGCTGACGGCGGACGCTCTACCGCGAAGCAAGCCGACTACGAGCGTTTGGCCGAAAGGCGCCAAGCGTTTCGAGACGACGGGCGACGTGTTGCACGTGCGTCCGGAGCCGCGTGCTGGCGACGTGCTCGAGGTGCAAGTGACCAGCGATAAGCCCGCGGGCGTCTACGTCACCGAAGAAATGAGCGGGCAGCGGCGCATCGGCTACATGCGCAATGGTTCGCGGCTCGTCGGGTGGGTTCCGGCCGACGAGGTCCAGGCCACCAAGTCTTTGGGCCTCGGCGGAGGCAGCCTCGGCGGCGGAAAGGTCCCCGAGTGCGGTGGGTATCGCGCCGACCGGCACGTCTATCAGGGGAGGGCCGAGCTGAAAACGGGTGCGGCAGTGCACGCCAAAGCGGGGGCAGGTGCCTGGGCGAAGGTGTCGAAGCCGATTGAGGTGTCGATTCGCCACGTCGACGGCGAAGACTGGGTGAAGCTGCGTCACGTGCCGGGGCTCCGCGGAACTCGGGACTGCACCGAGCTCACGCATGCATGGGTTCGCGCGACCGAAGTTCGTCGAATCGAGAGCACAGCTCCCGCCGACCGACCGAGCGCGAAGCCCAAGCCCAAGCCCAAGCCCAAGCCCAAGCCCAAGAAACTCTGAACGCGTTCTCAGGAGCCGAGGCAGCCGAGCTCGATGTCTACGCGGCCTGTCGGCGACGCTTGCACCGTCGTGCAAGTCGTCGGGCACAAGGAGATTCGATTGGGGTTCGTGTTGTTGTCGTAGAACCAGTCGCCGGCGGAGCATCCTGTGGCGTCGTCGACTCGAACGAGCGTCGTCGAGGTGCCGCCGTCCGTGAACACGACTCCGACCTCGTCCGGGTCGATGATGCCGGCGTCCGTCGTCGGCATGGGGAAGTCGCACGACAGCGACGAGCCTCGGATGGTGTCGAGGGCTTGAAGCAGCGACGCCGTCACGTTGCCGCTCGTGTCGACGATGAACGCGCTGTTGGTCCCGCCGGCGCTCGCGATGCTGTCGAGGTTGGCTTGCGCCGTGGCGGCTTCTGCTGGCGCGAAAATGCCCAAGACGAACGTTTGAATGGAAGGGCTGCCGCTGAACCCCATCGCCGCGATGTTGGAAATTTGCGGGATGGTGCTGGGGGTGCATCTCGTGGGCAATCCGTCGGTGGCGAACAGCACGACCACGTTGTGTGTCGGGTTGGCGCTCGCGAACGAGCGCGCTTGATTGACGGCGCCCGACAGCGCCGCGGCCGTTGGGGTCGCAGCGAAAGGAGACTGCGCGTTGATCGAGTTGACGAGAGCCGTGGCGTTGCCCGGCAACGGCGCGATGGTCACCGCCGGCGTGGAGTAGTCGGCGGCAGCACACGACTCTTGGTTGACGCAAAAGCTCGAGGTGCGCGCGTCGCAGGTGACGCCTGGTCCGCACGCCGCGCTGCCGACCGGGATGCAAATGGAGCCGGGGTTGTTGGAGCACACGCCTGCGGGCACGCAGGTTCCGCCGAAACACTGGCCGTTGTTGATGCACGCGAAGTTGATGTTGTTCGAACACACCGAGAGCAGGCACGGACCGTTCGCGCCGCACTGCGCCTGGTTGCTACACGAGGCAGGTACGCCAGCCGCAACGAGCGGGAAGTACTGAATTCCGACGCTGATCCCGGCCGACGCTGGATCGTTGACGAAGGCGGCGAACGCAGCCCGCATCTCGTCCCACTTGGAGGTGCCGCCCATGGTCAGCTGAGTCATCGAGCCGGATATATCCATCATCACGTAGATGTCGAGTGGTGTGAGCTCGGCCTCGACCGTGACGTTGGCGCAAGCGTCCTGTTCCGGGGTGCTGGCTTCGTAGCTGAACGTGACGTCCGGAAAGTTGCTGCCCGCGTCGGTGACTCCGCCTCCGGTGCCCGTCGCCCCACCAGTCGATCCCGCCGAACCACCGGCTCCGCCGGCAGCGGGTGCGCCTCCGGTGGATGGGGCTCCGCCGGTGGATGGGCCGCCGCCCGTGGATGGGCCGCCGCCTGTGTTCGGCAATCCGCCGGTGCTGGGGGCCGCCGAGCTCCCGCCGCTGCCTCCGACGCCCGAGCCGGAGTCGCCGGTGGTGGCGGCGCTGCCCCCTGCGCTACCGGTCGTTCCGTCGTTGCCCGACTGCTCC
Source organism: Polyangiaceae bacterium (assembly GCA_029261965.1). Taxonomy (GTDB): domain Bacteria; phylum Myxococcota_A; class Polyangia; order Polyangiales; family Polyangiaceae; genus JAJDAH01. The sequence continues at coordinate 12,491 of JAJDAH010000289.1, forward strand.
GCGGCCGACGAGCAGCCGAGCCACGTCAACGTCAGCAACGCCCCCGAGCAAGAAAGTCTGAGCCAACGCATCTCGTCATGATCGCTCAAAGCGAGGACTCGCGCACCTCGTTTTCCGTCGGTATCGTCAGTAGACGCCGACGCGGGTGGCCGTTTCTCGCACGATCGCCGAGCCGAGCGGCCGCTCACCGTCGCCTGCCCAATGGGCGGCGAAGGCATCTCGAAGCACGAGCTCGGCCTCTTTGCCCCTGGGCGAAAAACCCCATTCGGCCTCCTGCGACATGTCGTCCGGGTCGGCATAGGTTCGCCAAACGAAGAAGCCGGCGAACCACGATTCGTCGACGAGCGGCGCCAACAGCCCCCAGTAGGCGTCGGCCTGAGCGCCTTCGTCGACGACGACGTCCGACATGTGGTCCGGCCATTCCCACGGCCGGAGCGCCGGATCGCGCCGCGTCGTGTACCCGATCTCGGTGAAGAGCACGGGCTTTTCCCACGCCGTCGCGAGGTCTCGCAACTTGTCGGCGACGCCCTGACCGCCGGCAACGAGTTTCGCGAGCGAAGCGTTTTCGACTTCGGTCAACGGATAGAACGCGTTGATGCCGATGACGTCGAGATCTCCGAGGATGACCGTTTGGTGCACGTCGTCCCAGTTGGCGGCGTAGGTCAAGAGTCCGGGATAGACCGTGCGTACGTCGTCGATGATCGCGCTGAAGCTCGGCGCTCGTGTCGTCGTCACCCAGCTCCGGAGCTCGACCCCGACGCTGAGCATGTCTGCGCCCGCGTCTCGGGCGACTGCGGCCCAGCCGAGCAGGAACTCGCGGTAGCTTGCCGCCCAACGCCGCCAGCCATCGTCGGTTTTCGGATCGATGAGCGCGCGCCAACCGCCGGTCTCGACCCAGAGATGCGGTACGAGGAGAACGCGGAGGCCTTGAGCATGGGCCTGTTCGATGGCGCGTGTGACCGACTCTCGGTTCTGTTGGAAAGGAGCTTCGAACGTCGGATCCACGCCGGTCGATTCGAGGTCCCAGACGCGGCCGAACGGGGTGATGCTGACCCAGGTCGCGCCGAGTCGACGCGTTTCCTTCATCGCACGGCCCGAGAGCTCGGAGCCGTAGCCGCGCTCGGGGTGAAGCGAGCTTTCTATCGGCCCAATCGTTATCCCGCGAACCATGCCGATTTCGCTATTGGCCCAAGCCGTCTTGCTCGGCTCGAGGTCCGCAGCACGAAGCACGCGCTCTGACGCTGCGCCCGCTCGGGAGGTCGAATCGGCGGCCAAAACGACGGCGATCAGCACGAACGTCGTGTGGCGGCTAGCCATGAGCTTCCGTGTAGAGGTCGGACAGAAACGCTTCGCTCAATAGGGTCAGATCGGCGACGACTCGCGCCGGGCCGGCGGAGCTCAGGGTCGATTCCGAGTGAGTGTGCGCCACCGCGATGCACGTGAGCCCGGCGGCACGGGCGGCGCGGATACCGGCGACCGAGTCCTCGACGACGACGGCGACGGTCGAGCTCGTCTCCCCGGTCGGGGTGCTGCGGAGAAGCGAGAGGCCTTTTCGGTAACCTTCGGGATCCGGCTTGCACCGACTCGTGTCGTCCGCGGACACGATGGAGCACACCAGGTGCCGTACGCCCAGTACGTCCATGCCGAGCTCGATCTCGTTTTTCAACGCTCCCGATACGACTCCTACGGGACCCGCCCGAGCGCGTCGACGAACGAGCTCGGCGGCGCCCGGGAACGGTTTGAGCTCCGCCGAAGCCCGTCGGAGGTAGAGCGAGTGCTTCGATTGCACCAGGCGGCGCAGGAGACGGTCGCTGGGAGGCCGGCCGGCGTCCTCGAGCACCGTGGCGAAAGTGCGCGTGTCGTCCAGGCCGACGTAGCGTTCCCAATAGGCGCGTTCCTCGACGTCGATGCCGAGCGGCGCCAGCGTTTCACGGAGCGCCGCCAGGTGAATGGCTTCGTCGTCGACGAGCACTCCGTTGTAATCGAGTAACGTGGCGGGGAAGGTCGGCCGCACTCGGAGGAGCCTATCGTGCGGCTGCTCGCGGCGCGAATGCGTGCCGACGATGCTTGGCCCTGACCTTGCACCTGCCCGGGGCTTGTGTCAGGGTCGCGCCCCGTGAGCGCCGAGAATCAGCGATGAGCAAGGGCGACCTGCTCGAAATGGAAGGCACGATCGTCGAAGCCCTCGGCGGCGGCCAGTACACGATTGAAGTCGATCAAGGCGGCGCGAAAGTGCGCGGTCAGCTCTCCGGGCGCATGCGGCGCCACCACATCCGCGTTCTTCCCGGCGACCGAGTTCGAATCGCGGTGTCCCCCTACGATCTCACCCACGGCCTGATCGTCTACCGCGGCAAGCCCGGCCATTGAGCACCGCCTCGGGGCCGGCGAGCCCCGTTCTCACCGGATGAAGGCGTCGGGACAGCCGAAGACCCATTCGATGCTCTCGAATTCGCCGCTCTTGGCGCGAGAGCAAGTGACTCCTTGCAGTGTCGCGCTCGAGCCGTCAGCGGCGA
>JAJDAH010000290.1 GCA_029261965.1 Polyangiaceae bacterium
GCGAGATCCTCGGTATCGAGCGTCAGATCGAGCAAGGCCTCGGGAGCGCGGTCCATCGGCGCTGGGTGGTAGCCGAGCTCTTCGAGGTAGTCGTGCATCGTGTAGAAGTGCCGTGCCTCGTCGAACGCCTGGCCAGTCGCCGCCATCTTGGCTTCGAGCGGCTCGATGCGGTCGGCGAGCTGGGCCGAAATTCGCCACGCCGCGAGCTCTCCCCACATGATGATGCTGAAAATTCTTTCGAGAGCTTTCTTCTTGTCGGCGTCGATGCGGATGCCCCCGTGTTTTTCGAGCAGCATCGGCAAGATCTCCTTGCCGTCCCACGCGAGCTCTTGGCCCTTGTGGTAGATGTTCTCGCACCTCGCGAAACGCTTCGCTTCGTCGGCCGCACGCGGGACGTTGAACATCTCGTACGGAATGTTGGTCTTTCGGCGTGTGAGAATTCCCATGATCGCTCTCGGGGGCGGAGTGGTCCGACCCCAATATAGGCGGGCCTGAGCCCGCGTCGACATCGACGTCCTCCGGCGCCGAAAAAACCCAGCTCGTGGGCTTGTCCAGCGGCCGACCTGGGTTACATTGCGCCCCCAATCCTTGGCCCAGACGGCATTCGAGAGACGTGAGGAAAAATGTTCGAGCTTCCTGAACCCGGCCTGTACCGAACCACCACCGCGATGCCCGGACACGAGGCCGAGTTTCCGGCGAACGCGCTGGTCTACGTCGGGCAGACGCAGAACGGCGCCACCCGCTTCATCGTGCGGCCCGGCCGAAACGAAAATAATCGCTGGTTTTGGGGCGAGCCGACGACTCCCCTCCGATCGCCCACGTGGGCCAAGACGCTGAAGAAGCTGCCGGCAGAAGGCTTCTACACGCTCCCAGAAGCCATCGAGCTCGACGGTGGGGGCCGCTGGCTGGAGAACGCGGTGGTACAGCTCGGCTACAACGGCGAAGGTCGCGGCATCGCGTTCGTTGGAGAGCAGCGGGAAGCCAGCGGCGAAAACGCGCTGCACTTCAGCGACAAGGGCATCGTGCTCGAGGACAACATGCTCGAACGTCTACTCTGGGCGCCCATCCTACCAGTGCCCAAAGACGCCAACTGACGAACCCGTCCTCCCCGCGAAGGTCAGGAGTCGCGGCTGGAGAAGACGCGAAAGAGCTTGCCGATCGGGTCGTAGAACTTGTCGACCACGCGCTCCTTGAGCGGAATGATGGCGTTGTCGGTGATGGTGATGTGCTCCGGGCACACTTTGGTGCAGCACTTGGTAATGTTGCAGTAGCCGATGCCGTCGGGTCCCTTGAGGTCCTCGAGACGGTCGGCGGTGTCGATGGGATTCATCTCGAGCTGCGCGGCGTACACGAAGTGCCGCGGGCCAGCGAATTCAGCGTGAAGCTTGTGGTCCCGAAGGACGTGGCACACGTTCTGGCAGAGGAAACACTCGATGCACTTTCGGAATTCCTGCGGGCGCTCGACGTCCTCTTGATCCATCAGCCAGCTGCCGTCCTCGTTGTCCGGCTTGCGCGGCTTCATCTTCTTGATGCGCTTTTTCACCTCGTAGTTCCAACTGACGTCGGTCACGAGATCCTTGATGAGCGGGAACGTCCGCATCGGTTCGATGGTGACGGGCTCGTCGAGGTTGATCTCGCCGAGCCGGGTCATGCACATGAGTCGGGGCATGCCGTTGACCTCAGCGGAGCACGAGCCGCACTTCCCGGCCTTGCAGTTCCATCGGACGGCGAGATCCGGCGCACTCTCCGCCTGGATCTGGTGCACGGCGTCGAGCACGACCATGCCTTCGCCGACCTCGGTTTGGTAGTCGACGAGTTCCGTCTTCTCTCCCGTGCCGCGGGTAATCCGGAAAGTGACGGTCTTGCTCACTTCTGCTCCTCCGCGATGATCTTTTCGAGCTCGTCTCGTAGGGGTTCCTTTTCCTTGCGGGAGAGCTGCATTTCTCCGTCCGGCCCCTTCTTGATGTAGGTGTTGTGGTTCGCTTCCGCTTCTTCTTTCTGAGGGAAGTCGTCCCGAAAATGCGCTCCGCGGCTCTCCTTGCGATCGAGCGCGGAGCGCGCCACCGCTTCGCTCACCGTCATCAGGTTGAGTAGGTCGAGCGCCGTGTGCCAACCGTTGTTGTAGTCGCGGTTGCCGTCGACACCGACCTTCGCAGAGCGACCCTGTAGCTGGTCGATGACGGCAATCGCTTCTTTCATTTCGTCCTCTTTGCGGACGATACCCACCAGATCCTGCATTTTGCCCTGAAGCTCCTTCTGGATCATGTAGGCATTTTCTTCGGACTCCCGCTCGAACGGCGCCAGCGCGTCGGCAAACGCCTGCTTGATGTCCGCTTCGTCGACCGAGCCAGAGCTAGTTTCGCCGGCGAACTTCGCGGCGTGCTCGCCCGCCAGTCTGCCGAACACCAGGAGATCGCTGAGTGAGTTGCCCCCGAGGCGATTGGCCCCGTGCAATCCAGCGGCCACCTCTCCGGCGGCGAACAATCCAGGCACGTTGGTCATCTGAGTGTCGCCGTCCACGCTCACTCCGCCCATCGCGTAGTGGGTCGTCGGCCCCACCTCCATCGGCACCTCGGTGATGTCGACCTCCGCGAGCTCCTTGAACTGATGGTGCATCGCCGGGAGCTTTTTCTTGATGTGCTCGGCGCCACCGGGAACGCGGTCTTTGATCCACGCGATGTCGAGAAAGACGCCGCCGTGCGGGCTCGCCCGGCCTTCACGCACTTCTTTCATGATCTTGCGAGCGACGTGGTCCCGCGTCAGAAGCTCCGGCGGCCGTCGCGCTTCCTTGTCGCCCTGGGTGTAGCGGAAGCCCTCTTCTTCGTTGTCGGCGGTCTGGTGTTTGTAGAGCGGCGGTATGTCGTCGAACATGAACCGCTTGCCCTCGCTGTTGCGGAGCACGCCGCCCTCACCGCGCACGCCCTCGGTCACCAGAATGCCGCGCACGCTCGGCGGCCAAACCATACCGGTCGGGTGAAACTGCACGAATTCCATGTCCTTGAGCTCGGCACCCGCGTGGTACGCCATCGACTGTCCGTCGCCGGTGTACTCCCAACTGTTGCTCGTGATGCGGAACGCGCGCCCGAAACCGCCGGTGGCCAGCACGATGGCCTTGCCCTTGAAAACCCGAAACCGGCCCCTCTCGCGCTCGTAGGCGACGACGCCGGACACGCGCTCTCCGTCCTTCAAGAGCTTCAGGCAGGTCACTTCCATGTGGACCTCTATGGTCTGATGGATGGCGTGGTCCTGAAGCGTGCGGATCATCTCGAGGCCGGTCCGATCGCCGACGTGCGCAAGCCGCGGGTATTTGTGACCCCCGAAGTTACGCTGCATGATTCGGCCGTCCTTGGTTCGATCGAAGAGCGCGCCCCATGACTCGAGCTCACGCACGCGATCCGGAGCCTCTTTGGCGTGATGCTCCGCCATGCGCCAATTGTTCAGATACTGGCCGCCGCGCATCGTGTCGGCGAAGTGGGTCTGCCAGTTGTCCCGTTCGTCGACGTTGCCGATGGCAGCCGCGCAACCCCCTTCGGCCATGACCGTGTGGGCTTTGCCGAGCAGGCTCTTGCAGACCAGTGCCGTCTTGCAGCCGCGCTCCGCCGATTCGATGGCGGCACGGAGCCCGGCGCCGCCGGCCCCGATGACGATGACGTCGTAGTCGAAGGTATCCCAGTCGCCCATTAGATGATCCTGATGTCGGTGAACACACCCATCGAGCACATGCGGATGTAGAAGTCCGTGAACCCTACCCAAACCAAGCTCGTCCAGGCCCAGCGCATGTGGTTCTTGTTGAGGCCAGTGCAGCCCTTGTAGAGACTTTTGCGAATCGGTGCGCCGCTGATGCGGTCCTTGAAACCACCGATGACGTGGCGCAGCGAGTGGCAGCCGAGCGTGTACGCCGACAGAAACGTCACGTTCAGCGCCAGCACGATGGTGCCGAGCCCGATGCCGAACGACTTGGCGCCGGTCGCGGGATCGATGAACCACATGCCGAGGTAAACGTCGTGCGCGAGGATGAAGAGAAAAACCACTGCCAGGTACATGAAGTACCGGTGGATATTCTGGATGATGAGCGGGAAAGAGCGCTCCCCCGAATAAGTCTTGTGCGGCTTGCCCACGGCACAGTTCGGCGGCGATTGCCAGAACGCTTTGTAGTAGGCGCCGCGATAGTAGTAGCAGGTGATCCTAAAGCCACCGGGTGCCCACAGGATGAGGAGCGCAGGCAAGAACGGAATCGCGCCGGGCCACCACGACGGCTGCGGCCCGAAATAAGCGAAACGCTCCGCGCCGGCGAGCCCGGTCACGCCTTCGGGATCCGTCCAGAACAGGAGCGGCGAATAGGCCGGGGACAGGTAGCCCTGGTAGCTGAAGTGTTCGTTCTGCATCCCGGCCCACGTCATGTAGACGATGAAGCCGGATAGCCCGATGAAGGTGCCGAGAGTGGGCAACCACCAAGGGTCTTTCCGCGTGGTCTCGCCGTACCCGCGCTGAGGCGCGAGCGGCAGATGGGTTTGAGCCATGGGCGATTTCGCTCCCTGAAGACTTTGGGTCGACTCGGCCCTGCACGAGATTCATAGGGCCGGGGCGAGGCGGCGGCAACATAGCGATATCCGTGCCTCTTCTCAATAACGGGGGTGATTCCTCCCACAGCCCCGCGCACGAGCGTTCAGACTCGCCGATTTTACCGGTCTCGGGTCAGACGATTGACGGTGGGCCAAAGCCCCGGCACTCGATGAGTGTGGTCGAGCAACACGAAGTGGCGTTCACCGCCCACGACGGCATCGAGATGCGCGCGAGCCTGGCGCTTCCGGCCTCGGGCAAACAGCCACGTCCGGGTGTCCTGGTCATCCACGAGCTGTTGGGGCTCAACCGCGACATCCGACGCATCGCTCGTCGGTTCGCCGAGAACGGCTATGTCGCGCTCGCGCCCGACCTGTTCCATCGGCCGGGCTCGAGAGCCCTGTGCGTCGTGAAGACGATGATGGCCATGCGGAGCGGAAGGGGCGTGGCTCTGGACGATCTCGAGTGTGCTCGCCAGTACCTCGGCGAGCGGAGCGAAGTCGACGCCGAGCGGCTGGGTGTCGCGGGATTTTGCATGGGGGGCGGTTTTGCGCTGCTGCTCGCGACGACGTCGTGGTACCGCGCCGCGGCGCCGTACTATGGCCAAGTCGCAAAAACCGCAGACGAGATGCGTGGCACTTGTCCCATCGTCGGAGGCTACGGGGGCCGCGACCGGGTGTTCGCGCCGCATGGTCGACGCCTGAAGCGGCACCTCGAAACGCTCGGCGTCGCTCACGACGTCGAGGTGTACGACGACGCTGGCCACAGCTACATGAGCCAGCACGCCGAGAGCTTCGGCAAGAAGCTCTCCGCCATCGGCCCGATGAAGGTCGCCTACGACGAGGCCGCCGCCGAAGACAGTTGGGCGAGGATGTTGAGCTTTTTCGACGAGCACGTCAGGGATAGCTGACACACGTGCGCGGAGCAGAGCGAGTCGCAACGTGATCGCAGAATGGACCCGCGAAGCGGCCGATGAGCTCGGCCTGTCGCTAGAAGGCTCCGGGCGCAGGTTCCAACTGAGCGGCGAAGTCGACGGCGTGCCCGTCTGGGCGAAGGTTTTCCTCGGCATCGACCAACAAGCCATCACCGCCTCGGCCGTGGTGACCTTCGAGCCGCCCCTCGGTCTCGGACTCCGGCTCGATCCGAAGGGGGCCTTCGACTGGCTGGTGCGCGACGCCCTTCGAAAAGACCCCGCGCCACCGCCCATCATCAGCCGAGAGTTCGACGACGAGTTTCACGCACGCTTCCTCCATCTCGACCAGGCGCGCGCCCTCATCACCGAGCCTGTCGCGAAAGTGCTGATGCACGCCAATCAGCAAGACTTGAACCCCACCGTCGACGACACGACGGTCGAGGTGGCGACGTCGATGATCGGCTCGGCGGAGCAAATCGTGGCGGTGGTGGAAGGCGCGGCGAAAATTGCGCGCGTGCTCGTCGATGCCCGAAAGAGCGTCCCCGCGCCGGGACCGGTCCGCATGACCGCCCGCGCCTTCGGTCCCGTCGTGCGCGAGATCGGCGGAAGGGTCGACCCAGACACCCTCGAGTACTCGGTGAAGCTCGAAGTCGGTCGACTCGGCGTCTGGGTCGAGCATCACGAAGAACAGTGGTGGACGCTGTTCGACCTCTCGTTGGATCGCGATTTGCTGTGCGAGCTTCGCATGACCGACAAGCGCGAGCACCCGAAGTGGAAACTCTGGATCCGACCGGACATCGAAACCGGCAACGCCGTGTTCGACGAAACCTTCGTCGTGCGCGGCGAGCCCGAGGAACAGGTCCGCCGAGTGCTCGACGGGCCTGCGCAGGAAGCGCTCGTGGAGCTTCGTCGCCACGCGCACAGCCTGCTCATCACGAACGCCCACCTGCAGGCCGGGCTAGCCGAGGCTGTCCGCGGCTCGAAGACGCTGCTCGGCGTCATTCACCCGCTACTCGCCGCCGGCCACGCGCTCACGAGTCACTTGCGAAGAGGTCACGGCCCGTACCGATGACGAAGGTTTTTGCCGCTCGCCCCCTTCCGATCCGGCATGGTCCGCCCCATGCTGCGAGCAGCCTACCGAGCGCCGTTTGCTGCTCGTCGGGGCTCACGCGGGAGGTTTCTCCATGGACGTGCTGATGCTGTCGCGACTGCAGTTCGCGCTCACCATCATGTTCCACTACTTGTTTCCGCCCTTGTCCATCGGGCTCGGCGTGGTGCTCGTCATCATCGAGGGGCTCCACCTCAAGACGCGGAATCCACAGTACGAAGCGATGGCTCGCTTCTGGACACGCATCTTCGCGGTCAACTTCGCTGTCGGAGTCGCGACGGGGTTGGTGATGGAGTTCGAGTTCGGAACGAACTGGGCGACGTACTCGCGCTACGTCGGCGACGTGTTCGGGTCGGCCCTCGCGGCGGAGGGCGTGTTCGCGTTTTTCCTCGAGTCGGGTTTTCTCGCGATCCTCGTGTTCGGCTGGGACCGCGTCGGCCCGAAAATGCACTTCTTCGCCACACTCATGGTGGCGATGGGCTCGATGTTCAGCGCGATCTGGATCGTCATCGCCAACTCGTGGATGCACACGCCGGCGGGGTTCCACGTGGTCGGCGAAGGGCTCGAAGCTCGCGCCCAGATCGTGGATTTCTGGGCGATGGTGTTCAACCCGTCGGCGATGCACCGCCTCGGGCACGTCATCTTGGGGTGTTACCTGCAAGGGGCGTTCTTCGTGATGAGCGTCTCGGCGTGGTACGTGCTCCGAAAGCGACACCTGGATTTCGCGAAGAAGAGCTTCACCGTGGCGCTCGGGCTCGCGACCTTCGCCGTTGTCGCCATCGGCGCGAGCGGCCATGGCCAGGCGGTCGCCGTGGCCGAGAACCAACCGGCAAAGCTCGCAGCATTCGAAGGCCACTTCGAAACCGGCCCGGCCGGGCTGTACATCGCTGGCATACCCGACGCCGAGACCCAGACCGTCAAGCACGGCGTTCAAATCCCCGGGCTCTTGAGCCTGCTCATCCACGGCGACGCCGAGGCGCCGGTGACGGGCCTCGACGAATTCGCTCCGGAGGACCGGCCGCCGCTCTTCATACCGTTCGCCGCGTATCACGTGATGGTCGCCATCGGCTTCTTCCTGATGGGCCTCGTCCTCTTGGCGCTCTTCTTGCGCTGGCGAGGGACGCTCTTCGAAAAGCGCTGGCTCATGTGGACGTTCGTGCTCGCGGTCATCGCACCAATCATCGCGAACCAGGCGGGCTGGGTGGCCGCCGAGGTGGGCCGGCAGCCCTGGGTGGTGCACGGCCTTCTGCGAACGAGCGACGCTTTGAGCAAGGCGGTCGTGGCCAGCCAGGTTCTCGCGAGCATCTTCTTGTTCGCGTTCATCTATCTCTTGCTCTTCGCGGTGTGGGTCTACGTGCTGAACGAGAAGATCCGGCACGGCCCGAAGGATCCCGATGCGCTGGTCGCCAGCCACGAGGGGGACGGCCCACCGTCGCTGCTCGAGGCGGCATCCCGACGTACGGATCAGTCGAGCGGATACTCGATGACGCAGGAGGACAGGTCATGAGCTTCGACCTCAACACGCTCTGGTTCCTTCTGCTCGGCGTGCTGCTCACCGGCTACGCCATCTTGGACGGCTTCGACCTCGGCGTGGGCATGATGCACATCTTCGCCAAAGGCGACCGCGAGCGCCGCATCGTGCTCAATTCGATAGGCCCACTCTGGGACGGTAACGAGGTGTGGCTCGTGACCTTCGGCGGAGCGCTCTTCGGGGCTTTTCCCGACGCCTACGCCACCGGCCTGAGTGGGTTCTACCTCCCTTTCATGGTGCTGCTCGCGGCGCTCATCGGTCGCGCCGTCTCGATCGAATTTCGCAGCAAGCGCCCGGAAAAATGGTGGCGAGGCTACTGGGACGCTTCGTTCACTTTCGCCAGCACCGCTGCCGTCTTCATCTTCGGCGTAGCGCTCGGCAACGCCGTCCAGGGCATGCCCATCGGCGCGGACAAGGAGTTCGCGGGATCGACGATGGATCTGTTGGGCCCCTACCCTCTGATGGTCGGCGCCCTGGCAGTCGCGCTCGCAGCGATGCACGGCTCCATCTACCTCTACCTCAAGACCGAAGGCGCGCTGCAAGCCAGAATCCAGGGTTGGATGTGGCGCACGTTCGGCGTTTTCCTCGTGATCTACGTGCTGGTCACTATCTACACCCTGGTCACGATTCCACACGCGGTCGAAAATTTTCGGAGGATGCCGCTCGCCTGGGGCGTGGTGGTGCTCAACGTGCTCGCCATCGCGAACATCCCGCGAGCCATCCATCTCGGCCGGGCGGGCTACGCTTTCGTCTCGAGCGCGTGCACCATCGCCGCTCTGACGTTCCTCTTCGGAATGGCGCTATTTCCAAATCTCATCGTCTCGAGCATCGATCCCGCCCACAACCTCACAATCTACAACTCCGCTTCGAGCCAATCGACCTTGCGCATTCTGCGCAACATCGCCTTCATCGGCATGCCCTTCGTCGCCACCTACACGGTGGTCGTCTACTGGGTGTTCCGGGGCAAAACCAAGCTCGACGACGCGAGCTACTGACCAGCGCTCAGCCCTTGAGATTCTTGGCGACCGAGTCCCAGTTGATGAGCTTGTCCGCCCACACCTGCAAGTACGTGTCGCGCTTGTTTCGGTGGTCGATGTAGTAGGCGTGCTCCCACACGTCGGCCACGAGGAGCGGCTTCGCGCCGGTGGTAAGCGGAGTCTCCGCGTTCGGCGTCGAAACGATCTTGCCAGCGCCGCCGTCGAGCACCAACCAAGCCCAGCCGGAGCCGAAACGCCCCATGCCGGCGGCGATGAAGTCGGCGCGGAACTTGTCCCAGCCGCCGAGCCCCTTGATGAGGTCGCCGACGTCGCCGTCGGGGGGCGCGCCGCCGCCGCCGGGCTTCATGCCCTCCCAGAAGAAGGTGTGATTCCACACCTGTGCGGCGTTGTTGAAGAGCCCGCCCTCGCTGCTCTTGATGATGTCTTCGAGGCTCTTGGAGGCGTCGGGCTTGCCTTCGAGGGCCGCTTTGAGCTTCCCCATGTAGCCCTTGTGATGCTTTTCGTAGTGAAACTCGAGCGTCTCCTGGCTCATGGCAGGACCGAGTGCATCTTTGGCGTAGGGGAGAGCGGGTACTTCGAAGTCCATCGGGGTAGTCCTTTGCGCGGGTGCCTTGGATTGGGGCCACGAAAGGTGGGGTAGCGCCCAACGCCTGTCAATCCCCTGGTATACCTCGGGGAAGCATGGCCGCCCCGGACAACCATCCGAGCCTCGCCAAACGCGATTCGGACGGTGAGATCGAGTGGGTAACGCCGCTTCGGCGGGTCGGAGACCAGGCGTACGTCGGCCCGTGGATGATGCGGAACGTGCGCGCGATCATCGAGGCCGTCTTCTCGGACGTGGAAGGGCCGCCGCCGAGCGACCGCCTCGACTGGCTCTGCAACGACTTCGAGGATTTCCTGGCGCGGGTGCCGAGTGCAAGGCTCACCTATCGGGTCGGAGTCATCGCGATCTGCATCGTCGGGCCGCTGGTCGCCCGCCGCCTCTCCTCGTTTCGCAGCTTGCCGGTGGAAGACCGAGTCACCGCCCTCCAGAAGCTCGAAAGCAGCCCGCTCGGCTTCGCCGTGCTGGGGATGAAGGTGCTCGGCAGCATCGTCTACTACGAGCATCCGGACGCCGCGCGCGAGATCGGTTTCGACGCCAGCTGCCACGAGGATCCGTGACCGGGCCGGGGGAAATCGTCCACGGGCGCGACCTCGAAGGCGATCTCGAAATAGACGCCGACGTGGTGGTCATCGGCTCTGGCGCCGGCGGCGCGGTCGTCGCGACCACGCTGGCCGAGGCAGGTCAGGACGTCGTCGTGCTCGAAGAAGGCGCGCACGTGGAGCCGACCGAGTACGGCCAGATGCGCCCGAGCGAGAGCATGCGGCACATTTGGCGCGACGGCGGAACCACGATGGCCATCGGCCTCGGCGACTCACCGATGATCAACGTGACGATGGGCCGTTGCGTCGGCGGCTCGAGCGTGCTGACCGGGGGCGTCTGCTTTCGAACCCCCGACTTCGTGCTCGACGAGTGGGCGGACACCAATGGGCTCACCGAGCTTCGCCCAAAGCTCATGGAGCCGGCATTCGACGCGGTGGAAAAGGCCGTGCACGTCAACGAGGTCCCAGCGTCGATGCGATCGTTGTCGACGATCAAGTTCGCCGAAGGGGCGGCCAAGCTCGGCCATCCGCTCAAGCCCATGCGACGCAACACCGTCGGGTGCAACGGCTGCGGCCGCTGCAACTTCGGTTGCCCACACCAGGCGAAGATGAGCGTCGACATCTCGTTTCTGCCGCGAGCGGTCGCCGCCGGAGCGAGAATCTTCAGCGACGTGCAGGTGGACCGGATCTTGAGCAAGGGAGTACGCGCCGTCGGTGTGCAGGGGCGCATCAAGAATCGCGAGAAGGGGCGCATCGTCGTGCACGCCAAGCGGGTCGTCTGCGCGGCGGGTGCGTACTATTCGCCGGCCATCCTGAAACGCTCGGGCATCGGCAAGCAGTCGGGCCAGGTCGGCAAGAATCTCACCGTGCACCCCTCCTTCCGGGTCATGGCACTGTTCGACGACCCCATTCGGGGCTGGCGCGGGGCGCTTCAGAGCATGTTCTGCGACACGTACGAGCACGAGCGCCTGCTCTTCAACAGCCTCTACATCCCGGCGGGGGTCATGATCGGCACGATGCCGGGCGTTGGACCCGCGCGCGCCCGAAATGCGGAGCGCCTACCGAATCTCGCCATCTTCGGCGGCATGATCCACGACGAAGCGGGGGGCGAAGTGCACTCGCTGTTCGGCAAGACCGTCGCGACTTACCGCATGACCCGCGCCGACCGCGCGCTCATCCCCAAGATATTTCGCATCATGGGCGAGACCTACTTCGCCGCCGGCGCCAAGGAGGTGTACCTGCCGATTCTCGGCACCGAGGGCGTCGACGCGGACGGACTTCGTCGACTCGACGGCGCCAACATTCCGTCGAAGAGAATCGAATGCAGCTCCCAGCACCCGCTGGGAACGACGCGCATGGGGATCAGCCCGTGGCATTCGGTCGTCAACCAAGACGGCGAAACCTGGGAGCTCGAAGAGCTGTTCGTCGCCGACGGCGGCATCATGCCCACGAGTCTCGGCGTCAATCCTCAAGTCAGCATCATGTCGATGGCGATGAGGATCGCTTGGAAGCTTCGCGATCGCCCGTTGCCCTCTTGACGACGGGTCGCCCGGTGGGTGCGGCCGGCCGTCAGCCGGGCAGCTCGAGCGACTCGAACGGGATCCGCTCGCGCACGCATCGCGCCGCCGCATCGTGGGCGTGACCGACGGCGGCCATCATCGCGCAGTCTGCGACCCCTAGAATCGCGGCCTGTGCTGCGTTGGCCGCCGCAGACGCCGCTGCGTCGGGATCCTCCGGAGTCATCGCCGCAGCCTGGGCGGCAATGAACACCATCGCGATCGCCGGATCCGGCGGCGAATCCTCGAGTGAGGCCACCGCGTCTCGACACTGTGTCTCCGTCGCTTCCCCCCGCGCCCAGCGCTCCACGACTCCGAGAGCCCGAGCCGGCCGAGGCTCGTCCTCCGGAACGAAATCGAGGGCTTCTCTCACGGCGTCGACGGCGGCCAGCGCCAGAGCTCGCCGGTCCGCGCCGAGCCGCCCGGCGATGCCGAGCAGCCAGTCGCCACGCGGACAGGACGCCCAAGCGCTCGTCCAATCCGCACCAAACGCGCCGGCCCATTCGACCACGTCGTGATGGGCCCCCGTCGCTTGCAACCAGTCGCCGAGGGAGATGAGCTTGCCGGGGTCGGACACCAAGCCGATCGTACGCGCCTAACGTGACGACACCAACTGTCTCTTCCGAGCTGCCCTCCCCGACCGTGTACGGGGGGTTCGAGCTCCACTACGGCTGCGACCGGGAAGCTCTCGGCGAGCTGGGGGCGCGCTTCGCCGAGCTCGACCTCGACGAAGCGGGTCGAAGCTACCTCCGGGACGTGTTGGAGCGACGTCACGGTTGGTGGAAAACCAAGCTGCACGGGCTGCTCACGTCGGTAGCGTCGGACTTCGACGTCAACGGCCTGCTCAGCATGTATCAGATGCATCTACTCAGCACCGAGCAATGGCGGTTGCTACTCGGCGAAGATGCCCGCGGCAGCTGGCTCGACATCGGCGCCGGCTCCGGAGACGTCACCGCGCACGCCGCGCCGCTCTTCGACATACTCGTCACGACCGAGGTCAGCTGGGTGATGTCGCGTCGGCTTCGTCAGCGGGGTTTCGCGTGCCGCCGGGTCGACGTCTCCCAAGAGGTCGTGCCCGGCGGCCCGTACCACGTCGTCTCGTGCATGAACGTGCTCGATCGCTGCCTTCGCCCCATCACGCTTCTCGAACGCGCCCGCGACGCTGTCGAGCCCGGCGGCCGACTCATGTTCGCGCTCGCGTTGCCCTACAACGCTTGGGTCTACGATGGCCCGAGCACCATCGACCCCCTCGAAGTCTTCGACTGCGGGTCCGGCAGCTTTGAGCAAGTCACCCGCCGCATCGGCGACGTCGTCCTGCCGTCCCTCGGCCTCGAAGTCGAACGTCTCTCGCGCGCGCCGTATCTGTCGGCGGGGGACACGAATCGAGCGCTCTACGTGCTTGACGACGCGGTCTTTGTCTGCCGAAAAGCCGGTGATTTCAGCTGATCCGCATTCGGTGCTAGCTTCCGGCGCAAGCCCAAGGCCGATGACCACCGACGTCGCGAACCCTCAGTTTCCCGCCGAATCGGAGCTGCCGTTCTACGACCGCTTCTTCGTGGGGCTGATCAACGACCCGCGCGATCTCCCGTTTCTGCACGTGATGATCGCGTGCTCGGCTCTCGCCCTATGCGGCGTCGGGCTCTTCTTCGCGGGGCCGTACTTCTGGTACCTGGTGCCGGTCTACTTCGCGGTCTGGGCATTCGTCCTGTTGCCGCGGTTCATCCTGATGCTGCATTGCACGTCGCACCGAATGCTCTTCAAGAAGGAGTATTCCGCGCTCAACCACGTCATCCCGTGGCTCATCGGTCCGTTCTACGGAGAAACGCCCGAGACGTATTTCGTGCACCACATGGGCATGCATCACCCGGAGAACAACCTGCCGGACGACCTCAGCTCCACGATGAAATACCAGCGCGACAAGATCACGCACTGGCTGCACTATTTCTTCAGCTTCCTGTTTTTCGGTCTCGTCGAGCTCGGCCGGTACCACCACAAGAAGCACAACGCGAAGCTCCTCAAGCGCATGCTCTACGGCGACCTGACCTTCTGGGTCGCCGTCGCCGGGCTGATGTATCTCGACTGGCGGGCCGCGCTCGTCGTGTTCGCCGTACCGGTGCTTCTCGTGCGATTGCTCATGATGGCGGGCAACTGGGGCCAGCACGCGTTCGTCGACTCGAGCGACCCGGGCAACGCCTACAAGAACAGCATCACGTGCATCAACACTCGCTACAACGCGCAGTGCTTCAACGACGGCTACCACATCTATCACCACATCAAGCCGCGGGCGCACTGGACCGAGATGCCCGGAGAGTTCCAGAAGAACAAGGCGACTTACGGGGCCGAGGACGCCATCGTCTTCGAGGGCCTCGACTTCTTCATGGTCTGGGCCTTGCTCATGCTCGAGGCCTACGGCCCGCTCGCCAAACGTTTCGTCCAGCTACCCGGCGCGCCCGAGCGCTCACGCGAAGAAGTCATCGCGTTTCTCAAATCGCGCGTGAAGGCCATCCCCGCGAGCTGAGCCATGCGTTCCGCTTCACGCTCCGCCACGGCCGGCCTCATCGTGCTCGTCGCCGCCCTGCTCGCCTGCGGCAAAGCCGACCCGAGCTCCACCGCGTACTGCAAAGGCGCCCCGAGTGGCGACGAGTGCGGCGAATGCTGCAAGACCCGCGGCAAAAACAGCCACCGCTACATCCAAGGCAAGTGCGAGTGCCTCTGAAAATCCGTTGCCTCCCCTCCGCGGGTGGGTAGGCTCCCCCCCCAGGCCGAAGTGGCGGAATGGCAGACGCAGCGGATTCAAAATCCGCCGTCCGAAAGGGCGTGGGAGTTCGAGTCTCCCCTTCGGCACCAGCCAGAAAACAGCTCGATTCGCGATGACCGGCTGGAGTGCCCTCCGGCCCCGGGAGATCGTTTGACTCGGTTCTGCGTATGATCGGCACCCCATGACTGATTTTCGCTCGTTCGGACTCGTCTTGATCGCCAGCTCGGCATTTCTCGCAGGATGCCCGTCGAAGACGACGGACCCGGCTCCGGTCGGAAGCGTCACGGCTCCGGCGCCCGTTTCGGCCCCAGCCCCGAAGCCAAGCGCGGAGCCAGCAGCGAGCAAGCCCTCACCGACTTCAAAGAAGCAGGCCGGTACCGTTTGGTACGAGGTGAGCAAAGGCGGCGTCGAACTCGGGACCATCGAGCTTCATCTCGCCAACAAGGGCGTGCTCCGTCTCATCGCGTCGACGAACGAGGCGACGGAACTCCGGAATGTCTGGGACAAACTCAACGCGGGCGACGCCCGGATCGCCATCGACATGCACTTGCCCCCGGAGAACGGAAAGGGGCGCGGCGACTACGGCACCATGCTGGCGGAGCCCGGTGACGACCTATACAAACATGCCGTCGAGCAGGAGCTCGAGCGTTTGAAGTTCGATGTCTCCGAGATCCCGGAGTTCATCGAGCCGAAGCCCCCGAAGTCCGTCTACCAGCTCGAGATTTCGCGAAGCGACGAGCCGGTCGGCGTCGTGACCTTCGGTCCCGGCAAGCCGACGGTCAAGGCCACCGGCGGGGGGTCCGAGGCCTCATCGCTTCAAAACCGGCTCGACTACTTGAAAAAACAAGACAGCGTTCGGGTGAAGTACCACCGCCCGACCGACGACGGAAAATCGGAGCTGGTCGTCATCGACGCGAAACCGGGCGATCCGGACTACGCGAACGCGGTGAGGCTCTACCTCATGCTGAAAAACTACTACACCGCCAAACATGCCTACGCGGTGAAGGTCATCGAAAAACCGTAGGCTCCCGGGGCGGCGCGCAGGCGCTCGGTCCGGCCCCCCGGCGCGTTTGATTTTCGGAGAAACCGCCCTAAAACGTAGCCATGGCTCGAGCGCGTTCCATCCTCAGCTTGGCGATCGTCTTGGGGGCGTGCAGCGACGGCGGTCGCGCGGCGGACGGGACGATACCGACCCCGGACGCCGGCACCGGTTCGCCGGGCTACTCGAGCGAAATCTACTCCGACGACGAACACTGGATTTGCCTGCCGGGCTCGGGCAACGACGCTTGCGCGCAGAGCTTCGACGCCACGGTGCTGAAACGAGACGGCACGACGGAAATCGAGCCACACGTGCACGCGAAGGATGCGCCGTTCGACTGCTTTTACGTCTACCCGACCATTAGCCAGGATGACGCACCGAACTCCGACCTCGAGCCCGACGTGGAGATCGGCGTCGCCATCACCCAGGCCGGACGGCTGAGCCGCGTCTGCAACCTGTTCGCGCCGGTGTACCGCCAAGTCACGCTGGGCTCGCTCCTTGGTGTCATCGAGTCCGAGGTAAGCCCGGAAGAGCGCACGGCCATCGCGTACGCCGACGTCGTCGACTCGTGGAAACACTATCTGGCCAACCACAACGCAGGAAAACCGTTCGTGCTCATCGGGCACTCTCAGGGGGCCGGCATGCTCCGAGCGTTGATTCGAGATGAAATCGAAACGGATGAAGCGATGTTGGACCAGCTCATCGCTGCTTACCTCCTCGGCTCAGCGGTCGCTGTGCCCGAGGGTGAAGACGTCGGCCTCTCCTTCGAGAACGTGGCTGCCTGTCGGGACGACCAGCAGACCGGCTGTGTGGTGTCCTACGCCACGTTCCGGGACACCGATCCTCCGCCGCTGGACAGCCGCTTCGGCAAACCACGAATCGGCGGCGGTCGCGCCATTTGCAACAACCCGGCGGCCATCTCCGGGGGTCGCGCCGAGATGACGCCGTACTTCTCGAGCGGCGATACCACGCTCATCGACTTGGACGGTGTCCCTGGCATCACGACGCCGTTCGTCAAGATGCCGGGTTTCCTCGAGGGGGAATGCATCACGCGTGGGGAATACGACTTCCTCGAGCTGACCGTGCTCCCCAACCCGAGCGATCCGTGGCCGGACGACATCCTCGGCACCTTGACTCCGGCCTGGGGCTTGCACCTCCAAGACGCCAACATCGCCATGGGCGACATCGTGGATCTGGCGGAGACACAAGCCGAAGCGTATTTCAGTCGGTAGCTCGGCGGCTCAATCGAGCAGCCCCAACGCTTCGAGGGCCAGGTCATCCAATGCGCGGGCGAGCGTCGTCAGCGCTCCGGCGTGCTCCGAATCGTTCCTGTAGGCGGAGAGCGATGACTGCTCCGACCGAGCAGCCGGTCGCCGTCGAAGATTCATGCGGGTTCCGCGAGCACGGCCCAAACCGTGGTGACGAGAGGATGTCGAGGGTGTGGTACTGACGAGGCGTGTGGGAGTCGGTTCAGCTGTGCGGGTGGACTGGTTTGCTCATCGTGGCCGCCGCGATCGTGGCGCTGCCGCTCGGCGTGGTCGCCATCGGCCTGTCGGCGATGGGCAAACGCGCCGGCTGGGTTCTGGGTGTGCTGGCGCTCATCGCATCCCTCGTCATTCCGAGCATCGGGATCTTGGGCACGATGCTCGGCCGAAGCGTCACTGACGAGGCACTTTCCGGGGGTTCCGTGGACCCGAGTCATCGCGAGAAAATTCGCCAGGTAGGCTACGCGGAGGCGGACCGCTGCACCTCCCTCGGGCTCACCGGCTCCGCCCTGCCGCTCTTGTTGTCGCTCTCGGCGATCGGCCTGGCTTTCGCCAAGCGAAAGGCGGACGAGGCCACGAGCTGAAGAAAGATCCCGTTTTCTGTCCGCTTTGCGACTGCTCGGTTGTCGTTAGGTCACACACTTCTTCCCGAGGAGGATCACCATGCGCGAATTTTTGCTGCTCATGCGCGGAGAGCGTTCCCCCCACGCTTCGCCGGAGCAAATGCAACAGCGAATGAAGGACTACATGGGGTGGATGAAGAAGATGACGGACGAAGGTCGCCTGCGAACCGGCCAGCCCCTCGAGCCCCGCGGCCGATGGCTCAAGGACAAAAAAACGGTCGTGACCGACGGGCCGTTCCTCGAGCCCAACGAGGTCATCGGCGGCTACGTCATCATCGAGGCCGAGGACTTGGACGACGCGGCCGAAATCGCCCGCGACTGCCCCCTGCTCGAGCACTGCGAAATCTTCGTTCGCCCCCTCGTGGACGTGCCCTCCTGACGTGTCCGACCCGGGCAACGAGGTCGCCGACGTCGTCGACCACTTGTTCCGGCGCGAGTACGGGCGAATCGTCGCCGTCCTGACGTCGCGCCTAGGGCTCGACAACCTCGACGCCGCCGAAGACCTCGTGCAGGAGACCCTCGCCGCGGCGGTGCATCACTGGGCCGTCAACGGGGTGCCCGACGCTCCGGCGGCGTGGCTGATGCAGGTCGCGAAAAACAAGGCGGTGAATCTGCTGAAGAGCGGGGCCCGACGAAAGGCGCTCCATCGCCGCTTTCCCGAGCTCGTCGATTCGATGCCGCCGGCCGAGGTGTTCCTTCGAACGGACATCGAGGACAGCGTGCTGCGCCTGATCTTCACTTGCTGCCACCCCGAGCTTTCCCAAGAGAGCCAGTTGGCGCTGACGCTCACCACCTTGCTGGGGTTCGGCCCGGAAGAGGTCGCCCGGGCCTTGCTGGTGAGCGAGGACGCGGTGAAGAAGCGGATCTATCGGGCCAAACGGGACATGCGCGAGCGCCGCATCCCGTTCGAGGTTCCGGGCGGCAGGGCGCTCGACGAACGACTCGAGATGGTGCTGACGACGCTCTACGTCACCTACACGGAGGGCTACAGCACGACGGTAGACGAAAGCTGGATCCGAAAGGATCTCTGCCTCGAAGCGATGCGGCTGGCACGTCTGCTCGCCGATCGCTTTCGAGACCGCCCTGCCATCAGCGCCCTACTCGCTCTGATGTGCTTTCACACCGCGCGTTTCGACAGTCGCCTGGACGCGGAGGGAGGGGTCGTCTTGCTCGCCGATCAGGACCGGAGCCAATGGGATCGCGAGCTCATTCAGCTCGGTTTCGAATACCTCACCGACTCGGCTCGGGGCGAGCACCTGACGCACTACCACCTCGAAGCCAGCATTGCCGCCCAGCACTGTAGCGCCGCGAGTTTCGCGGAAACCGACTGGCGGGCAATCCAACGCTTCTACGAGAAGCTCGACGAGATCGCCCCCAATCCTCTCGTTCGATTGAACCTCGCCATCGTCGTGAGCGAGGTCTCGGGGGCCGAAGCCGGTCTCGCCGAGCTCGAGAATTTGAAGAACGACAAGCGCCTGGCTCGTTACCCGCTCATGCACGCGACCCTCGGCGAGCTCTGTCGCCGAACGGGCCGGCGCCGGGAAGCGCGGGAGCACATCCAGGAAGCCTTGAAGTGGGCACAATCCGCCCGCGAGCGCGCGTTGCTGGAAACCAAGTTGCGCGAGCTTTCGGGCGGCTGAGGTCGGCGACTCACTCCCCTGGACGCCGGCTCCAATTCGTCTCCGCTGCCGCGAGCATGCCTTGCTCGAGCTCAGCCACCCAGTCACGTTTCACGTCTTGGTCGGCGAAGACGTAGAGCTTGCCAGAGTGCACGTGCCACGCGGTGGGATCGATGTCCGCCGTGAAGCCTTTGCTGACCGCGAAAGCACAGAACCCGCCGAACTCGGGCGCGTACTTCTCCGGCGCGCTCTCGAACAGCGCTCGGTTGGATTCCGACTCGAACCTCCACTGCGCGCCGCGGTAGCGTTGAACCAGCTCCGCCGCGCCGACCTTCGCGTCGCCCTGATGGTAGGTGACCGGGTCATAGCCCCCAAGGGCAACGCCATCCTCCTCGTTCACCGGCCCGAACCACCCCCAACCCACCGGGCTCACCTTGTGGGTGGCCGAAAAGGCCCCGGCCGAAACGACTAGAAAAACGACTAGAGCGGCGACGATTTTGATGCCCGTGCGGACAAAGATCGGTTGCTGGGCGCTCATTTCGGGGTCCTTCCTTTTCGGGAGATACCCCCACGACAACCGGGATGGGCAAATCCGGACATGCCGGCCCGAGAATTTCTCGAGAATTCGGTTTCCTCACCCGAGCCGTGCACGAGCGGGTGGGGTCAACTCGCGCCGATTCCCGTCTACTCGGCTTCGTCCGCGCCGATGTCGATTCCGGCCCCCTTCGGCCGTGCCTCTCCATCGAAGTCCATGGCCGGAGCCTCGGTGGCGGTGCCCCCATCGGTGCACATCGTGCCGGTGGCAATGTGAAACGTCGAGTCCAGCTGACAATCCGCCGCGATGTTGTTCATCGACCACGTCTCGTTGGTGTCCACGTCCGCGGCCGTCGCGTGCAAGACGATGTTCCCCCCGCCGGTGTGGCGCCGATGCGCGTTGTCCGTCGCGTTCGGTTGGGGCGGAAAGAAGATGTCGTTGTTCTCGTAGATCACCGGTGAGCAGGTCCGCGAGTTGTTGTTGAAGTCCTCTTGCTCGTAGAACCCAAAGCGATTCGCCGAGAGCCCACCGAGGAGGATGTTGTTGCGGACGTTGCCCACGAACGCGTTCGTGCCCTGATTGGTGCGGCAGCTGAGCGCGGCGCTCAGCCCCAGCCCGCCCGGCCCCGCGCGGAACCCACCGCCGCCGACGGTGTTTCCGTTGAGAATGACCTCGCCGAAAGGCACCTCCCCGTCGCCGAGGAAGATGCCCGTGCTGCGGGGCGACTCCATGCCGAAAACGATGTTGTTGGTGATGACCGCGGTCGCGCCCTCGCTCTCGATGCCGCCACAGAAAAAGTTGTTCGGCGGGTTGAGGCAATTGCCCGTCAGGTTCGGGTCGGCGTTGATGCGGTTGGCATCGATCGTAATCGCGCCCGAGGGTCCTCCGGGCTCGGACGAGATGATCATCGCGAAGCTCGTGTGGAAGTTGTTGAAGTTCGTACTCCCGCGACCGTCGCCGGCGAAAATGTCGTTGCCGCGCACCACCGAGCCGTCACCCATCGCAAACCCTTGGATGGCGCGGGAGGACGAGCCGGTGCCGCCAGTGATGGTGTTCGCCACGATCTCGGCGACGTGACGCTCGCCACCGGAATTGAAATTGAAGTTGATCGCGCTCGACCTGCCGGGAGTGTCTCCGGCTCCGATGACATTGTTCTGAATCAGAACACCGAGCGGGTCGTTCGCGGGCCCTTCGAGGACGATCGCTGCGGTGTTGCACTGGTTGCTGCACCCGATCACATCGCCGCCGTTGATCGTGTTGTTGGAGATCGTCGGCGAGCCCTCTTTGATGGTCATGCCGACGAGACCGTTGCCCCCGGTGCCCGGGTCGCCGTCGAGCGCGCTGATGGTGAAGCCGTCGATTCGAGTCGCCCGAGTGATCGTATGGTCAACCAGGACACCGGAAAAATCCGTGTTCTGAATGTCAGCTTTGTGCATCGCCGGATCGCGCGTCCAGGTGCAACTGCGGCTGTCACACTGAAATCCACCGAGCAAGTCGATGCCCTCGACGAGCATGATCTTCTCGGCGTAGCTGCCTTCGGCGACGAAGACGGGAACCTGCGCCACCGGAGCGCCGCCGTCCCCCTGCCCGCCCTGCAGCGTCATGGCGTTGGCCATGCCCGCGCCGATCGTCTTGACCGGATTTGCTTGGGTCCCGTCGCCGGTCGTGTCGTTGCCCGTGAGATCGGAAACGAAGGTGCCTATGCCCTGGCAAAGCGACATGGGATCGGCGGTGCCATCGCAATCCTGATCGATGCCATCCCCGCAGACCTCGGTGCCGCCAGGGAACGCCAGCGGGTCGGTATCGTCGCAGTCCGTACAGTTGTCGAAGCCGTCGCCGTCTCCGTCGACGCAGGGCGCGCCTCCCACGCCGGCCACGCCCGCGACCCCCGCGCTACCCGCCGCGCCGCCCATGCTCCCGCCGGTGCCCGCTCCCGCCGAGCCAGCCGACCCGGCGCTACCACCGGTGGCCGTGCCGCCGGCACTGCCGGCTTGGCCGCCGGAGCCGCCCTGGGGGGGACCGCCATCGATGTTCGGATCGGTTTCGAACCCGCCGCTGCCCCCGCACGCGAGCGGGATGATCACCGGAAGCACAGCCAAGCCGATTAGCAGGTATTTTCTGTCAAGCATCTCGCCCTCCACTCCAAGTAAGAAATCGCTAGATAAAGATAACGACGCTGAAGCCGAACAGATTGTCGCAGGCCCCGGTGAGCGGGACAACTGCGACGATTCGCTCGCGCCGGCAGGTTCGCGAGAACCGATGTAGGAGGCGTGGGGAAAACCCCGGCGACGTCGCTTTGGCGTAGTTCAGCCGCGGGCAATTCGCGCGCGACGAGCGGCATCACGCGCGTCACCCGGTGCACCGCGAATACGCCCCGCAGCGGCTTCGAGCGTCGGTTCGAGGGGGGTCGTCACGTCCACCAAGTCGGCAAGCCGCTCGGTCGCGTGCTCGGCCCGCTTCCACGCTGCTGCGTGCGCCAACGTTCCAGGCTCGTGTTCGAGGGCCAGGTCGACCGCTTGGCGTAGCTCCTGCCCCAGAGCGCGGATGGCCTCTAGGCGATGTTGCCCATGGCCCTGGCGCTTCGCGGCGCCATACATCGCACGCAGGATGCCGAGCAAGTCACGCACCGCTTCGAAGGGGAACGGATCGTCGCGTGTGGCCAACACCCCCAGGGCTCCCAGAGTCAGCGTGTTCGATAGTAGGTCGCGCCGCAGGTGTCGGTCTCCCAAACCTCCACACGGTGGACCTTGACCCGCTCGTCTTCGAGCTCTTCGGCGAGTCGGTCCGAAACGACGCGCGCGATGTTCTCGGCCGTCGGATTGACGTCGTCGTAAGGCGGCACCTCGTTCAAGAAGACATGCTCGTAGGGCTCGACGATCTCCCTCAGCACACGACCGAGGTCGTTGAAATCGACGACCATCCCGCGAGCGTCGAGCTCTTTCGTGTGGAGCACCGCGACGATGCGCCAGTTGTGGCCATGTAGCCGCTCGCCCTCGCCGGGCGACAGCCGGAGTTGGTGCGCCGCAGCCACCATCGTCTCTTGCCGGACTTCGAACATCCTGCCAGGGTGCCTAGCTCATGCAGGGTCACCCGACAACGGCAGGATCGTTCGGTGGCTGAAAGCCGAAGGAACCGAGGCGGTGGAGGCCGCGCCGGCTCCGACTTGACACCTCTGGGTTCGCTGCTTGGGAACGTCGCCTCGCTCGGTCGCGGTCGTCGAATCAGCGCCGACGCCTGGCGCCGCGCCGTCGGAGATCGCATCTCCCGCCGTACCGAGCCGGGACCGCTCTCTTCGGGCAAGCTCACCGTTCACGTGGCCTCTCCGACGTGGGCCCAGGAGCTGTCGTTCTTTTCCGATGCCATCGCGGCGCGGCTGCGCGACGAAGGCGTCGAGGTCAACGAGCTCAGGTTCCGCGTTCAGCGCGTCCAGCCGGCACCGCGATCGTCATCACCGGTTCGAAAGCGCGGCAACCGGGTTCCGCTCTCGCCGGAACTCGTCGAACGGCTTTCGAAGATCGATGATGCCGAGCTCCGAGAGGCGATCGCCGAAGCGGCGAGCTACGCGGCCGGTGTCTCGTCAGCGAAGCGCCGCTAGCCCGCGCAGTCCCTGGCTTGCGATTAGCGCGCCGCGACCCGTTCGAGCCCTTCGATCCGCTGAACGACGAACCGTTCCGCCGGCCCCCACCGTTTTTGCTCCGAGCGAAGCAAGGCGATGTAGGCGCGCAACGCCCGCAAGTCGATGGCGGACGCCTTGCGCAGCACATCGTAGAGTTCGTCGACACTCGAAGCTGGCATCGGCGCCCGGAGCGTGCTGTAGAGGCGAATCGCGTAGTCGACCCAAGAGCCCTTGCGAGTGGCCGCCGCAAGCTTCACGGCGTAGCCGGCAGCCTTCGCGGCGAGCTTCGCGTCCGGCGGGTTTCCGTCCTCGGCCTGTCGCAACGTGTTCTCGAGGTAAGCGCTCAGAATCCGCTCGGCCTCCTCGCCACGGCCGAGCGCCAAGACCTTGTCCGCGACGCCGCCGAGCAAATCGAGTGCGTCCCCGCGGTGAGTCGCTTCCGAGGCTTCGTCGGGCTCGTCGATCACGATCGGTTCGGAAACGTTGACCGGCAGGCCGACGCCGGATGGTGGCGGCAACGGCCACTTCGGCTCGCCGCTCATGTCGAGGTTCGTGAGCGTGGGAGCGACGGCTCGGGTGTCGGGCAGCGGGTCGTTGGAAAGCAAGGTCATTTCTTGTTTTCCGATGACCAGGCGGTCGCCCGCACGGAGCCCGCGGGACCCGGAAACCCTGACGCCGTTGACAAAAACCCCGTTCACACTCCCCAGGTCTTCGAGAACGACTCCCGCGGGGCCGACTTTCAGCGCGGCGTGGCGCCGCGACACGAGCGCGTCCTCGATGACGACCTCACACTCTGCACTCCGCCCGAGCACGTGCAAGCCCCGGAGCGGCATCTCCCGATCACCGATGAGCAACGTGTAGGTGGTCCGCGCTCCCGCCTTCGTCGAGTCCACCGACGTCGGCCGATCGAACTCCGTCAGCGTTTCGCTGAAATCGGGTCGGGGAGGTTTCGAGCTCACGGCGGGACACGAAGCGGGCGGTCGACGCAGAGATCGATCATAACCCGGTACCGGTCGGCCGGTCGAGGCTCAGCGCCAAATCGGGGCTTCAGCGCGACGCGGCCAGCCGTTCGAGTCCTTCGATTCGGCTCACCAGGAATCGCTCGGCAGGGCCGAGCTCGTCGGTCATCGAGCGAAGGAGCGCGAGGTACTCGCGGACGAGATGGAGGTTCACGTCGCGCACCTTGCGCAGGACC
>JAJDAH010000030.1 GCA_029261965.1 Polyangiaceae bacterium
TCTCGATTGCTACGGGCACGACGGGGCGCCAGGCGCCGTCCTGGTCAAGCAGTGAGGCAGTCGGCATTGCTGCCGGTCGCAGTTCGGCCAGCGCTTCAGAGGCGGCTCGCAATGACGTTTCTTTCTTCATGAACGCCCGCTTTCCGAGGTCATGCCCGCGATGTCGAGCCACGTTCGACGCCGAGGCCTGGACGACGTTGGAGCACGTCGCAGTGCTCGATGATGGTGCGGGCGGTGAGCTTGACCTTCGGCGATGTTTTTGTGGCAACTCACTTTCTATAGCGCTCGTGGACGACGACGAAGACCTGGCGCCGGGGACCGAGGTCTCGTAGCGATCGGCCGAGCACTCAGAACATTGGGCGGGCGGAGGGCTGAGCCAACTGCTTCGACGACATCGCTCTTTCGGCTCTCGACGCCAACCCGTTGCCCTGCGTCCAAGCGGACCGCTAGCGAGCGGATTACTTCTGGCCTGTCGGTGTCCTCACGAGACAACGAGCCAGTCGAGGCGACGGGCGTTGCCGAACTCGAAACCGCGTGCGGGCGGGAATCGCGGTTCAAGTTTCGGGCGAAAGAGCCGCTCAGGTGACCATGAACACAGCCCCCGCCATCGATTTGCCCACTGGAAAGGTCCTCGTCGTGGATGATGACGATCAGGTTCGCATGGTCCTTGCCCGCTCGCTGGAACGGGGTGGACATGCCGTGATCGTCGCTCCCAGCGCCCGGCAGGGTCTGGCCATGCTCGAAACGCAGCATGTCGATGTCGTCGTGAGCGACATCAACATGCCTGACATGGACGGGACCCAGATGGTTCGGCAGCTTCGGCAATCAGGGTCGACGACTCCGGTCATCTTTCTGACTGGTCGGCCGAGCATGGACTCCGCGGTTCAAGCTGTGGAATTCCGAGCCACCCGGTACCTGACCAAGCCCGTGGACCACGAGGAGCTGCGAGCTGCGGTTTCGGGGGCGGTCGCCACGAGCGTGGAACAAGCCCGCCATCAGCTCACGCTGGCGACGGAAGAGGCGTCCCGCCGAGAGCGGGCCAAGCTCGATTCGGAGCTGACCGCCGCGATCGACAAGCTGTGGATGGCCTATCAGCCGATCGTCACCGCGAAGAATACGGCTCTTGTAGCCTGCGAGGCCCTGGTCCGCTCGGGCCATGCCTCGATGCCTCATCCAGGAGTCATCTTTCCGGCGGCGGAGAAACTCAGCAGAGTCGACGAGCTAGGAAGCGTCATTCGCGACGTCGCCCCGAAGCCGATGGAGACCGCGGATGCCGACGTCCTATTGTTCGTGAACCTTCATTCGACCGAGCTGGGCGACGAATCACTCTACCGGGCGGACACCCCGCTCGGCCGCATCGCAAGTCGTGTGGTGCTTGAAATCACGGAACGAGCGTCTCTCGACACGGTCGAACGGGTCACCGACTGCGTTGAGAAGCTCCGAGGTCTTGGCTATCGCATCGCCGTGGACGATCTCGGGGCCGGATACTCGGGCTTGACTGCCCTGGCCCTGTTGGAGCCCGAATTCGTGAAGCTCGACATGTCCCTCATCCGAAACATCGATACGTCTGCCACGCTGCAGAGGATCGTCAAGGGCATGATCCGACTCTCACACGACCTCGGGGCCAAGGTCGTGGCCGAAGGCATTGAAACTCCCGAAGAACACCATTGGCTAGCCGAGGCAGGCTGCGACCTCTTGCAGGGATTTCTGTTCGGCAGGCCAGCCGCTGAGTTCCCGGTCCGGCAGAACCCGGGTTGACAGTCGGCTGCTGGGGAGCACGTCTCCATCGTGTCGACCCGGCTCCTCACGAGAATGCCAATACCAAACGATAGCCTATCGGAACGTCGTCGACTCGACGTTCTGCGCTCGTTCGAGATCCTCGACACGCCTGCCGATGAGGCGTTCGACCGCATCACTCGCGTGGCCGCCCACGTTGCCCAAGTGCCGATCGCACTGGTCAGTCTGGTTGACGAGTCGAGGCAATGGTTCAAGTCGAAGATCGGTATCGACGTTGCTGAAACGCCGAGGGAGCACGCATTCTGCGCTCATACGATTCGCTCATCCGACCCGATGGTCGTGAGGGACGCGAAGCAGGACGATCGCTTTCGTGACAATCCGTTGGTCGTCGGTGAGCCCGGCATTCGCTTCTACGCGGGCATGCCCCTTGTGTCTCCGGATGGGGCGAGATTGGGAACGCTCTGCGTCATCGACCGCGTGCCTCGTGAGCTGACCGTGGAACAGCGTGGGGTGCTGACCGTGCTCGCCCGGCATGTCGAAGCGGAAATGAACCTACGCCGTGCGACGGCGATACAGCGTGCCGAGCACGCCGAATTGCTCAGGGTCAACTCCCTGCTGGAGTCCATCGCCGACAATGCTCCGGTCATGTTCTTCGTCAAGCGTGCGGATACGCTCGAAGTCGCGTTCTGGAACCGGGCTGCGGAAGAGATTTCGGGAGTCTCCAAGGACGAGATCTTGGGCAAGACCGGATACGAATCGTTTCCGGCCGAGGAGATGGATTCGTTCCAGCAACGGGACCGAAGGGTGCTCAATGAGGGGAAGCTCGTCGAGGTCGAGGAGACGTTGACAGGTCCGAGTGGTACCCGAGTTCTCCACACGAAGAAGGTGCCCGTCCTCGACGAGGACGGTGCCGCTCGCTTCATGGTGGGGATCTCGCAGGATATCACCGAGAAGAAGCAGGCCGAAAAGGAACTCCGCCAAGTCCAGGAAGAGCTAGAAAGCCGCGTTGAACAACGGACGGCCGAGTTGCGGCAAGTGAACGAGCAACTGACGGCCGAGATCGAGGAGCGCAAACAGGCAGAGGCAGCCCTTCGGCAACGCGAGGCACAACTTCGACAGGCTCAAAAGATGGAAGCCATTGGTCGACTCGCCGGAGGCATAGCCCATGACTTCAACAACTTGTTGAGCGTGATCTTGGGCTACGGCGACTTCGTGCTAGGTGACATGGACTCGACCGATCCGGTCCGCTCGGATGTTGAGCAGATTAGGAAAGCCGGACAACGGGCGGCGACGCTGACGCGGCAGCTCCTCGCCTTCAGCAGGCAGCAGGTACTCGAACCGCAGGTCATCTCGCTTGTCGAAGTGATCGGTGAGGTCGAGACCATGCTCCAGCGCCTCATCGGCGAAGACATTGAACTCAGGGCATCGTTCGCCGACAACCTCGCTCCGGTTGAGGTCGACCCCGGTCAGATGGAGCAAGTCGTGATGAACCTGGCGGTCAATGCGAGAGACGCGATGCCCAACGGTGGCACCTTGACGCTCAGTCTGTGCAACGTGACGTCCAGCGAGGTTTCAGCATTCGGAGTCCCCAAGGCGACGGTAACCCCCAGCGTCCTGCTCACGGTCACCGATACCGGCGTGGGCATGGACGAAGAGACACGTTGCAAGATCTTTGAACCGTTCTTCACGACGAAGGAAACGGGACAGGGAACGGGGTTGGGCCTCGCCACGGTGCTCGGCATCGTCGAACAGAGCGGCGGTAGAATCTGGGTAGAAAGCGAAGTCGGTCGCGGGTCGTCGTTTCGGGTTCTAATTCCGCAAGCAACACGAAACGTGAGGCGACTGCGACCCGCTCCCGTGGCAAAATCAGAAAACCTCGGCGGTCATGAGACGATCCTGCTGGTCGAAGACGAGCCTCAGGTTCGCCAGCTCGTAGAACGCATCCTCACCCGGGCGGGATACGAAGTCATCGTTGCCTCCTCGCCGGGCGACGCCTTGTTGAGGGCCGAGCAGTCAAAGGACCAAATTCACTTGGTGCTCAGTGATGTCGTCATGCCCGTGATGAACGGTCCCGAGCTGTGCCAGCGCTTGGTAGGGCTTTGGCCGGAACTTCGAGTCTTGTTGATGTCTGGGCACCCAGAAGATCTGGTGCAGACCGGGGACGCGACACCGTTCCTAAAAAAACCCATGACCGAGCAGACGCTCTTGGGAGCTGTTCGCGACGTCCTGGACGGGGATCCAGTGCGTGTCGCTAACTTCCACCCGGCGACTGCGAGGGGCGGTAGGCCGTGAATACGACCGCAAGACGTCGTGACCTGCTCGCATGTCATCCGAGAAAGTCACGACGGGGAAAGAGCAGCGTTGTCGTGAGGACAGTCACCGTTCGTGGAAACTACCTAAACCACAAAGATCTTGTTTTCTGATATGTTGTCTGAGATGGGGCAAATAGACGATCAAGCGCAAGAATGTATCGACGCCCTGAAGGCGCTTGCCCGGGGTGAGCACGTCCGCGTGGCTGCCAACGACGACACGGACATCGGCAGGATTGGCCAGGCGATCAACGCTCTCGCAGATCGGGCCGAGCAGGTACCAACGCTTCCGGCAGTCTCGTCGGGGGGATCTGAGGACGACCTCACGGCGCCAGGTGTCGGGACCTGGCACTGGAACCTGACAGAAGGACTCGTTCAGTGGGACGACAATTTGCACCGGATCTTCGGAGAACAGCCGGGGGCGTTTGACGGTCGTTTCGACGATTACGTCGATCGCATTCATCCCGACGACCGTGAGCGAGTTATCAAAGAAAACCTGGACGCAGCAGAGCGACTCGACGACTACGAGGGCAGCTACCGCATCGTCTTGCCCAGCGGCGACGTGCGACGACTCGCGTTCAGGTCGCGATTCTTCCGCGATCGTGCTGGGACGGCAACAGGATGCATCGGCGTTGCGTGGGACGCTACGAAAGCCAAAACGGTCGAAGCAGAGTCGAGACGAGTGGCCAAGCAGGCCCATGAGCTTCACGACTTCACGCGAAGCATCGTCCAAACTGTCCGCCACCCACTTCTCGCACTCGACCAAGATCTGCGGATTCTGGTCGCGAATCGAGCCTTTTGTACGAAGTTCGGTCTTCGCGAAGACGTCGCCGTCGGGCGGCTCATTTACGAGTTGGACGACGGTCGGTGGAACGTCCCCAAGCTCAGGACGTTGCTCAACGATGTGCTGCCAAAGAGAAAGTCCGTCCGGGATTATCGAATCCAGCAAGACTCAACGATGGATGGCCGCCGCACGCTGTTGTTGAACGCCGAGGAGATGCACCGTCCGGGGCACGATGTGAGCACGATCCTCGTGTCCATCGACGATGTCACAGAACTCGAAACGAAGGCAGATGCTGACAAGAAGGGTCGCCAAGGCCTGAGTAAGCGGCTCCGCGAGACGCGGCAGTCGTTGGCGGTTTCGCAGGCCGCTCTGTCCGAAACCGAGTCGCTGCTCGTGCAGTTTCTGGAGTGCATCCCCTTCGGCGTCTTCGTCTGCGATGGCGATGGGCAACCGTACTACGCGAACGAGCACGCCAAGTCGATCCTCGGCCAAGGGATAGTTCCGGGGACGACACCCGACGATTTCGCCGAAATCTATCAGGCCTACGTCGAGGGCACCGATACGCCCTACCCCAGCGAACGGATGCCCATTGCGTTGGCCCTCGCCGGGGAGGAAGCGACGAGCACGGATACGGAGATCCAGCGGCCCGAGGGACGAATCCCTCTTTGGGTTTCAGCCGCCCCCGTGCGAGATACCAACGGCGAGGTCCAATTCGCCATCGCGGTGTTCCGAGACGTCACCGAGCAACGAAAACTCGAAGGTCAGCTTCGACAGGCCCAGCGGATGGAAGCGGTCGGTCAGCTTGCGGGGGGCGTCGCTCACGACTTCAATAATCTCCTAACCGCGATCCTTGGCTTCGCCGACTTCGCGCTCCAGGAACTCCGCCCCGAGGAAAGAGCGTACAAGGACTTGCAACAAGTGTTGGCGGCTGCCAGGCGGGCCGAAGCCTTGACCCGACAATTGCTCGCGTTCTCACGCAAGCAGATCATCGCCCCGAAAGTCCTCAACTTCACGGAGCAGGTCTCCGAGATGGACAGGATGCTCCGACGTATTCTCGGGGAGGACATCGAGTTTGCGACGCTGCTTGCCGACGATTTATGGAACACGAAGGTCGACCCAGGGGCTCTGGAGCAAGTCGTGGTCAACCTCGCGGTCAACTCGCGAGATGCCATGCCGACGGGCGGCAAGCTCACCATTGAGACCGTCAACGTTCGTCTGGACGGAGACTACGGGTCGAAACGTGGTGTCGAAGTGCCGCCTGGAGAATACGTCTGCCTGAATGTGAGCGACACGGGTTCCGGAATGGACGCTGACACGCGACGCAAAATATTCGAACCGTTCTTCACGACAAAAGACGAGGGGAAAGGCACCGGGCTCGGCCTGGCGACGTGCTACGGCATCGTCAAGCAGGCCGGGGGCTACATCTGGGTCTACAGCGAAGTCGGTAAAGGAACGACGTTCAAGGTCTATCTGCCTCGCGTCCAGGAACCCCAACAGTCCGCCGCGGATCGCCCGTTGTCGCTGGCGCCCCCCACAGGCAATGAGACAATCCTCGTGGCTGAAGACGACGAGCAACTGCGTTGCAGCGCTGTTCGGGCTCTCAAGAACCAGGGCTACGAAGTCCTTGAGGCCGCCAACGGCGGGGAGGCCCTGTTGCTTGCCGAAAACGCGGGGGCCATTGACCTCTTGCTGACAGACGTGGTGATGCCTCGCATTAGCGGGAAGCTCTTGGCGGATCGCCTCGCGAGCCAGCATCCCCAGATGCGTGTGCTTTTCATGTCGGGATATACCGACAACTCCATCGTCCACCACGGCGTGCTCGACGAGGGGATCGCGTTCCTGCACAAGCCGTTTAGTCCCGCCGAGCTTGCTCGCCGGGTTCGGACGGTGCTCGACACCGAGCAGCCCCAAATTGCCCGGCGGCCGAGCGTACTGCTCGTCGATGACAACGTGGAGCTGCTCCGCTCACTTCAACGAAAGCTGGCGAACAGCTACGACGTCACGCTCGCCAACGGAGGACTCGCTGGCAGGGAGCTTCTCCGACAAAAGAGCTTCGACCTCGTCCTGTGCGACATCATGATGCCCGATCTGAGCGGCATCGAGCTTCACGAAGAGATGACGAAGGTTCGGCCCAGCGTCGCCGAGCATTTCGTCTTCATGACCGGCGCCGACTCCGAAGCTGTCGAGGGCTTTCTTCGCAAAACGAACATCGACGTGATTCGGAAGGAAGAACTCACCGCCGACGTGAGCACGGTCGTTGCAGAGAGCATACGACCAGCCGCTCCTGTCGTAGACTGACGAACCGGCGTTTTTGACGTAGCCAGAACCGACGCATAGGCGTCGACCATGTCAAGCTCCGTCCCGAACGTGTGGAGGCCGGTGATCCTGAGCCGCACGGCATCCAGACCAACGGTCAGATTGCTCTCCGGCCGGTTCCCCAGGCGAGCAACGACTGAGGACGGTGGCGTACGGAACCAGGCCGAAGACCACCTACGAAACTATCGAGAGTACAACAGGTATGTATCCTGGTACATTGTAACAATGACGAAAGTGGGGGAAATTACGGAGGAATACGCCGACGCCCTGAATGCCTTGTGGGGTGATGCGGCAGTTCGGCCGTCGGAGCATCACCCGGCACCGACCGCGACCGGCGTCGGCACGTGGCATTGGGACCTTGTTTCCGGAGCTGTCCATTGGGACGACGCCCTGCATCGGATCTTTGGCGAGGAGCCGGGAGCGTTCGAGGGCCGCTTCGACGAATTCATGGAACGGGTTCACGCTGACGATCGCGAGAGAGTTCTCAAGGAAAACCAGCATGCGATGGAGCACCTGGATGAGTATGGGGGGAACTACCGCATCGTCCGAGCCGACGGCGCCGAGCGACTGCTGATGTTCAAATCGCGGCTGTACCGCGATCACGGCGGGAAGGCGACGGGCTGTCTGGGTATCGCGTGGGATGCGACGGCAGCGGAGGCTGCCCACACCGAGTCAAGAATTGCAGCCGAACGGGCCCACGAGGTGCTCCAGTTCACTCAGAGTATCTTGCAAACCGTTCACCAACCGCTGCTAGCTCTGGACCGAGATCTCCGGGTACTCGCTATCAATCGTGCCTTCTGCGGGAAGTTCGGCGTGGCCGGGCACAACGCGGTCGGGAAGCTCCTATACGAGATCGTTGACGACCGATGGAACATCCCCGAGCTAAGGAAGCTGCTGAGCGAGGTGCTGCCCTCCAAGAAGGCGGTCGAGGACTTCAAGGTGCAGTACGAATCGACGCAAGGCCGCAGGACGCTGTCATTGAACGCAATGGAAATGTACCTACCGGGCAACCATGCCACGACGATCCTTCTGTCTATCGATGACGTGACGCGAAGGGATGCTCTGGCCGAAACCGCGAGAAAAGGTCAAGACGATCTGAAACAGCGGCTACACAGGAGCGAACAGTCCTTGGCTGTGTCGCATGCGGCACTATCCGATACCGAAAACATGCTCGTGGAATTCCTCGAATGTATCCCGTTCGGGATCTTCGT
Organism: Polyangiaceae bacterium; assembly: GCA_029261965.1. Lineage (GTDB taxonomy): Bacteria > Myxococcota_A > Polyangia > Polyangiales > Polyangiaceae > JAJDAH01. Next base: position 8,358 of record JAJDAH010000030.1, read on the forward strand.
GTGCGACCGAGACGGCAAGCCCTACTACGCCAACAAGCACGCCAAAGCGATCCTCGGGGAGGGCATCGTCGCTGGGACAAGTCCGGATGACTTCGCGGAGACGTACCAGGCCTACATCGAGGGCACGGACACGCCGTACCCCACCGAGCGGATGCCCATCGTGCAGGCACTTGCAGGGGCGACGGCCGCCAGCACCGACACGGAAATCCAAGGGCCGGGTGGACGAACTCCGCTGTGGATTTCCGCGGCTCCCGTCCGAGACGCCAACGACGAGATACAATACGCCATTGCGGTGTTCCAGGACGTCAGCAAGCAGCGGCAGCTTGAAGGGCAACTCCGGCAAGCTCAACGAATGGAAGCCGTCGGACAGCTAGCTGGCGGTGTCGCTCACGATTTCAATAATCTCCTGACAGCCATCTTCGGGTTCGGCAACTTCGCCCTTGAGGCGCTTCGCCCGGAGGACTCGGCGTACAAGGATCTGCAAGAGGTATTGGCCGCGGCGAGGCGTGCCGAGACCCTGACACGGCAACTCTTGGCGTTCTCACGCAAACAGATCGTCGCCCCGAGGGTTCTCAACGTCGCCGAGCACGTGTCCAATATGGATAAGCTGCTTCGGCGCATTCTCGGAGAGGACGTCGAAGCGGCGACGATGCTCAGCGATGATCTCTGGGACACGAAAATCGACCCCGGTGCCTTGGAACAGGTCGTCGTCAACCTCGCCGTCAATGCACGAGACGCCATGCCGACGGGTGGCAAACTCACCATCGAAGCCGTCAACGTCCGCCTGGGCGATGACTATGGCGACGAGCGTGGGGCGGAAGTGCCTCCCGGCGAGTATGTCTGCGTCGCCGTCAGCGACACCGGCTGCGGAATGGACGCGGCGACCCAAAGCAAGATCTTCGAGCCCTTCTACACGACGAAGACAGATGGCAAAGGGACCGGTCTGGGCCTGGCCACCTGCTACGGCATCGTCAAGCAGGCTGGGGGCTTCATTTGGGTCTACAGCGAAGTCGGCAAGGGAACCACATTCAAGGTCTATCTGCCCCGCGTCCATGAGACTCGAAGCTCAGCCTCCGACCGCCCGGAGTCGCCCACACCTGCCACGGGCAGCGAAATAGTCCTCATTGCCGAGGACGACGAGCAACTTCGACGCAGTGCCGTCCGGGCGCTCAAGGGTCTGGGCTATGAAATTCTTGAGGCCGCAAACGGTGGCGAAGCCATGCTGGTGGGCGAAGAGGCTCCGCTTATCGATCTACTCCTGACCGACGTCGTGATGCCCCGGATGAGCGGGAAGCTCCTGGCGGATCGTCTCACCCGCAGTCACCGAGCCATGAAAGTGCTCTACATGTCGGGGTACACCGACGATGCCATCGTGCATCATGGCGTCCTCAATGACGGCATCGAATTCATTCAAAAGCCGTTCACTCCGCACGACCTGGTATGCCGAGTACGGACCGTCCTGGACTCCGACTACGCTCCGGTATCTCGTCGGCCATCGGTCCTCCTCGTCGATGACAACCTGGAGCTGCTCCGATCGCTCCAGCGGAAGATCGCTGGCGACTACGACATCACACTTGCGAACGGCGGATGCGCCGCCCGGGAGTTGCTTCGACGTAGGGACTTCGATCTGGTCTTGTGTGACATCACCATGCCCGACCTCAGCGGAATCGAGCTTCACGAGGAGATGGCCAAGGTCCGTCCCAGTGTCGCAGAGCACTTTGTCTTCATGACCGGCGCTGGCCCGGACGAGATTGCTGACTTCCTCTCCAAGACGGACATCGACGTTGTCTCCAAGGACGAACTCGCGACCAATGCGACCACTGTCGTCGCCCGAAGTTTGCGGCCACCTGCCCCAGTTGAGGGGTCGGCGTAGCCACGGAACGCCGACCTTCCGGAGCCACTGCTACTGTCGCAAGTCCTTGATATTTCGATGCACGAGCAACCCGAGCTCAGCGAGGGGGTTTTGGGTATGCGTTCAGCGGATCCGTCCCGAGATCCCGCGCGCGCCGTGTGATCGATTGGCCCTCACAAGGAGCCGCCAATGGATGCTCGAAAAAAGTGGCGACGCCACGTCCGACGCTGGAGCAAGAGTGGTCTGACATGCGCCGAGTACTCTGCGCAAGAAGGAATCAACACGCGCGCGCTGAGCTACTGGAAGTGGCGGTTCGGTAAGGAGGAGGAGGCCGAGTCGATCGAGCGGGTCGAGCCGCCGTTCGTCGAGGTGACGTCGGCGGCGACGTGGTCGCAGAAGGCGGATCGGATCGAGATCGTCATCGCCGCCGACCTTTTCGTTCGCGTCCCAGAGCAGTTTGTAGACGGGCCTCAGATCCCGCTGCGGATCGGGTGAAGATCGCCGGCCAGGAGAGGGTCATCTTCACCGCGGGGGATTGGGCCCTCGTGCCCGACGCTGCGTAGCCTGGTCGTTCACAAAAAGGCTGGGGCCTGGAGGTAGCAACTCCAGGCCCCGACGTTCGCGACGCTACGCGGAAACGACTTTCGCCAGCGTCGCGCTCTTGCGGCGCCGTGTCCAGAAAGCGGCGTCGTTCGTTTCGACGGCGTTGGAGACCTGGCGGCCTTTTTTGTGCGCACGCAACGCCTGCCGAGTTCAGGTTCAGCTCTGCGCGGATTGCGATCGAGGGCAGCCCTACTGCAGCGACGAGTGCCGCGAGGCGCAGCGACGTGAGTCGCTGCGTCGAGCCGGAGCTACTTACCAGGGCAAGCATCGGGGGCGCCGGCTGCATGCAGCACGTCAGCAACGGTAAGTCGAGCGCAAGCAGCGGGAAAAGGCCAAGTCGGCGCACAAAGTGACGCATCACCCGGTGACGCAATCACCGAGCACGTCGACTCCTTCGTGCACGTCGGCGATGAGCGCCGACCCATCACCGGAGGACAGTCATGAGATCTTGGACAGGAGCGCTGCGCCTGAGCGCGCGCGAAGTGAAGTTGTTGATCACGACCGGGAGGGTCACGACATGCTCAAGGCACGCCTGGGCGTCCACCCGCAGCATCCGCGAGCGATGCTGACCTTGCTCGAGGGTCTCGGGCTGTACAGACGGCCACGAAGCGATAGTGCCCGGACAGTTCGAGCAGCTTGTCGTTGAACCGAATCGCGTCGCCGTGGCGCTCGGTGACCGCGCTCTTGAGATTGTCGTACAGCACGACGCGCGGCACGCCACCGAAGTGCTCGAAGCCGCCGACGTGCCCGCGTAGAAAGTTCGCCATGGCGCTGCCGTAAAAGAAGCGCAGGTAGAGCTGCCGCGAGTAGCTGAGCACCATCACGAACGCCCAGAGCACCCGCGTGGCGTTGCCAACTGCAACCTTGCCGAAGTGCGCCCAGTCCACCTGACCTTGCTCGGCCGGAAGGGTACGCAGCCGCTGGTAGGCCTCGGCGGGCTTGCGTGGGCGCACGCGACGCACGACCTTGCGGAAGTGATCGGGTCCGCCGCGGTACCCGCGCTCCTTGACCATCTCGTGCAGCCTCGGCGCCTTGAGCTGCGGGTACTTCTCGAGCATCGAGATGATGAACGGAAGAAACGGGTCGAGGATCGACGCCCGTGGGTACACCTGTTTCTGGTCCGTGCCGGCCTGATCCAAGACCCGCTGAACCGTCGTGTGATGAACGCCGAGCTGGGTCGCGATCGTCCCGACCGGCCACTTCTCGACGTGGTGTAGACGCAGGATCTCCGCCTGACGCTCCTTGGAAATCATCGACCCGACTCCCCGTGGTGTGGGCGCAGCGGACGAAAATCACCGAGTCCGTCGAGGCGGACCCGGCGGCTGACGCGGGGCGCGACGACGAACTCGACCAGCTGACTCTCCGCGGGCCACAGCTCGTCGCCGAGCAGTCGAGAGCCGAGCCAGCCCGGGCAACTCTCGTCCGCAGAAAGAGCAACGCCGAGGCGATAGAGCCGCGCCCGGTCGCGCCCGCTCGAGGCAACGAAAAGGGGCGCGTCGAGCGGGCAATCCGTTACGTGCGCGATGCCTTCTACCCCGCCCGCTCCAGGTCCGACATCGACGACCTCAACGCCGAGCTCGACATGGACCTGC
>JAJDAH010000291.1 GCA_029261965.1 Polyangiaceae bacterium
TGTCGCGCTCGATCCGACGATGCCGACCGAGGTTGCCGTGGAGGTGTTGTCGCCTGGGCGCGCTCGGATGACCGTGCACCGCGGTCAGCTGTCCGTAGGTACGGCCAAGCTCAGGGCGGGAACCAACGTTCAGCTCGCCGCGGGCCAGGCACCAGACGTGCGTGCGGGGTGGTCGTTGGCCCCGGTCGCCCGAGCCTTCGCCGGGGAGGCCGCGAAGGGACTTCCGTCGGAGCCGCGGGGTTTCGGTCGCATGACCGCGCGCATTCCGCGGACGAAGCAGGTGCGCGAAGGCGTTCGGCTCGCCTCGCACCACGTGCGGGTGGTCATCCGTGACGGATTTGCGCGGACCGAAGTCGAAGAGGTGTTCCAGAACGACACCGACATCGTTCTCGAGGGGCGCTACATCTTCCCGCTACCGGCGGACGCGAGCATTTCCAGGTTGGCGCTCTGGGTCGGCAAGGATCTCATCGAGGGCGAGGTCGTCGAGCGGAAGCGCGCGGCGCAGATTTTCAAGTCGATCGTCGATGCGCCGCTCCCTCGCGATCCCGCCCTGCTCGAGTGGGTGACTGGCGGAGAGTTTTCGCTGAAGATCTTTCCGATCCTGGCCAAGGGGTCGCGAAAGGTTCTGCTCGCGTACAATCAGGCGCTTCCCACGGACGGCGGCACCCTTCGCTACGTCTATCCGATGTCGCTGGGCGCGGACCGCGCTACGAAAATCGACGATTTCTCAATCACCGTCACCGCGAGCGACACTCGCGCCGACTTGTCCGACGTGCGCACGCCCGGATACCCGGCGGCGCTCAAAGTCGGAAAAGAGGCGACGACGGCTACCTTCACCGCGAAATCGTTCGCTCCAACATCGGACTTTCAACTGGCGTTCGAGCGGGCATCGACCGACGACGCCCAAGTTTCGGCGTACGTGCCCAAGTGGGGAGAGTTCAAGCAGCACGGCTTGAAAGACGTCAGCGTCGCCGAGCAGGAGTCGGGCTTCTTCGCGCTCCGCGTTACCGCCGAGCTGCCGGCGGGGGTCGAGCCGCCGCCGTTCGTCGCAAGGAGTCGAGCGATCGTCCTCGACACGAGCTACAGCCAGTCGAAAGCGACCATCGACGCCGAGATCCGCGTGGCGACGGGACTGCTCGAGGCGATGGACCCGGACGAAAAGTTCGTCCTGCTGGCGTGCGACAGCGCGTGCTCGCCACATCCCGAGGCGGGGCTCGCGCCCGCGACGACGGAGGCGATCACTCTGGCCAAGAGCTGGCTCGCGGAGCGCCAACCCGGTGGCTCCTCGGACATCGCTGGTGCCATCGGTGATGCCGCCCGGCGGTTGCCCGCCGATGGCTCCGGTCAGCTCGTCTACATCGGCGACGGCGCTCCCACGGCGGGTGAGCTCAGCGCCGAGGCCATCAACGAGCGGGTCACGACCGAGCTCGACGGCAAGAAGCTCGACCTTCGGTTTCTCGGCGCCGGTCGTTCGGTGGATGAAGTCACCCTTCGGGGCCTCGCCCAGGCTCTCGGCGCGACCTACGAGGCCGTGAGCACGGGGGAAGGCTTGCCGAGGCGGATCGCGGACCTTGCCCTCGGGCTTCGTCGGCCGGTGGTATCCAGCGCCAAAATCGAGCTACCGGGAGCGTTCATCGACTACTACCCGAAAGTGCTGCCGAACCTCCGGCTCGGCCAAGAGGTGCTGGTGGTCGGCAAGCTCGGCGCGCTCGAGCCAGGCGAGGTCGAGCTCATGGGGGAGCTAGACGGCAAACCGTATCGGCTCACCAAGTCCATTCGATGGACTGAAGAAGCGCGCGCTCAGAACCCACTCGTGCCCAGAGTGTGGGCGGAGTCGCGCATCGCGGATCTGCAGTTTCGTTCCGGTGACGACGAGCTAGTGAAAGAAATCGTCGACTTGTCTCAGCGATTCCACGTCATGTCACGGCACACGTCGTTTTTGGTGCTGGAGAGTGAGAAGATGTTCGCCGACTTCGGCGTGAAACGAACGACGAAGCGCGCCGACGACCAAAGCGACGCGGCTTTTGGCGAGGACGATTCGGCCGTGGCTCCCCAGGAAGACGAAAGCGAATCGGCGCCGGCGGCGCCCAGCAAACGCAAGGTCTCCGCGGCGGACCTCGACGCGGCGGCCAAATCGGGATCGGGTGTCGGCCCCGGGGGAGGGGGCCTCTCGGGCATCGGAGACCTCGGTAGCAGCGGTCGTGTTGGCCAATCTCGGCCCAAGCCCCGGGGCCCTCGCGGCTCGGCACGCGTCGGAGGGGCTTCGGTCTCCGGTGGCGTGGTGAGCAACGCCGCGGCGGTGGTGGCCCGAATGCGAGGCCGATTTCGAGCCTGCTACATGCGGGCGCTCCAGCGGGATCCGAGCGCCGCGGGGCGCGTGATGTTGATCATCCGCGTCGGACCAACCGGATCCGTCGTCGGCGCAAGCGCGCGGCCCAGCGGCAACGTCGGCCAAGCGTCGCCCTGCATTGCCGCGGCGGCGCGCGCTGCGAGGTTTTCCGCGCCGGAAGGTGGGGGTGCGACGATCCAAGTGCCGATCGTCCTCGTCAGCGACGGTGTCGGGCCGTCTTCGTGGGCGCCACCCAACGTGCACCGCCCGCGCCCTCGCCGGAACCCGGGGCCGACGGCGACGCATCTTCCGGGCAGCGACGATTGGATGACCGAAGGTGCAGAGGCATTGGAGTTGCTTCGAAAAGCGGTGGCGGAAAACGAGAAGAGCCGGAAGGCCCACGTCGACCTCGTGCGCGGGCTCATCCGCCGAGGGCGCTTCCCGGAGGCGCTGACGAGCGCCGAAAAATTTGCGGCGCTCGATCCCGACTACGAGGAAGCTCGAACGCTCTTGGCCTACGCCGCCACGGTGAACGGCCAGCGAGACCTCGCTCTCGCTGCGGTGGATTCCCAAACCGAGACCAACCGGCGCAGCGTGAAGAGCCACATGCGGGCGGCTCGCGCTTTCGAGGCGGCGCGGGACGAACGCCGCGCGTGCGCTCACTGGCGCTCGCTGTCGTTCCTCAAACCGAGCTCGGACGAAACGCGATACCAATCGCTCCGCTGCCGCGCACGGACCATGGGGGAGGGCGCTCGTGCCCTCGCCGAGGCCAAAAACATCGAGAAGCCGGGTCCTCTCGTCAAGAAGCTCATTCCTCTCATCGAAAGCGAGCGTGTGCCCGCCTACGATCCCACCGATGGCAACGCCGGTCAGTTCGAGGCCAAGCTCGAGTGCGAGGTCGGACAGAGTGATTGCCCCGTCGTCGTCATCATCACGCCGAAGGGCACGGTGTTTTCGCCGTGGACGCCAGCTTCGTCGCGGTCGAGTGCCGCGTCGGTGGCATTCAGCGGTATCTACACCGGTCGGTACCGAACCGTGCGCATAGGTGGGGCGCCCGGCGTGCGGGGCGAGGTGAAAGTCCGCGCCGCATCCGCCATCAAGACGTTCCCGCTCGGCGACGCCAGAACGATTGCCCATACTGATGTGAAATCGGTCCCTTGGGGCCGGCTGGGCATCGGCGGTTGGAGGTAGGGGGGTCGGACGGCCCCCGAATTTCAGGTTCTTTCATTTGTCGTTGAACCCGCTCGCCCGCATCTTGGATGCATGGCTGCACGCAAATTCTCGACGGTTTGGAGCCTCGCGGCGCTTTTTGGTGGATTCTGCGTGGGCTGTGGGCCGGCTGGGTCAGACCGGCAGACACCCTGGGGTGGTGGCTCGGCGACCCCCGGCACCTGCGAAGCCGCCACGACCTGCATCGATGCTTGTGTCTGCAGCGTCGAGGACCCCTTTCAGTGCCCGGAGTTGTGCGCGGGCACACCGGGAACCCCCACCGGGGTGGGTGGAGCCGGCGGCGGCACAGCGGGCACTCCGGGCGCGGGGGGCGGCACGGCGGGCACCCCGGGTGCAGGAGGCGGCACGGCGGGCACCCCCGGTAGCGGTGGAGTCGGCAGTGGCGGAGTCGGCAGTGGCGGAGTCGGCGGCGGTGGCGGATTCGCGGGCGGTCAGGGTGGCCACGGCGGCTCGGCCACCGGTCCCCTGCGCGCGTTCCCCGGAGCGGAGGGGTTCGGCGCGATGACGAAGGGTGGCCGAGGCGGCGACGTCTACCACGTCACCAATCTGGACGACTCGGGTTCGGGGTCTCTTCGCCGCGGCATCGATTCGGCCAACGGCCCGCGAACGATCGTTTTCGAGGTCGGCGGGACCATCAAGCTCGAGTCGACGTTGTTCATCGACAAGGACTTTCTGACCATCGCTGGTCAAACCGCGCCGGGAGATGGCATCACGATCGCCGAGCGGAGCGTCGACATCAAAAACGCCCGCGACATCATCGTGCGCTTCGTCAGGATCCGCCGGGGCGACAAGGACGTCCGCGCCGGCGGTCGCCCAACCAGCTCGCGTGGCCTCGACACGGTGTCGATCGACGATTCGAGAAACATCATTTTCGACCACGTTTCGCTCTCTTGGAGCTGTGACGAAATCTTCGGCATCGTGCAGAATCAGAACGTGACGATCCAGTGGTCGATCATGTCGGAGCCGCTCGGCGATCCGCCGCTGCATCCCTACGGGGATCGACACGCATTCGGACTCAACAACAGCGCGACGACGCTCACCTACAGCCACAATCTGGTGTCGAACTTCGTGATGCGAGGTCCCCAGTTCGAAGCGAACGACGCGAGCAACGGGCAGGGATACGACGTCTACATGGAGGCGGTGAGCAACGTGCTCTTCAACTACAAGGAGAGCGGTTCGCGCTACACGCACGGCATCGAGGACAACGCGTCGGGAGCGAGCGCCATCGACTTTCGTTTTCACTTCCGAAACAACATGTACATCGCGACCGAAGAGTTCTGGAAGTGGAAGCCCGAGATCGAGATTTCGACGAAGCACACGTTTACCGACCGTCTGAAGGTGCACGTGGCAGGGAACATCGGTCCGCATCGGCCCGACAACACCATCGACGAGTGGGCTGTGGCGTTCACCGACGACTCGAACATCCGCCAGGCGAACAACGACGTGCGGTCGCAGATGTCGGACGCGCCGCTCTTCTCCCCCGACGTGCCGGTGACCGAGAGCAGCGCCAACGACGCCTACTTCCGCGTGCTCGCCGAAGCAGGGTTTTCGACCAAGAGAGACCCGGTCGACGAGCGGGTCGTGCAGGACGTCATCAATCGAAACTACCAAGACTACTTGCGGTCGCAGGATCAGGTGGGGGGTTGGCCGGTGCTGCAGTCCGGCACGCCGGTGCCCGACGCCGATCGCGACGGCATGGCGGACGACTGGGAGCTGGCGAACGGCCTCGATCCCAACGACGCGAGCGACCGCAACGGCGATCAGGATGGTGACCAGTACACCAATCTCGAGGAGTACCTGGAATTCGCCGCCTGGGGCCCCTGAGCGCCGCGCGGCCGCGAAAATGCTAGCGTGCGCTCATGGCTCCGAGGTCGAGCTGGGCGCTGGTTCTGCTCCTTTTGGCATCGTGTTCCAGTAGCTCCCCGCCCGCCGGTGGCTCGGACGCGGGCCCAGAGAACGACGCCTCGTCGAACCGAGACTCGGGCGCCGCGCCGGATGTGGCCATCGAAACATCGGTGCCGCCGGACGTCGGCACCGACGCGGCACCCGACGTCGCGAGTGACGTCGCGAATGACGTCGCCCGTGACGTTGGCGCGGACAGCCCGATCGTGTTCACGGATGGCGGGGCGCCGCTTTTTCTGTCGCAAACCGGGCTCTATTCCGACATCAGCGGGGAAGTGCTCGCCCCCGGCGTCGAGAGCTACGAGCCGCAGTTCCCGCTGTGGAGTGATTCGGCGAGCAAACGTCGTTGGCTCTGGCTGCCGCCCGGGACGCAGATCGACACCAGCTCGATGGATTTCTGGAGCTACCCCATCGGGACCAAGGTCTGGAAGGAATTCACGCGTGATGGCACGCGCGTCGAAACCCGCCTGTTGGAAAAACGCGGCGACGACGACTGGCTCAAGATAGCTTACCTCTGGAACGCCACTCAGACCGACGCGATGGCGGTGCCCTCGGGCATGCCGAACGCCCTTGGCACGGAGCACGACGTGCCGAGCCAGAGCGATTGCGACGACTGCCACGAAAGTATGGATGACCGGTTGCTGAGCGTCACCGCGATCCAGCTCGACCACAGTCTCGGCGGCCTCACCGTTCAATCGCTCGTCTCCGATGGTCGGCTGAGCGACCCGCCTTCTTCGCCCTTCGTCGTTCCGGGCGACGCGACTGCCAAGGCGGCGCTCGGTTACCTGCATTCGAACTGTGGCTCGTGTCACAACGAGCGCTCGCCCCTCGCATTCAGAATCAACATGGACCTCTGGCTCGACACGGCCTCGCTCAGTGACGTCACGACGACGTCGACGTACTCGACGACTGTGGGCGTCGTGCTTCAGAGCTCCGGGGGTGTGCCGGGCACGACCATGCGGATCGTCGCCGGCATGCCCGACGCGAGCGCCGTGCACGTCGTAATGAGTTCGCGCGGCGGCACGGCTTTTCAGATGCCACCGCTGGCCACCGAGGTCGTCGACGATACGGGCCTCGCCGCGGTGCGGGCGTGGATCCTCGGGCTCTAGCCTGATCGACTCGTGCTAGCGTGAGATTGGAGGAGGTAACGCATGAAAAGGCGAAGACTCGGTGTTTTTCGACCATGGCCTGTCTCGGGCCTCTTGTCCTTCGCGACGGCGACGATCGTCCTCGGGCTTTCGAGTCATGCGTCGGCCGAGAAAGCGACGGATGCAAGGCTCATCGTCAGTGCGGAGCGACTCACCGGCTTTCACTTCTGGAAAGCCAAAGTGGACCCGCAGTTTTTTCCCGAGACCGAAGCCGACGGCTTGATGTTCAACTTCCTCGTCGCGAACAACAATCCCGCGGATGGAGTTCTCAACGTCAATCCGTTCGCAACACCACGCATCGCGTTCGATGGCGTCATCAACCAGAAGATCACCGTCGGCGGGTTCTTCGGGATCGCTCACACATCCGGCGATGTCAACGGCGCGGATTTGCCGGATACCACCGCGTTCGCGTTCGGACCTCGAGCGGGATACTTGCATTCGTTTTCTGAGACCCTCGCCCTGTGGCCGCGAGGCGGAATCACCGTCGTTCGTATCGAGAGCGACACCGGTCCGGTGGAAGTCGGGACGACGGCGTTCGACCTCACGCTCGAGGGCTTGCTCGTCATCACGCCGGTGTCACACGCCGGAATCACGGCTGGGCTCACGGCAGACATCGGTCTCGGCGGAGAGACCGATGCGGCGGGCGGCAATTCCGACGTGAATCTGCACAACGTGGGTGTCGTCGCGGGTTTTGCGCTTCTGTTCTGAGCGAAGCGTCATGGCCCTTCACCTCGTTGGTCAAAGACTTCGTGTTGCAGTGGAACTCGTGGAGGATTCGCCTGACCGAGACCACCTCGACGTGGTTTCTACTTGGAAGGGGTGAGGGCCGCTAGGGAGCTTTGGCGGCGGGTTTCGGGGTCTCGGCGTCCGGCTTGGAGCGTTCGCACGCAGCACCTAGGCAGGCGAGGGACAGCCACAGCCCGACGAGTCTCGGACTCCGCGTCACCTGGCGGCTCGCGGCGCTCACATCGATGGGGCTCCACCACTGCCGGGCGAGCAGTTGTCACATGAGATGAACGGCATCGCGTGGTCGGTCGTGTCGGAGGCACGAAACTTCAATGACGGGTTGTTGCGCCCCGGCGTTCGGCATTGCACCGTGAACTCGCCGGAAGTCTCGCTCGACGGCGTGAGCCGGAGCGTCGACGAGTCGACGACGCTGGCAAACAAGCCGACGATCTCGAGGCTCAAGGTTTCGACCGTGAGCGGGGAGATCCCGTCCTGAAACCGCCAAGAAACCGTCAGTCGTTCGCCGACGCAGGCTTGACCACCGGTTGCGCAAACGAAGCGCCCACAATGTTCTTGTGTCGTCGTCGTCGCGGGTGGCAAAACGCTCGAGCTCTCGTCGGAACAGCCGGACGTCGCGGCGACTGCTCCAAGCACGAGGAAGTGCAGCGCGAACGCGGAGCGTGGTTGCTTGGCTCGAACGGCGCGCATCACGGTCGGCTCCCTTAGCAACTCTTGGGAGCGATTTGTGTGGTGGAGTCGATTTTTTCCGATGTCACTGAAGTTTGTCGAGCTTTCGAGCTCTGGCAGGCCCCTTTTGACGCGCCTTGCTCGGGCATCGGTGGCAGACCTCAGTCAAGCACCATGACGTCACACCGCTACTCAATCAGCCCGGAGTCCGGCGAGCATGCCATCGCGTCCGAGCGGCGACGGCTCACCCGCGTGCATGTCGAGTTGCCGGCGGCCATCGAGAGGGAGAACGCCGCAGCGATTCCGGCGCGGATCACCGACGTTGGGGTGGGCGGCGTGTTCGTCGAGAGTGATGTCGTTCCGAGCTACGGGAGCCAATTGACGCTCGTGCTCTACGTCTCGGGACAGCTGGTTCGCATCCCGTCGGTCGTGGCTTGGGGCGACGAACGCGGTTTTGGCGTGCGGTTCGAGGCGCTCCAGCCCGCGGTTTCACAAGCGCTTCTCCGCGCCGTAGACGAAGCCAGCTGAGCTTCCCCAGCTGACTTCCCAAGGGGTGCTTGCGCCGCGGTGGCGCTCCTCGTAAGCGCCAAACATGTCCGAGCTCGACGACTACTTGGCGTTCGCCCGAAAGTTGGCGGAGGAAGCCGAACGGGAAATTCTTCCGGTGTTCCACGGTGACTTCGAGGTCGAGTTCAAGAAGGATCGTTCGCCGGTCACCGAAGCGGACCGCGCGGCCGAGCGACGCATTCGCGCCCTCATCGAGAAAAAGTATCCCGGCCACGCGGTGCTCGGCGAAGAGTACGGACTCACCGGCGACGAGGGTTCTTCCCATCGGTGGGTGGTCGACCCAATCGACGGCACCGTGTCGTTCACGTGTCGAGTGCCGTTGTTCGGCACTTTGGTTTCTCTGCTGGTGGATGGAGACCCCGTCGTCGGTGTTGCGCACTTCCCAGCGCTCGGTCAGACGGCGTGGGCAGCACGTGGAACGGGCGCGTTTCTCGACGGAAAGCCGGTTCGCGCGCGGCCGTGCGAGCGGCTCGGCGACGCGCTCTTGTGCGCCACCGGAACCCACTTCAGCGATCTCGGAGGAGGTGGCGAGCCTGCGAGGGTGCAGCTCGCTTCACTCCTGCCCAAGGTGCGCCAATTCCGTGGTTGGGGTGATTGTTACGGTCACGTGCTGGTGGCCAGCGGTCGAGCGGACGCCATGATCGATACCGCGATGAAACCTTGGGACAACGCTGCCCTCGTGCCCATTCTTCGCGAAGCAGGTGCGGCCGTGTTCGGGGTGGATGGTCGCGAAGACGACCTGGTGCAAGTGGACAGCCTGGTGAGCTGCGCCCCCGGGCTTCGGCTCGAATTGCTCGCGGCGCTCGGGGCGTGACTGTGTCCAGCGCGTAGCGTTCGGCCGTGGGCTCCTTCCGGTCACGGAGTTTTCGGTCCGAACACCCGGCCAAACAGCCCCTCGAGTCGACCGTCATCGGTGTCGCCATCGAATCGCGCGATCGGCGTTCCATGGGGAGTGTGCGGGAGCCGCCCCTCGACCTCGCGGACTTGTTCCGCGCTCAAGGTTGCAAAAATCACTCTCAGTAGACTGTCGCTCGCGGGGTTGATCTGCGTGACCGTGGCGGCGAGCAGAATCGCCTTGCCGCCCGGCAGGATCACACGAACGTGCACGGCACCTCTCTCGTCGGTGACCCCAGCCGGCAACACCATGCGACCGACCTTCAAATTCCGAGCGTAGAGCCGACCGAGCTGTTCGCTGTTCGCGCAACGTAACGTGACCGCGGGTGCTCGGGCTCGGAGATGGGCTTCTACATTGGCGCTCGTCGTGGATCGGTCTGGCATTTTCGTTCGGCTCCGTGTGTGGCTGGCAACCGGACCAGAGCAAGCCGCGGACCAACTACGTTTCGAGCGAATATCGTCGTGATTCAGGCGCCTGGCCGAAGGGGCCTGCAACACCGTGCCCACCTGGTGCAAGAACCTGCACCCCGAGGCGATCCGTGAGAGGTCGGCGGATCTGAGCCCGCTCGGGGTCTCGCTCGAGGTTTCAGCCGGGGATCGGCCGTGTCATAGCGCGCCCATGCAGCTGGCCAAGGGGATGCGCGAGCCGTGGGTGCTGCTCGGTGCGGCAGCTTCGCTCGTCGCCATTTTCGTCGCCGCGCACTATTCGGCGCTCTACTTCCACAACGTCGTCGACGATTCGCTCATCTCGCTCACCTATGCACGAAATTTGGCGCTCGGTAATGGGCTGGTGTTCAACCTCGGCGAGCGTGTCGAGGGGTACACGTGTTTCCTGTGGGTCCTACTCTTGGCACCAGTCCACTGGGTCGCGGCGCTGACCGGTTCGGACAGCGTGCGCCTGGCCGTCGGGCTCGACATTGCTCTTCTCGGGATATCGCTCGTGTTGCTTGCCGCCATTGGTCGGTCGCTGTGGGGGCGGCGGCGTGCGGGTCTGTTCGCGATGACCTGCGCACTCGCGTACTGTCTCGTGGACAACTCGTTCACCGTTTGGGCCGCCCTCGGCATGGAGACGCATCTCGTGGCGTGCCTGGCCCTCGCCACGGTGCTCGCTTTCGTGTCGAAATCTCACCGGCGGGCCGAGTGGGCCGGCGTCGCCCTGGCTCTGCTTTGCATGACTCGCCCGGACGGGGCGCTGCTCGCTGTCGCGCTCCTTGGCAGCGAATTCGTCGAAGCGTTCGGTCGTCGCCGTAGAGAGAGCCGGCGTTTCGTCGTCGTCGCGCTCGGCGTCTGCTGCGTCCTTTACGGGCTCTACTTCGTTTGGCGATACAGCTACTACGGTGCGTTCTTGCCCAACACGTACTACGCGAAGTTGGGCGGTGAATCCTTCGACGGGTGGGATCGCGGCGTCGTCCATCTGGTCGAATACCTGCGCGAACGTGGATTTTTGCCAGTGCTACTCCCGCTGGCGGTCGTCTTCGTTCGGCACCGCGTCATGAGGGCGTTACTCGCTTGGATTGGGATCCATGTCGTGTTCGTGACCTACGCTGGCGGTGACTTCTACCCCGGGCACCGGTTCTTCGTTCCTCTGACCCCGGCCATGGCCTTGCTCTTCGGCCACGCGTTCTACCGAGTCCACGTGCACACCCGTTCGAAGGCGGCTCGGAAGGCGTGGCCGCTCCCGATTCGCCGCTACGCTCCAGCGCTTGCCGCCGTAGCGATCTGTCTGCGGACCTTGGTTCTCGGCGTCGAACGCGGTCCTGGGGCAACCGAAGTCGAACGGTGGGGCAGCGCCGTGGAGCAGCAACGGCAGGGCGTACTTTGGTTGGCGGATCGCGCCTCAGCCGGGGCGTCGATCTACGCTGGGCGCATCGGCTCGTTCGGGCTCTATACCGACCTCCATGTCTACGACTTCTTCGGCATCATCGATCCTGAGGTGGCGCGGACTTCGGTCGAGGGGCTCGGTACCGGAAAGGCGGGTCACGAGAAGAAGGCCACGGTCGACCGCATCTTGAGCCGGAAGCCGACCTACGTCATCGCCCGCTACCTCCCCGGGGTCGACCTCGCGCCGCATGGCTATCGCCTCGACACGAACGCGCCGCTACAAGGCGGCCTCTGGCAAAGAATGTAGAGGTGCCTTGGTTCGAGCGACTCAGTCGTCCTTGCGACGCTTCTTCCTCTTCGACTTCTTCTGTTTCCGCTTGCGATGGAGCTTGCCCATTCCGCGACCATCGGGAACGACCGAGGTGCCGAAGCTGAGCTGCTCGACGTGAGCGCGCTCGTGCGCGATCTCCATGAATCGCTTTTGACTCCGGATGCGCGGTTCTCCATCGGCGGGCGTGACTCGCCGGTAGGTGCCGTCACTCTCGAGGATCCAGCCCTTGACGTTGTCGGCGCGCATCGTGCCGAGTATCTCGCCGGTGATCCTCTGCTGGATGGCGGTGTCGAGTATTGGAAACATGACCTCGACCCGGCGCCGGAAGTTGCGGGGCATCCAGTCCGCACTGGCGCAGAAAACTTCTCGGTCGGACCCTTTGACCGAACCTGCTCCGTTTTTGAAGCAAAAGATGCGGGCATGTTCGAGGAAACGATCCACGACGCAGGTGACGCGAATGGTTTCGCTGACGCCTGGCACGCCCGGCCGTAGGCAACAAATCCCACGCACGATGAGTTCGATGGGCACGCCGGCCTGCGAGGCTGCATAGAGCGCTGCAATGACCTCCGCGTCGACCAGCGAGTTCATCTTGGCGACGATTCCCGATGGGCGCCCTGCGCGCGCGTGCTCGGCTTCACGATGAATCAACCCCAGCACCGCCTCGTGAAGTCCGAGCGGCGCTACGATGAACTGATTCCACTGGGTCGGCGTGCTGTAGCTCGTGAGCAGGTTGAACAGCGAGGTGGCGTCCTCGGCGATTCCTTCGTGTGCGGTGAATAGCGAAACGTCCGCATAGAGCCGCGCTGTCTGCTCGTTGTAGTTGCCCGTCGCCAAGTGAACGTAGCGCCGGAGGCCGCCGGGCTCCCGGCGTACGACCATGAGCACTTTTGCATGTAGCTTCATCCCGAGCAGGCCGTACATGACGTTGACGCCGGAGCGCTCGAGCGCGCGTGCCCACCGAATGTTGCTCTCTTCGTCGAATCGCGCCTTGAGCTCGACGAGAGCAGTGACTTGTTTGCCGAGCTCGGAGGCGCGCTGCAGCGCACGGACCATCGGCGACTCGCCGCCCGTGCGGTAGAGCGTCATTTTGATGGCGAGCACTTCCGGGTCGTCCGCAGCCTGGGTGAGAAAGTCGTTGACCGCTTCGAACGATTCGTAGGGGTGCTGCAAGAGAACGTCACCGTCGCGAATCGTTTGGAACAGATCGTCCGAGTCGCGCAGCGGTGGCACGTCG